>NZ_JBSFKQ010000007.1:0-85776 GCF_053598615.1 Kitasatospora sp. NPDC001095 | reverse complement strand
TCCGGCTGAGGGCGGCGGTCCGGTCGGCGGCGGTCCGGCTTCTTCGCTCGGCGGTCCGTCCGACGGTGGTCCGGTTCCTCCGCCCGGCGGTCCGGGTGCTCGACCCGGCGGTCCACCTGAAGGACTGGATCCGGCGCTTCTAGCTGCTGGCCGTCAGGCCGCAGCACAGGCAGGTCGTATCACGTACCGGACGGTCCGCGAGGGCATCCGTCGTCAGGGGCTCAGCGTGGCGAACGACCGGATTCCGGAGATTCTCGAGGCCTTGCGGACCGACAGGCCACCGCCACCACGCCGGTGACTGTGCACTATCCCCACCTCCCCACCCTCCCCAACTCACCAACGGAGCACCACATGAGCACCACCGTGCTGGCGGACCGCGACATCGTTGCCGACTTCATGGCCGTCCTGGCCCGCCACCATCACGTCCACAGCGCCCAGTCACTGGGCGACGGCCGCTGGAAGGTCCGGCGGACCGTCGGCGGTCCGGTCGAGATCCTGAGCGGCGGTCAGACGGAGGAGCTGGTCATGGATCACTTGATCTCGGCGCTCGCCGCCCGTGGACTGGCCGGCGACGACGACTTCTGACTACCCGCTCTCCAGCCGGCCCCGAGGATGTGCCTGACTCTGGCCGCCGCCAACCGCCCCGGAATCCGGGCGCGTTGCCACCTACGGCGGAGCGAGCTATCCCCTTGGAGTGTCCTATCGGACACTCCAAGGGCTCGCCCCCGCCCAGGGCGGGGGAAGGGCCGAGTGCCGTGGCCGAGCGGGGGCGCTCGACCACGACACTCGGTTCGCCGCAGCCAGGGGGCATCGGCGGGCAGGACAACCGACAGGAACAACCCGAGATGACCGCCGCCGAGCCCGTCGCCGACGCCGCCGAGTCGACCGCAGAGCGCCGTCCGCGTCGCCGCTTCCACGAGCCGCAGCAGCGCCAGCGAATCCTGACGATCCGCGTGAGCAACGACGAGCAAGCCCTCATCCGCCGCGCCGCCGCCGATCGTGCCGAGACCGTCGCCCGCTTCGTCGCGAGCGCAGCGCTCACTGCCGCGACGCACCCCAACTCCACTCGCAACCCAGACGATCAGCTCGACCGTGCGATCGACGAACTCGCCGCCGCGCGCCGGCAGACCGCCCGCGTCGGCAACAACATCAACCAGATCGCACGGGAGCTGAACGCCGGCGGTCTCCCACACCCGGCCGATCTGGTCGCGGCGCTGACCGCGGTCCGCGGCGCCATCGCCACAGTCGACTCCACGGCAGCTGGACTCCTCAAGCAGCGGAAGAAGCACTGAACCCGAACATCACCCGCGGCGAGCGGACGTACGGTCTGCTGGCCTACCTCTACGGCCCCGGACGTAAGGACGAGCACACCGACCCGCACCTCGTTGCCTCCTGGGACGGCTTCGCACCCGACCCGGGACGCGATCCGAACGCCACGATCAAGCAGCTCCAGACGGCACTCGACCTGCGGGTCGACCAGCGCGGCCCCCGGCGCCGGTTGAAGAAGCCCGTGTGGCACTGCTCGGTCCGCACCGCCCCCGAAGACCGGCTGCTCAGTGACGAAGAGTGGGCGGTGGTGGCGCGCCGGGTCGTCGCCGCCACCGGGATCGCCGAGGACGGCGATCCCGACGGCTGCCGGTGGGTCGCCGTCCGCCACGCCGACGACCACATCCACATCGCCGCCACCATCGTGCGCGGCAACCTGCTCAAGGCGGACATCGAGTGCGACTTCCGCCGGGCCCAGGCCGAGTGCCGAAAGATCGAACGCGAGTGGGGGCTGCGCGAACTCAACTCCGGTGACGGCACGGCCGCGAAGGAGCCCACCAACCGCGAGAAGCACAAGGCCGCCCGCCTCGGCGAGGCGGACACGAGTCGGCAGCAGCTGCGCGACGCGGTCCGCCAGGCCCTGGCCGGCGCGGTGAACGAAGCCGAGTTCTTCACCCGGCTGGAGACAGCAGGCGTGCTGGTCAACCGCAAGATCGGCCCGTCCGGCGACACCCTCGGCTACAGCGTCGCCGTCGTCGGAGAGCACGACGCCACCGGCGAACCGGTGTGGTTCGGCGGGTACAAGCTTGCCCCCGACCTGACCCTGCCCAAGATCCGCCGCCGCCTCGCCGCTCCGGCCCCGGACCGTGGGGAGAATCCCGGTCCCGCGGCACAGGACGGTGGTGGCCGCACTCCGGCTGGCCGCCGGTCTCCGGCAGCCGCCGCCCGGCTCCGGGCGGCGGACACGGTCATGGAGGCCATCAACCTCCTGCACGGCGAGCCCGAGGACGCGGCCGGGGTGGTCGAGGCGACCGGGGAGGTGCTCGACGCCCTGGCGGCCACGGCCCTGCCAGCACAGAAGCAGGAGCTGCTGGCCGCGGCCCGGGCGTACGAGCGAGCCTCGCGCTCGCACGTGCGAGCCGCGAACGCCGACTCCCGTGCCGTGCGGGCCGCCGCCCGCGCGGTGCTGTCCGGCGGCTACACCACCAACCGGGGCCCGGACGCCACTGCCGCCGCCACCGTGCTGTCGGCGCTGATCCTGCTCGTGATCGCGACCAGCCGCTGGCACACCGAGCAGGGCCACCGCCAGCAGGCCGCCGCCGCCCTTGCGGCGGCCGACCGTCTGCGAGCGGCTTACCAGCAGGCCGCCGACCAGCCGCTGGCCGCCCTGCGCGAGCGCGGCCGCCAGCTCCCCGCCGCGGTGCGCGCACGCCTCGAGCAGGCCGTGCGCCGGGCGGTACCCGGTGAGGACGGTCAGCGGATGCTCGCCGAGCCGGAGTTCGACGCCCTGGCCGCCGCCCTCGCCGAGGCAGAGGCAGCCGGGCACGACCCCAACGCGCTGCTGGAGCGCGCCCGTTCATGGCGAGAGCTGGACACCGCGGGCTCGGTCACCGCCGTGCTGACCTGGCGAGTACGGCACATCGCGAAGCTGCCGCACCCCGCCGCGGGCAAGCCGGCCCGGATCACCAGCGCGACGGCCCCGGTCCCGCCCGCCACGACCGCTGCCGCCACGCGGCAGCGCCGCTGACCCGGCCGCCGACGGACGCCACCAGGGCTCCGTCGGCGGCCGAACCAACCCCACTTCGCCGCACCCACGCAGGAGACCGCCCTTGTCCCGCCCGACCGCCGCCGGCCACCAACGGCACCGAGCCACCAGCGCGGCCGACCGCGACTGGATGCTGCGCTGCTACACCCTGCGCGCCAGCGACTCGCTCGCCGCCGCCGTGGTCATGTACGCCGTGCCGCTGCTCGTCCTCACCCTCACCCACTCGCCCGGATGGGCCGGACTGGCCTTCCTACTGGAATGGCTGCCCCGCCTCGCCGCCATCGCGGGCGCCGGCCCCATCATCGACCGGTACAGCCCCCGCACCGCCGTCCTGGCCACGAGCCTGCTGCGCGGCTGCACCGCCCTCGCCACCCTGATCGGACTCGCCGTCGGAGCCGGGGCATGGCTGGTGCTCGTTTTCGGCGTGATCGCCGGCATGCTCGCCGAGGCCGCCTACCTCGCCAACGAATCCGTGGCCGCTGAAGCCAGCCGCCGGGCTGGCGAGCGCGCACACCGTGTCCAGGCCGTCCTCACCGGCACCGACCAGGCCGCCCTCCTGATCGGCCCGATGATCGGCGGCCTGCTGCTGCTCGCCGGACCGGCCCTGCTGCTGGTGGTCGTCGCGATCCTGTCAGCCGTCACCGCCACCGTCGCCGCGAGCGTGCGGACCCATCGCCCGCACCTGCACGTCGTCACCGACGCCGTTGCCCGCCACCCGCTGGCCAGCCTCGCCACCGGCATGGGCACCCTGCGCCGTACCCCCGCGCTGGCTTGGCTGGTCGGAGCGCTGGCCTGCGTCAACCTGGCCAGCGGCCTGCTCCAGGTTTCCGCCCCCGTCACCGTGACCCGGACCCTGCACCACTCCAGCGCCGCCGTCGGCGCGGTGTGGAGCCTCGCCGCCGCTCTCTCGCTGGCCGCGGTCGCCGTCGCCCACCGCGCCATAGACCGCTTCGGCCTGTTCGCCGTCGGCACGGCCTCGGCCGCCGCCATGTGCACCGCCACCCTCGCCAGCGCCCTGGCACCCAACCTCCCGCTCTACGCCGCCGCGGTCGGGCTGTTGATGGCGGGCGAGGGCGCGGTGACCGTAGTCCTGCGCACCGCCCGCGCCCGCCTCATCCCCGAGCGGGCCTTCGCCGCCACGCTCGCCACCACCGTCCTGTTCGTTCTCGCCCCGCTCCCGCTGGCCGGGCTCCTGGTCGCCCTGTGGCCCGCCGACCACCTGAGCCTGCTGGTCGCCGTGGCCGGACTCCTCGTCTCGGCTGGCACCATCGCCTGCTTCCGCGGACTGCGTGCCCACCGCGCGGCCTGGGAGCACCCCCACAACGCCGACCGGCCCCTGATGGCCGCTTGATCCGGAGGACACCGTGCCCGACGACCCGATCGCCTACATCGACCACGCCGACCTCACCGACGAGGACTTCGCGGCCTTCGAGCACCTGCGGGCCTACCTTCCCAACGCCCACCCGCGCTGGGAGCTCGCGTTCGGCGTCAATTCCTATACCACCGAAGGCCAGTGGGCGAGTACCGAAGTTCTGTTCCGGCTCACTGAGTCGCCCCCTGGGGCCGGACGGTTCGCGCGCGTGTACTTCGACGAACACGGCAACGCCCTTCCGGACCGACCGGCAGACCCCGTCACCTCGCCACTCGCAGAGAGCCTGGCCGGCCACCTGCCCGGCTGGTCGGTCCGGCCCCTGCCGCTCCACCCGGGCCGCGACCTCGCCGACCTGCACGACCGGGCCTGGTCCTGGTCCTGGCCCGGCTTCACCAGCACCACCGCTCCGCACACCGCCATCGCCCTCACCGGCCCCGCCGGTGAGCGCCTGCTCGCGGTCCGGCCGGGCGCCGACACTCCGCTCCTCGTCGGCCCGGCCCGGCCCGACGACAGCCACCACCTCTTCGGCGGCGCACCGGAGCCGACCGCACCGGACCGCTTCGCGAAGGAGCTGGATACGGCCACGGTGGCGGCCGAGATCACCGGCACCCTCGCACCGCGCTACCAGCAGGCCCTCTGGCGGGCCCGCTCGGAAGCCACGGCCAACGCCGTCCAAGGCCTCCAGGACCTGAGCAACGCCCTGGTCGGGGAGCACTCCTGGTCGGACACCCGAGACCGAAGGGCCCAGATCTTCGAATCCGAGCACGACCGCAACCGCAGGGCCTGGTACCACGTCGAGGTACTCCTCGACACCGGGCAGCACGTCGTCGCCGGCATCCGATCCGCCACCCACGTCGAGGACCACCTGGACCCAGCCGTCGGCCCCGACCTGCGACGCCTCGACATCGTCGAATACGCGCTCGCCCACCTCCAGGAGATCCGGGACGGCTGGCGTGACGCGAGAGCAGCCCTCGTCGGACCGCCCGAAAAAATCGAGCCCGTCCTGCGCCGTGCCGACGACCTGCGCAACCAGGAGGCCTGGCCCGTCGCCCAGCGGCTCGTGCAAGGCCTGCTGCCCGCACTGGCCGTGCACATCACGCCGAGGATCGGCACACCCGTCCCCGACCGGGACCAGCAGATGAAGGCCGCCCTCGCCCGCGCGAGCAACCTTCCCGTCCAGCCCTCACCCGCCACTGAGGCCGCGACCGCAGCACCGCCACCAGGCCGGCACCGCCCCACCCGCTGACCACCCACTCGGCCGGTGCACACCGAGCCCGAACCGGGCCGACCGACCACACAACCGACCTGCCGGAGAGACATATCACCCACAGCACCAATGACGCCGACGACGAGATCACCCACGCCCTCAGCACCTGGTACGACACGATCGCCGACGCCCCCGACGACAGCCACCCCGCAGCCCACCCCTCCCGCACCCGCGCGTGGACCGCCGCCTGGGAGAAGCTCACCACCGAGCAGATCGATGCCCACCGCCACCTGCACATCACGGACTTCGGCGCCGGCATCACCGAGACGGTGCCGTACTTCCTCGTCCCCGCCCGAGGCTGCCCGTACTGGTCCAGCCAGGAAACCGACGCGGGCGTCGCACCGGTGTGGCTCGGCCCGGTCCTCTACTCCGGCAGCCCCCACGGCCAGTACGGCGGCGCCGGAGCCGCCACCGACACCAGCGCCCGCCTGGCCACGCTCGCAGGCCTCCACCTCGCCGACGAGTACGGTGCCCACGCCGTCGTCTACTCCGGGCTCACCGCCGACCAGGCCGACCGCCTCACCACCGCCGGACGTCACGAAGGCGCCGCCCGCGTCCTCAACCTGGCCACGGACGTCGCCCACGTGCGCGACCTGCCCACCTGCGCAGGCCTCGACCACTGGTGGGACGACACCCCCGCCGGCCACCGCCGCGACGCCCGCCGCCAGTGGCGCCGCGCCACCGAGGCCGGACTGACCCTCGACCCGCTCACCGGCCCCCGGATGCTGTCGCACCTGGAGGAGTTCACCGCGCTGGCCGTCGGCACCGCCGAGCGCCACGGCACCGCCCTCTACGGTCACGACATGTTCGAGCATCTCGCCCAGGTCCCCGGCGCCGTCCTGCTCGCCGCCCGCCACCAGGGGCGCCTCGTCGGCGGCATGTACGCCTTCCTCCACGACAGGTGCCTCTACCTGTGGGCCTCCGGCATCGACTACCAGCACCCCCTCGGCCGCCACGCCTACACCTGGCTGATGACCGAAGCCCCCCGCTGGGCCATCGAACACGGCGCCCGCCGCATCGACGCCGGACGCGCCAACTACCTGGCCAAGAAGCGCCTCGGCTACCGGCCGACGGTCCTGCGCACCGTCATCCACCTGCCCACTGAGGCTGCCACCACCGCCGACGCCCTGACCACCCTCTCCCGCCGACTCGGCGAACAGGCCCTGCGCCACCACCCCGACCTGCACTGGTGACACCCCCGCACGCTCACCCCCCGGAAGGACCACCTCCTGACCAGCACCACCCCGACCCTCCTGCTCGTCTCCTCCGGCGACGAGCAGTACCGCCGCTACACGCTGGAGCAGATCGCCGAGCACCACCGCGTCGTCCTCCTTGCCCAGCACGAGCCCACTTGGCAACTGCCGTACATCGCCGACCACCAGGTCACCGACACCCGGGACCCGGACCAGGCCCTGGCCGCCGCCGAGCGCCTCGCCCGGCACCACCGCATCACCGGGGTGCTCAGCTGGGACGAGTACGCCCAGCCGAGCGCCGCTCGCCTGGCCAGCGCCTTCGGCACCTTCGGCAACTCCGAGGCCACCGCCCACGCCTGCCGCAACAAGGCTGCCAGCCGCGCGGCTTTCGCCGCCGCCGGTGTCCCCTCCGCGGCCAGCGTCCGCGTCGACTCCTTCGACCAGGCCCTCGCCGCCGCCGAGGGCATCGGGTACCCCGTCGTCGTCAAGCCGACCGCTGCGGCGGGCAGCATCGGGGTGCGCCGGGCGGATGATTCCTTCGACCTCGTCGACGCCTACACCCAGGCCGCCCTCCACGCCGACGACGGCTTCGGTGTCCTCGTCGAGGAGTACCTGGACGGGCCGGAGGTCTCGGTCGAGTGCGTCACCGTCCTCGGCGTGACCACGCCCGTTGCCGTGACCCGCAAGCGCCTCGGGCCCGCGCCGTACTTCGAGGAGACCGGCCACAGCGTCGAAGCGGGAGACCCGCTCCTCGCCCTGGTCGGGCCCACCGCCGTACAGGCCCTGGATGCCGTCGGCTTCGCCAACGGCATCTCCCACGTCGAGATGCGACTGACCGACGGCGGCAACACCCCCCGCCTGATTGAGGTCAACGGACGCCTGGCCGGAGACCTGATCCCCCACCTGGTCCGCGAGGCCACCGGCATTGACCTCCCGCTCGCCGCCGCCGACATCGCCCTCGGCTTGCAGCCCGACCTCGCCCCCACCAGGCGCCGAGCCGCGGCCATCCACATGGCCTACGCCCCCGCCACCGGCCGCCTCACCCGCGCCACGGCGGACCCCACGCTGAGCGAGCAGCCGTGGCTGGAGCGCCTGGTCTGGGAAAAGCAGACCGGTGACCACGTCGCCCTGCCGCCCGCCGGCGACCTCGGCACCGCCCGCGTCGCCCACCTCGTCGCGCGCGACACCACCGCCGAGCGCTGCCTCCAGCACCTCGCCGACGCCGCCTGCCACCTCGACATCACCGTCAACTAGCCCAACGAACAAGGCCCGGGGCCGGAACGCACTGCGTTCCGGCCCCGGGCCTTCGTGGTAGCGGGGACAGGATTTGAACCTGCGACCTCTGGGTTATGAGCCCAGCGAGCTACCGAGCTGCTCCACCCCGCGTCGGTGACAGTGACTCTACGGCAGCTACGACGTGGGGCGAAATCAGCGGACGGACACGTTGTACGTGCAGACGGAACTGGGGTGTCCCACGTGTTACTTCCAACTCCCCAGAGCGCTCGGTGCAGGCAGTTGGCTCGTGAAGGTGAGCGTGCCGTCGAAGGTTGCCGCGAGCCATGCCGCCCAGGTGTGACCGAGCCGACATCGGCAAAACAGACAATATGGAACAAGATTCTCTTTGCGGGATGTTCTATCCCGTACATCACGAGTTGGGGGCTCCTTGACCATGTCTGACCGCAGCGACGACCTGCCTGGCTTCACCCACTTCCGCTTCGGCCAGGAGCCGCAGCCAGCCGAGCCAGTTCCGAGCACCCTGGCTGTCCCGCACCCCGGCCCCCTGAGCCCTCGCGGCATGCTCATCTCCTGCGCTCAGTGCCAGGCGACCTGCGACTGGCTCCTCATCCACGTCCACCCCAACCTCGTCTTCGTCCGCTGCCGTTGCGCACACGAGTGGCGCGAGACGGACCTCGAGGTTGGCGATGTCGCCGGCGCCCGGCACGACTCCTTCGAGGAACGCGAGTGGGACTCGTTCGAGGAGATGTACCGCGGCCTCGGATTCGACGGCCTCTTCCGCGGGGCGTACTTCCAGTAACGAGCGGTCTTGCATCCGATGCAACATTCATCGGATGCCGCGAAGGGTCTCGGCCTGGGCTTCATCAAGGGAGCCGACCGAACCCGGCCCCCTTGATGCCCCTTCCAGGCGGGGAGGAGCATCCAACGCAACGATGTTGCGTTGGATTCAACGTGAACCGAGTGCTCGATCTGCCCGGTGCGTCCCATCTGGTGTTGGCGTCCGGGGCCAATCGGTGCGGCGCTCGGGCCCGGAACACACCGGGGTCATGGGCGGAGAGCGGCGTCGAGGTACGCCTGCACCGGCGGGAAGAACCCCTGAGGCACGTACTTCGGCAGTGCGCCGTGCTCGACCCACGCCACCTCGGCGATCTCCTCGGGCGCAATCACCTCGGCGACACCGGCCACTACCTGGCACGCCACGTAGAACAGGTACCGGCCGGTGTCCGGATGGCGCCGCTCTCCGAGCAGTTCGGAGAAGGCGACGTCGAGCCCCGTCTCCTCCCGGGTCTCGCGGGCGGCGGCAGCGTGTGGTGTCTCCCCGTGTTGCAGCTTTCCGGCGGGAAGTTGCCACAGGAGTGTGCCCTCACGGTTGCGGCGGCGCACCAGCAGCACGCGGTGGTCCTGAACGACCACCGCGGCGGCGATGTGAGGCCCTTCCGGCGCCTGCGCCGAGTTGGCGCCGACGGCGGGGATCGGTTGGCCGGTGCCGGTCATGATGTGCTCGTCGGGCCGCCTGGTCGGCGCGTTGAGACGCAGCTCGGAGGGGAGTGGCGGGAGACCTGCGAGCCCGGTGGCGAGCCCGGTGTCGTCCAGCCCGGCCAGCGGTTCCAGCTCGACCGCCTTGGCTAGGATCTGCCGCAGCTCGCCTTCGATCGTCCCGAGGTCCAGTTCCTGGCCTGCCACCGTGACCCGCCACGACGCCGCATCAATGCGTTGTGCCGGCGGCGGCGGGAAGGTAGAACCGATCCCCTGCTCCCACTCAGCCGTGGTCGGCCGGGGGTGGTGGACGACCCACTCGTCCAGGTACTCGTCGAAGTGCTCGGCGGCGTCGCGCACCTTGCGGTCAAGTACCGCAGCGTCGTTAGGCACCTCAAGCAGACCGCACAGGTACTTGCCGCGCTGCCCACGCCAGGCCCGCCCCTCCGACGTCTGGCTTGGGAGCGGCCTGCCGATGATCGGCTTGAGCATCTTGGAGACCTTCGCGGTGTACATCAGGAAGGACTCCAGCAGCATCCACGCCTTCGGGTCGGGCGGAACCTGGCCGGTGAGGTTGGCCGCTTCACCCAAGGTGGCCAGGGCGTACCGGACGTCCCGGGCCAGCCAGGTCAGGTAGACCCGACGGGTCCAATCGCCCTTGATTGCATCGGTGTTCACGACCGACCATCCTGCCCTGGAACGCAGTCCAGCTCACGTCCTTTTGCCCGTAGCGACGTCCGAGACGTCGTCTACTCCACCGTGAGCAGGGCGAGGAGAAAGGCCGGGGCCAGCCGCCGCATCGCCTCGCGGCCGTCGTCGTCGGTGTCCGCGAGCGTGGTGTTGAAGGCGTCGGCCATGAGGATCAGCTGCACGGCGGTGGCGGCCTGCTCCGCTGGCGTAGGGTCCGGCTCGGACAGCCCGGTCAGCAGGAAGGTCCGGCTGGCCCCGAAGATCATGCCCATCGCCCACTGTTCGGTGGCCTCTGCCGGTTGGCCGGCGGACAGCTCGGCCTCGACGGCCGCGCAGCTGGTTTCTGCCCAGGGCGGGATTTCCCCTGCTGCTGTCCAGGCTGCTTGCAGCCGCTCGATCGGGGTTGCCCGGGCCACGGTGTAGAGGTGGTTGGCGATGCTGTCGGCAGGTAGGCCCGGGAGCTGGTGTTGCGGTGGGGCTGCCAGGGCCGCCAGCGGGTCGCGGGGATCGGTCTCCAGCAGGTGGGCGGCCCACTGCGGGGTGCCGTCCGCGACAGTGCTGCGGGCCGCCCGGGCGAGCGTAGCGGGGGTCATCTCGCTGGGGCCGGCCATGGCTGTGATCGCCGAGTGGAACAGGAAGTCGGTCCTGTCCAGTGGGTCGGCCTCGGTGGCTCCCGGATCAAGTTCGGTGGCGAACTGCCACCCTGGGGCGAGGTTCGGCCTTGCCCGGACCTGCCGATCGATCGCCTGGACGCGGCGCTGCACTGCGGTAAGGCGGCGCTCCTGGGTGCCGGCCAGGTCGGCTGCGCCGTCGTACACCCACTCCTGGAGATCACCGTCCACCGGCATGGGACCGAAGCCACGGCGCAGCTGCTTGGCCAGGTCCTCGGCCGGGCGGGCGAAGGCGTGGCGAACGGTCTCCTCGGGCACGGGCAGGCCCGCGCCGAAGGCCCTCAGCGCGAGGTGGCTGCGGTCCGCGCCCTGGCGGCGGTTCTGGGCGAGCCAAACCACCAACGCGACCAACTGCTCGTCCGCCGTCGAGGAGCTGCCACCCGAGGGGCGGCCGGGGTAGTACCGGCGGTGAGGAGGGAGCAGCGGGTTCGGACGGCTACGCCAGCGTTCGAGATGGCGCGCCGACACCTCGGCGCCGTGCTGTGCCGCGAGGTCGATCAACCGTCGGTCGGCGGGGCTGGGGGAAGTTCTGGCCATGAGGCGAACGTAGTGCCGCCGCGTGGGCTCTGGCCGGGCTGTGGCGAACACCAAGTGGACGGCCGCGGCCCGGTGTAGTGTCCACCCGCCGTAGAACCCCCCGAGGTTCCCCCGGTTTGGGCTGAACGCCACTTGCTTCGATGAAGACACGAGGCCGGAGCAACCGGCCGGTGGCGCCAACGCGCGCGGGAGGGGCAGGAGATGGCAATGGACTCGATCGGCGCGGGGCAGGTCCGTGGCGCGGAGGGGGAGTGCCGTAGGACGGCTGGAGTCCGATGGCGGCGGTACCTGCGGATGGCCGGCATCAGTGCGCTGAGAGGCGCGTCGTCAGCGGCGGGGGCGGCGGCCGTCAGCGGTGCGCTGTGGTGGCTGGGGCATCGGTGACGGACCGCGTAGGAGCCCGGATGTTCCCGTTGCCGGGCGTTCTCGGCGCCCGGTTCTGATCAGCGAGGGGAGGGCCATCAGACCAGGACACAGCGACTGCGGGCCCGCACCTATGGTGCGGGCCCGCATGGGTCTTCGTGCCCGGTAGGGCGCCGCTCAGCAGGTTCCGTAGCGGACAGTGCAGTTGACGGCGTTGACCGCTTCGACCTGCCCGGCGCGCTCCAGACGGGCCAGGCTGAGCCGGACCGGACCGGGCCGGGCTGGCGGCCGAGGCGGCGTGCCAGATTGTCGGCGTTGCGCGGCAGGGGGAGGCGTGCAGCAGGGCGAGGACATCGGCGTCAGTCAGGTCGTCCCAGGATCTGGCGGCGCCGAGCGTGAAGATGGTGAAGGAGCCGCAGTCAATGAGGGAGCCTCTGTCGACGGCGTGGTGGGCGAGGGCGTTGTAGGCGCCGAGTGCGCCGAACCCGCTGGTGCCGGTGATTCCGGTGACCAGCAGGCCTCGAACGAACAGCTTGAGGCGGCGGTTGTTCTGGGGGCGGATGGTGGGCTTCGCGGGCTGCTAGCTCCCGGGCGAAGGGCAAGAGGGGCGACGGGACCGGAGTGGTGATCAGCTGGACTTGTCGCGCTGGCGGGCGATGCGGCCCGCGGCGAAGGCGATGGTCGTCGCACGCTGAAGCCGCTGGAGCTTGACCTGGAGGACGATCTGCTGAAGACAGGTCAAAAGCAGGGTTAGGGTGAGCAGGGTCGCGTGGAGGCCCACGCAGACCGTGGCGGTGAAGGCAGTGGTGACGGCCCCGGCGATGGCAAGGTACTGCGCGTCCGCGAGGTTCTTGGTGATGTCGGATTCGCTGGTGCTGCTGTCGGCGGTGATGACGAGGCCCTTCGAGATCAGCGGGTGGTGCGGGTGTACATGGCGGTCAGCAGATCGAGGACCAGCTCGACCGGTGCGTGACGGTCGAAGGCCGCCTTCCAGCCGGGATCGTGGGCGGTGCCGGTGACCGCGATCGTCCAGGTGTCTGCGGTCGGGTCGTCGGGCGCGTAGCCGAGGTAGACGCGTGTGTCGGGGGACGCGGCGTGGATGGTGCCGCGCGGGTCGATGACCCAGCTCCACTTGTGGAGGGCCAGGAAGTCGCTGATCAGGTAGGGGCTGCCCTCGCCGGTCAGCCATTTCCGGTGCTCGATGCGGCCGCCCGGCGCGAGGCCGGGGACGGTGGGTGCAGTGACGGCGACGGTCATGATGATCGCCTTCCTTGTCGAAGGCGTCCATGGTTCCTTGCCGATGGCCGATATACGTAGTTTGTGGTGTCTGCCGGAGGCGAACAAAGGGCGCTGCGCGACGAGCGACCCCCAGGCCGAGCGGGGCTCGGTGTCCTGTCTAGATGAACCCGGCGGAGTCTCGGTGAGCCTGGCCAGTGGTGGACCACTCGTCTCGGTGAAGTTGGCGAAGTTGGCGGACAGGGTTGTGCCAGCGGGAGCGCCGCGGCGGAGGGTTGCCGGCCTGGCTGGGGAAGGGGACCGTGGAGCGGTTGGCCTCGGTCCGGGCCGGGAGTTCGGCGAACCTGGCGGCGAGGTCTGCCGCACCGAGCCCAACGCCTCGGCCGGCGTCTTAGCGTGTTTTGCGGATGGCATCGGTGGCGGCCTTGGCGATGGCGGCGGGAGCACTGGAGGGCCGGGGCAGGTGGAGCAGGGTGGTCCCCGGCAGGTGGCGGGATTCCGCGGTGAGGGTGAGCTGGAGTACGGCGCAGCCGGCGGCGGTGAGGCGTTTGATGCGGGTGACGGCTTGAGCTGTTTCGTTGCCGGTGTAGTGGGCATCGGTGACGATCACGAGGAGGCGGCCGGTGCCGGGGCGGCTGAGGTCGAGGCCGTGGTCGAGTGCGTCGATGGCGTCGCCGAGGTTGTGGTTGCCGCCGTTGGCATCGAACGTCGTCACGCGGTCTGGGGCCTGGTGGGTGGGCCGGGTCAGTGCGGTCAGGTTCATGTCGTAGGCGATGGTGGCGGTGCGGGAGTCGGGGTCGGTCAGGGCCGCGGCGCGGGCCACGATCCAGGCAGCGGACGCGACGGGCCCGCAGGCGGCCGACATGGAGCCGGAGACGTCGACGGCGATGCCCACTCGCAGCGGTGGGGTGGGAGAGTGGCGGCGGCGGGTGTGGGTGAACGGCTCTGCGGTGGGTATCGATCCGGCGGCGCGCTGGGCGTCGCGGGCGAGGGCCCTGCCCATGTTGAGGCGGCCGGGCGGGGTCGGGCTGGTGGTTCGCTCCTCCGTGCGCTCGCGGTAGGCGGCGGCGCGAAGTGCTCGGCTCAGGCGCGCGGCGGCGGTCTGCTCGGCGGCGGTGGGCCGGCGGGTGCCGGTGACGGGGTTGCCGGAGGGCACCGGTGTGCCGTCGGGGCTGACGGTGGTGCCGCGGGAATTGAAGACGGACCGGGCGGTGGCGGCGGCCTGGCGTCGCCGGCCGGCCTGCTGGGCGCGGTCCTTGGCCTGCGCCTTGGTCTGCGCGGCCACGGCGTTGGTCGCGGAGACTTGTGCCGCGAGGTCGGCGGCGTCGTTGGCGGCCATGTTGTCCATGACGACCACCACGGCGCCGGACAGTAGATCGGTGAGGTCCTCCGGCACGGGCAGCGCGGGGGCAGCGGTGTCCAGGGCGTCGCACCAGTCCTGGGCGTGCGCGAGCATGGTGGTGGCGTCGTGGTCGGCGCAGCGATGGGCTGCGGTCCAGATGCGTGTGAGGGTGGCCAACAGGTCGGTGCCCAAGACCTTCTCGCACAGGTCGGCGACGGCCCGGGTCTCGCCGGCGTCCAGGATGCCGGCGTCCCGGCGGCCGAGGATCAGGGCCGCCACGCTGGCGGCGTGCTCGATGCCCTGGACGCTGGGGTTGGCGATGTCGGGCATGACCAGGGTCCGGGCGCTGGTGCGCAGGTACGTGCGGTCGGTGGGCCGCCTGATCAGGTGCGCGCCTTCGGCACGGCTCTCCTCCAGCAGGAGCGCGGCCTCGACGGCGCGGGGATCCGCACCGGCCGGCTGCTCCCATACGGAGTGGGCCGCATGGGCGGCCTCGTGGACGAGCACTCCCCAGGCGGCGGGATAGCGCTCCTCGTCGCCCACGATCCGCGGATGGACCTCGTGGGGTTGGAGGGGGGCGAACAGGCCGGAGTCGAACTCGATCTCCGCCAGGCCGGGGAAAAAGGCGGCCGGTGCGCCGCTGCGGGTGCCGGGGCGGCAGGTGACGAGCAGGTCCTGGCGGCCGGACAGGGCGACCAGCCGATCGCCGAGCTCGGCTCCCACGCGCAGCCACGCGGCCGGGGAGGAACGGTGCTGTGCGGGCGGGGCGCCGTCGTCGTCCCAGCGCGTGAGGTCGGAATCGTCGTCGGGCGCGGTGACGGAGGACTGGACGTGGCCGTGGGCGCTCATCGCTGGCGGCCCCGGGGCGCGGAGCTGGTGCTTCCCGGGGGCTGCCGGGCGGCCGAAGCGGTCGCGGCGGGGAGCTGCTTGCCGAGGGTGAGGGGAGCGACCTCCTTGACGCCGGCAGCCTTGATGACGGCGGCGGCGACGGCGTCGCGGTCCTCGATGGGCGCGATGCCGACCAGGTTCGCGAGCGCTGCCTTGGTGCCGAGGACGGCCTCCGTTTTCTGGTAGCTGATCAGCTCCCGCAGCTGGGGGGCCCAGCCCAGTTCGCCGAGCTCGACCTGGCGGGCGAGGTTTCGGGCGACCCGGACCACCCGGGCATCGATCCGCAGGGCCAGGGCGAGGTCGTAGTCCGTGCCGACCTGGATCTGCACGCTGAACCGGGACGCCAGCGCCTCCGTCAGGATCGCCCCGTGTACGCCCGGATTGTGGCCCGCCACCACGAAGAAGCCGGGCTCGGCCGTGACGGTCTCGCCCTTGTGCGCCTTGACCTGGATCTGGCGGCGCCCGTCCATCGCCGGATACATCGCCGACAGAACCTTGGGCGAGATCAGGGTGGCGTCGTCGATCAGCAGGGCGCGGCCCTCGGTCATCGCGGTGACCAGCGGACCGTACTGCCAGACGTAGCCCCCGCTGTCGTCCAGCGTGTAATCGCCGATCAGGTCGCCGACCGTGGTGTCGCCATCGCCCGCGACGGTGAGTAGATCGGGGAACGCGGCCTCCACCAGGGACGTCTTGCCGGTGCCGGGGGGACCGTAGAGCAGCACCGGCACGTCGGCGTCGCGTAGACGATTCAGCGCCTCGACGTCGGGCAGGTCGGCCAGCTCGGGGGTGGTAGAGCTGGCCTCCCGCGCGGCGGATAGGGCCGCCGTGCTTGGGCGTGTTCGCTGCGGGAGCGGTCGTGCGGGCCGTGGCCGCGGCGGCGCGGGGAGAGTGGGTTCCCGGTGGACTGATCACCGCGGTCTGCGCGGCTGCCGTGGTTTTCCCGTTCGCGCGGAACTGCGGCTGTCCGGTGCCGAGCTGGTCGGCTTCGCCGCGTCGCACCAGGGTGAGGGCGGCGTTGCGGACGGCACCGTGGGAGTGGCCCAGCCGCCGGGCCATGTCCCCGATGGTGAGCGTGTCCGCCGGCTGGTCGACCAGCAGTTGGGCCACCTTGGCCCGAAGTTCGCCGCCCTTGGTGCGTGCTGGAGTGCCGGGCGGTCCGGGTGTGGTCAAAGCGAGGATCCTTCAACGGGTCTGCGTGCGGGCGGGGTTGGCAATGTGCTGGAAGTCGGGCCGCTCTCGGAGCGGATCACGGACTGTGCCGACGTCGGCGACCGGCCCGGCAGGGGGGCGCACCGGACCGTCCGCTCACGCAGGCAGGAAACACGGGTGTTCCCGGCAGGGGCGTACCGTCGGCGCTCAGCGGCCGGCCGAGGGCTCGGTCCAGGCGCACGGGGTGGCTGGCGGCGAGCAGCTCGCTGGCTGCCGAGCAGGCCCGTGCGTCCGGTCCGTGTTGGTTTCCGTCGCTGGGCAGGCGCAGCCAGGAGTCTCTTCGAAGCCGGCCTGGAGCAGGATCCGCCGGGCGGCGGCGTTGTAGCCGGTGGTGGTGATCTCGCTGGTGTTGGTGTGCCGGATCGTCACGAACGGCTGGGCGGTGCGCTCTGCTGGCGCCGCCGCCTCGTGGACGGGCGAGGGCCCTGGGGCGACGAAAGTGTGGGCCGCCGACAGGGATTCGAGCGCCTCCATGCGGCGGTCGTGTAGGTCCTCGTCAATCCTGGCCAGGGCGTGCATGAGCGTGTACGCGGGGACGGAGCCCGGGTCGGGGTGAGTCTCGTCGAGGTCGGGATCGACCGCGGTACGGGCACGGGCGATAAGCCGCTCGGCGGCGTGGAGCAGGCCGCCGTCCTGCAGGAGGCGTTCCAGGAGTTGGTCGAGCTGATCGGTGTCGGCGGTGGTGAGGTGGTCGGCGAGTTCGTGCAGTGTCGCTGCGCTGACCTTGACGTTGGCGACGGAGTCGAGAGGATGCGAGATCAGGATTTCTCCGTGTTGTTCGGTTCGGGGGGTTGGAGGGGCTTGCGCGGCCGGTGCCAGCCGTGTTCCGGGTGCGGGACTCGGCGGTGCGGGGCCGTCCCCAGACGACACGGAGCTGGTGTCCTACCAGGTGGAGGGCACGCTCCCGGTTCGGCGTGGGAGACATGATCGGTCTCCACTGGGACAAGATGGTGGTCACCGCTGTCCGCACGATCTATGGGCGTGACGAGACCACCGGCCGGCCGGTGGTGCACACATCGGTCGACGTTGAGGCCCAGTCGTCAGGTTCTGAGAGCGCCAACGCCGTACTGGGGGACTCCCGTCAGCCGTGAGCCCCAGAATCGCCGTGATCAACGAACGAATCGCAGTCCATCCGCCTCAACGATCACGGCGAACTGCGTGCCAGGGCTTGTGACTCCGCAACCTTCACCGAGACCGAACACTCGGCCTGGGGCACAACACAACGTCGTTGATGTGAGGTTGTGGGCCGTGGCAGCTACCGGGAGACTGTGTGGCGCTCAATGCTGGGGGAGGTCGCTCGCGCCGGGGCGGTGGTTCCTGCGGGCTGCGCCGAGCGAATGAGGGCGCTTCCTGCGTGCGCGGCCAGGGCACGGCTGTTGCCACGGATCGGGGCTACCGGCTTGGCGGTGGCCCGCGCGGGCAGGGTACGCAGGTCGGCGCCGTAGCGGCGGACGGGGTTCGGGTTGACGACGGCGCCGTACAGGGAGGACACGAGGCGGGTCGGCGTCGCCGAGGACGCGGTGATCCACCAGCGCTCGTCGTCGGTGCCTCCGGTGATCACCCATCGGGCCTTGGTGCCGGCCAGTTCGGCCTCCGCGTCCAGGTCGCCCGGGAGGTGGTGGGCCTCGGCATACCCGTCGGGCGACTGCCACGGGAGGTGGGAGAGCCGCTCGTCCTTGACAGCGTGCCAGCCCGCCGCGACGAGGGTCTCGTCGAGGGCGGTCGGGTAGGTGTCGGCCAGGTAGTGCTCGGGGCCTTCTGCGTGGGCGGCGACGAGGTCGGTGGCGAAGTCGGCGACGATCTCGGCGGGGGTGTTGTGATCCATGGTGACGAGCCAGTCCGGAGCGTCGTGGAAGGGGTTCGCGGAGGCCACGACCTTCCACAGAGGTCCGGGGGCTTCGGGGAGGAAACCGAACCGTATTCGCAGGTCCGGCGAGGCCGCGTACACGTTGGCCGCCGGGTCGTCGCCCATGAGCCAGCGGGCATTGGCGAGTCGGCCGATCGCGGTGTCTGGCAGGCCGGCGCCGGGGGCGAGATAGCGGGGGGAGACGAAGTACTCGCGCCAGGCGTTTCCTCTGTGGTGGGGGGAGTTGTTGTCGGGGGAGGACGAGATCAGGGAGTTCTCCGGGGCGATCGCGGGGGCGTGGTGGTGTCGGGCCGTTCGGTCGAGGCTTGGGTCGGCGCGGGCAAGCCGGAGGTGGTTCGGGCCGTCGCGGCATCCTGCGGGCGGAACGTCTGGTCGGGCCCGGGGTGTTGGCGGCGGTAGGTGTCCACCAGGACCGGGGCGTGGTCGGCCCACTCGTTCATCTCGTGCCAGATGTCGGCGGCGATCTCCTCGGCCAGTGGGTGGTCGAGGTCGTGGGCCAGCGCGATCAGGTCGTCGATGCGCCGGAAGCTCGAGTGGTAGGCGGTGCTGAGCGCGCGTCTGCTGTGGACGACCTTCGGGTCGGCCGGGTCTGCTTCGATCGCCATGCCGACCCGGAGCAGGAAGCCGGCCGCGTACGGGAGGATCGCCTTGTAGTGCTGCCAGGCGGCCAGGTCGCGGGCGACGATGCCGTGGTCCCACCCCTCGGTGTCCACGATATTGCCGTCGGCGTCGCAGAAGCCGTCGTTGATGGCGTCCCAGTCGTCGGCAGCCCGCCGGATGCCGCGGGCCGCAGCCTCGACGACGGCGATGTACTCGGAGACGGCGTGGATGGTCGGGGCCTTGCGGGTCATCGGGTTTGGCGTCGTGAGGTGGGCTGGCCGGCCTCTCCGGGCGGCTTCACCGCCGGCGGCTTCGATGGTGCGGCGGTGGTGCGCGTTGCAGCGGCGATCCTGCGTGCGGGCGCGGGGGCGGCGAGCGGGGCGATCGTGGCGTGGGGCCAGTGGTACGGCGGGACCTCGGCCGGGCGGCGAACCACGGGCGCTGGGTCGGCGACGGCCCGGTACATCGCGGCCACGACCACAGATGGGGAGCTTGGCGAGAACTCCGCACTCCAGTGGTGGGGGCTGTCCTCGGGGCCACCGAAGAAGCTGTACCCAGGCGCCTGGTGCCTCGGGTCGCTGCTCTCGCCGGAATGCAGCTCGCGCAGGGCGAAGCTGGCCAAGGCGTCCGGCGGATCGTGGATTTCGTAGCCGCCGGAGTGCGTGACCCTCCAGCCCGGTGCGGGCGCCCATCGGCCGAGGCTGATGCTGACGTCGCGGTCAAAGGGGCTGCCGGGCCAGTGCGGATCCTCTCGGAGCGCGACCGCCAGGGCGGCGACGGTGGGCAGGACGAACTCGACCGGAGTGTGTCGGCTGATGGTCGCGTGCCAGAGCAGGCTCCCGTCGAGGAGCTCCGCGCTCAGCGTCAGGGCCGGGCGGGTGCTGGACCAGCGGGCCTCGTGGACCTTCGCGCGGTTGCACGGGCTGACGGCCTGCACGCCGTGGCCGTGGGTGGTGACGAGCCAGCCGTGGTCGTGGCGCAGGGTGTGGAGTACCTCCTTGAAGTCGGCTGGGCCGCCGGCGAGATAGGGCGGTGCGATGGCCACCAGGCGGGAGCGGGGATCGGAAGTCATCGGGCGGGTCTTCGGTTCTGCGAGGCGATGCTGGCGCGCGCGGTGCCGGGCATCGGAGAGGGCGTGGGGCTGCCCACCGGACGAGGACAGGCTTGGCGGCGGCGGGGGAAGCTTGCGGGCAAGGCGTTCGTGCAAGGGGAGTTCAGCGCACCGGGGCGGCGCGCGAGGTGCTGGCCGGCGGTGGTGGTGCCGAAGGCCGGGTAGGGCTGGCCAGCAATGGGGAGGCCGAGCGTAGGCGTGCGGCCGAGGGCCTGGGGGCGGGCGGAGGCTCAGCGAGGCGGGCGGCGGTCTGCCGCAACAGGTGGTACTGCTCGGGGCGGGGGAGAGCGGACAGGCTCCGCAGGTGCCGTGGGGCTTCGGGGTCGAGGAGGGAACCGGTGCCGAGCCCCGCGGTGAAGAGCAGCGCCTGCGCGGTCGCGACCTGGACCAATGACGCCCTGTCGTAGCCGGAGACGTACTCGGCGGCGCAGGGGAGGACTTCCGCCAGGCCTCGCGTGTCGTCGTCCAGGCCGTACTCGGTGACGGCGAGCACAGCGCGCACGGAGTCGCGCAGCGCGGCGGGGTCGCTGTCCGAGTACGACCAGGGGTCGCCCCAGGGCAGGTCGGTATCCGGGGAGAAGTCGGGCAGTGCGCCGCGCAGCGCCGTGTCGTAGCGGGGCAGGAGCCGCCCGGTCACGGCCGCGGCGGCGCGGACCGGATCGGGGGCCACGGTGATGCCGTGCGGGGAGAGGTGCTCGACGTCGTCCGTCGTACGGCCGAACACGGCCGGGAGGAGAGGGGCGACGATGTACTGTCCGGTGTGCGGGAAGGGGCGGGGAAGGACGAGCAGCTCGCGGCCGGCCGGACCGCGCAGTACCCCGGCGCTTGAGTACACGAACTCGCCCAGCGCCCAGTCGGCGTGGGCGAGATCCCAGAGCCTCTCATGGAGTGCGTTACGGGCAGCCGTGGTTGGCAGATCCATGATGTCGGCGGCCCAATCGCCTGGCAGGCGAGGCGCGAGCGCCTGGGTGAAGGCGGCCAACGCGCGGGCACGTTCGGTGTGTTGTGCTTCGGCTGCCCTGCTGGAGGCAGTGCTGCTCATCGGCGACTCCTGGACGAGCCGGTGGTTCCCGGCTGCGAGGCGGCCGCGACAGGGGCCTGCTGCAGTCGTACGGGGCGCGTGAATCGCAGGCCGGCGGCGGATCGCCGGTTCAGGGTGGCTGTACTGCCGGGGGCGCGGAGGAAGGGGCGGGCCTGGCCCACATCCTGTGCCCAGCCGTGGCGGAGCATGGGTGTGGTGATGGTGGCGCGGTCGCCGGGACCGGCCAGGTGGACGGGTTGGAGGTGGATGTGCGATGTCGCGGTCAAGGGTGCCCTGGGTGAGGTGGTCGGGGGCGGGATCAGCGGGAGCGGGGCCGGCCTGCGGGCGGCGGTGGAGCTGACCTCGCGGCGAGGCGCGGTGTGCCGGTGGCCGGGATGGTGCTCTGGCGGGCGGCGGCGGCGCGGGCGCTCGGCGAGATGACGGGCGGCAGCGGAACGCTGGTGTCTCGGGTCCACGCGTACGCGGAGTCCAAGCCGGCGAAGCCGCCCTCGCGTACGGTGTACGTGTCGTCGTCGACCTGCCGCCGGCTGTGGAAGACCCGCACCGGTGCCTCGGCAGAGGACGGCGCGGTGTCCTCGGCGACGACCCAGACGTCGTACGGCTCGCTTTCGTCGGTGTAGCTGTTGTGCACGTTGAACCGGTTACCGGAGCAGCGCAGGAACTCCTCGATCTGCCGGGTGAGTTGGTCGGCAGGGTCGAGGGGTGCGGCAGCTGGGGCGAGCTGCTTGGGGTCGGCGCCCCGGGCGATGAGCCAGCGTTCGGCGAGCGGTACCAGCGCCTCAGTCTCCATGGCCGCCCGGATGGTTCCGGCGGTGTCGTCGCGCTCCAGATGGATGGCGACGATGTCGGGCGTGCCGGGGACGTCGTAGATCGCGGACCTGTCGAAGGCGATCACGTAGCTGGTGCGCATACGGGAGGAGGGATCGGCCCGGTGCTGCGCGGCGAGGAACAGGTACTCGCTCTCACGGACGGCGAGCTTCGAGAGAACCTCGTCGCTGTCCTCGTCGGCGGGCTCCAAGTCGTAGATGTCGGGTCCGAAGCCGAGGACGGAGCTGGTGGTGGGGGCGATGGGGGGCTCCTGGGTCAACGGTGTCGAGCTACGGATCGGCTGGTGGGCGTGGCGGAGGCGGCTGATGGGATGGGGCTCACCGTGCTGGTCCGTGTGCTGCGCGCTGTGGCGGCGGCGCGGCGGGCCGCCGTCGGGGTAGCGGGGGTGGTCGCCCGCGCCGCCTGGGCGGCAAGCCAGGAACGGGCGTCGGCGCCGTCGCCGGTGTGGTGCAGACGCACGGTGTACGTGCCGGCACGCTGGTCGCGCGTGATGACGGCGGCGATGTGGCGGCCTTCGACCGAGCCCAGGACAGTGCTGGTCCGCAGACTGCGGGCGTGTTCCACCGCGAAGTCGGCACCGCTGTGGTGCAGGACTAGGGCGCCGACGGCGTCGTCCGCGGTGGCGGGGTCCAATCCGGCAAGGCCGAAGTCGACACTGCCCGGCGGGGTGGAAGCGGTCACCGGCGTGGGGCCTGGTGCGGGGCCGATGAGCTCTGGACGGACGCGACGGAGCTGCCTTCGGTGTCAGGCGTAGCGGTACTGGTGACGCGGGAGCGGGCGGCCACGGCTCGGGCCGTGGCCGGTGTTCCCGAGAGGCGTTTGGTTGCCTCCTGGTAGAGGTAAGTGGCCTGGGCGAGGTGCTCGGTGGCGAGGTCGAACCTGGCACCGGCGGTTTCGAGGTCCGTTCCGCGCGATCGAAGGGTGCCGAAGTGCCGGATTTCCCGGTGATCGCCGGCACGGATCGGGCTGAGAAGTCCGATGACCTCGGCGGCTGATCGTCGTAGCTCCTGGTCGAGGCCGTCGAGCCGCTCGGCCTGACGGGAGACCAGCGTCGCCAGCGTCCGCAGTTCGCCCGGCTCCGGGTGCCTGCGGAGCAGGTCCTCGGGTTCGGTGCCGAGGCGCGCCAGGACGGTGAGCCGGCCCGCGAAGGCGGGGGTGCCGTCGACCAGCTTGGCCGGGGTCGGGCCGGTGGTGGGGCCCTTGCTCATCGTGTCCGCCCCGTGGGCTGTGCCGAGTGCACGCGGGCCGCTGCCGAGGGGGTCGTGTGCTTGGCGGGTGCTGCTGCTCGGTTGGGGGCCGTGGAGCCGGACTGGGCGGCGTGCACGCGGCTTCCGAGCGGGGTGAGGCGGAGCTGGTATCCGGCGCGAGGTCCCGCGTTCTTCTCCTGCACAACGAGGCGTCGGCTGATCAGCGAGTTCACTAGGGAGTCCGCCGTGGCCGGGTGGATGTGGGGAGCGTCGGTCGAGACCGTCCGGATGGTGCGGCTGCCGTGCCTGGAGAGCGTGATCTGGCCGCGGGCGACCGCGTCGAGGGCTCGTCGTTGGGCATCGGTGAGGTCAGTCACCGGCTCAGCCGAGGGGCTGGGGGTGGGGGCGAGGACCAGGTACAGGTCGGTGGCGGCGTCCAGCCGTTCGAGCAGTTCGCTGCGGCGCAGGGCGAGCGCGTCCAGGGACTGGGCGGTGGATCCCAGGAGCCCGTTGGCCTGCGCCAACGTCTCGTCGCGGCCTTCGATGACCAGCTCCATGTCGTCCCGGATCGAGCGGGCGAGGCTCATCAGGCGTTCCTGGACGTGGTCCAGGCGCCTGGTGACGGTGCGGATCTCATCGCTGACCCGGCCGAGTGCGGTGTCCTCGCTCTCCCGCCAGCCGGCCAGGTCACCGAGCCGCTCGACGCGGAGCTTGCGCAGTGCCATGGCGGTGCCGACGCGGGTCGAGGGAGCGCTGGGCGGCTGGGTCACGAGCGGCCAGTGCGGTTGGCGGCGACGGCGGCGAGTCCGACCTCGACGGCCTCGGCCAGGGTGTCCACCAGCGGGGCGCCCACTGCGGCCAGGCGCTCGGGGCAGTGCAGGCCGCCGGTGTGCAGCACCGGGACGGCGCCCACAGCGCGGGCGGCCACGGCGTCGTCGGCGCTGTCGCCGATCACGATGACGTCGGCCGGGTCGATGTCGGGGCCGAGGGCGGCGAGGTGGGCAGCGAGCGCCGGCGCCTTGGTGGAGACGGAGGGGCCGATGCGGCCGTCGATCCGGTCCATCAGCTGGCGGATGCCGACATGCTGCACTTCGTGGAGCAGCCGCTTGTGCGGGGCGAGGGAGAGCAGGGACTGGCCGATGCCGCGGGCGCGCAGGCCCAGCATCAGCTGTCGGACGCCCGAGCGGAGCTTGACCGGGCGCTGGTCGAGCACGGCGAGGAAGGCGGCGTCGTTGCTGGCCCACTCCTCGTCGGAGATCA
The DNA here is from genome assembly GCF_053598615.1 of Kitasatospora sp. NPDC001095. NCBI lineage: Bacteria > Bacillati > Actinomycetota > Actinomycetes > Kitasatosporales > Streptomycetaceae > Kitasatospora > Kitasatospora sp. NPDC001095. The sequence continues at coordinate 61,370 of NZ_JBSFKQ010000007.1, read as the reverse complement.
CACGGCCCAGGAGATGGTCGTAGAACGAGCGGATCGGAACCCGGTGCTGGGAGCGGTAGGTGTCCACGCTGACCGGCTTGCCGCCGAGGGCGGGAAGAGTGCTGTTGAGGGCCGCGACGTGGTCGCCGAGATCGTCACGGACGGTCCCGTTCCAGTCCCAGACGATGCGGATACGGGCGGCGGCGGTGGTGCTGGCGGTCAAGCGCTTGTCTCCTGAGAGGTGGTGGGGTTGGTGCTGAGAAGGTCGGTACGGAGGAGGACGGCCGCGGCCAGGACGGCGGCGAACACCGCTACGGTGGCGATGGGTGCGGTGCCGTGTGCGGCGAGACGGCCAGCGACGGCGGTCCCGATGGCCTGGCCGACGCCTATCACCGCGACCAGCCAGGCCGCGGCCTCGGTGGCGGTGCCCTTGAGGGCCAGGCGGTCGCAGAGAAGGAACGCGCAGGCGAGCAGCGGGGAGAGGTAGAGGCCGGGTGCGACGCTGAAGGCGACGGCCGCCAGCGGAACGGTGGCGAACACCATCGGCGTGAACGACAGTGCGTACCCGCCGGCCGCCGTGAGCAGCTGGCGCTGAGGCGAGAACGGCCAGGGGGAGCGGGTGTAGGCGATTCCGCCGGCCAGACTGCCGACGGACAGCGCCGCGGGCAGCAGCCCGGTCAGCCAGCTGGCCCCGGTTCGGTCGGCGAGGGCGACCGCCAGGACGTTGAAGGCGCCGAGGTTGACGCCGAGGCAGAGCATCGCGGCGAGCAGGACCAGCAGGCCGCGCAAGCGCAGAGGTCCGCTCCAGTGGACCTCGCGTTGCTCGGCGGGCGGCCAGCTGGCCGGCGGTCGGGTGGCGACGATGCCCGTGCCGAGGACGCCGATGACACCGCATGTCCACAACGCGACGGCGGGAGAAAGGAGTTCACACGTTACGGTTGCGGCCAGGGGCCCCGCGACGAAGACGATCTCCTGGCTGATGCTGTCCAGGGTGAAGGCCACCCGCTGTTCGGCCGGATCGGGCACGAGGCGCGGCCACAGCGCGCGAAGTCCGGCCTCCAGCGGCGGTGTTGCGGCCCCGGCGAGTACGGCGAGAGCGCCGGCGGAGACCGGCCGAGCGGCCAGGTCGACCACGGCGAGCAGGCTGAACGCCACGAACGCCACGCTCGCCGCGACGGCCGAGACCAGTCCCAGCAGTGTGCGGTCGACGAGACGGCCGAGCAGGGGCTGGCCGATGGCGCCCGCCAGCCCGTAGAGGGCTGCGAGGACGGCCCCGAGCAGGACCGGTCCGCCGGCCGCGCGTACGGCGAGCAGCAGCGCAATGGGCGCCATCGCGGTGGGCAGCCGGCCGATGAGGGTGCCGGCGAGCAGCGCGGGCACGTGGGGGCGGGCGAGGACGTCCCGCGTGGTGGGGCGGTGGCGGGAGCTGGAAGCGGGGTGCATGCGGGCGGCGGGGTCTCCTGGTGGTACGGGTGGCGGTCTCAGCCGGGCGGGGCGGCGCGCAGAGTGGCAGCGGCGGCGCCCAGGTGGGCGCTGGCGCTGGTGAGCAGCGCGCCGGCGCGCAGGCGCCCGGCCTGGACGAGGCCGGCCGTGTCGGTGATGGTGGTGCCGGGGGTGGTCAGCTGGTCGAGGACGGTCGACATCGAGCCGCTGGCCGACAGGAGGGCCTGCTGGGCCTGCTCGATCCGCGCCAGGGCACGAAGGTGGGCGCTGGCGGGCGGGTCGGCGGCGTCCACGACGGCGGCGGCCGAGGCGCTGACGGTGGCGAGGTGAACCAGGGTGGTCAGCAGGTTGCGGCTGAGCAGCCGGACCGGGTCCGGGGAGCGGTGGGGGAGGTCGAGGGTGCGGGCGAGGGCCTGAACCTGTTCCGATTCCTCTTGGAGATCGGCGGTCAGCAGTGCGGTCGCCTCGTGGTGGACGGCGGTCAACGCATCCTCCGGGGTGAAGTGGCGGGGGGCTGAGCGGGGGTGATGACGAGGGCGGCCGGACCGGCGGCCAGGGCGGACGGAGAGGTCTGGCGGGCCGCATCGGAGCGGTACGGATCCGGTCCGATCTCCAGGTAGCGGCGCAGTGCCGTCGGCAGATCGGCGGTGCGGCGGCGGGCCGGGGACTCGGCGGCAAGGCAGCCGATGATGCTCTCGATGAGCAGCTCCGGGCAGTCGCCGACCAGTTCGGCCTCCCAGCCCTCGCCGTCCAGGCCAGCGGTGAACAGCCACGCCTGCTGGTCCGGGGGATGCAGGATCTCAGCGAGGTGGTCGGGCGAGGTGATCCGCGTGATCGCCGCGCCGCGGGTGTCCGCGCCGTCCCAGCCGGCCTCGGACAGGCAGTAGAGCGCCCCATCGAGATCGGAGCGGTCGGCCGTCTGGCCCTCGCCGACCCCGGCTACTTCTACCAGCGCCTCGGCAGCCGAGGCGAGGACCTCGTCGGGGGTCTGGACGCTGAACGTGGCGCGCCAGCCGGGCCCTTGAGCGGTGAGCGCCTCCCGCTGGTACGTCTGGTCGGCGAGGTCGTGCAGCAGCACCTGGACGTCGCCGTGTGAGAAGGACTGGTCCGAACCCTGGGCGGAACGGGCCCAGACCGCCTCCTGCAGAACCCGGCGGGCCCGCACCACAGATGTGTACGAGCCGAGGGCGAGGTAGGGGGGACGGACCCCGACGATCCGGGTGTTCCAGGAGGCCGGCGGAATGGAGGGGGCTACCCGGGGCTTCGGCGCGAGGCCGGGCGGACGGCGCACCCGGGGAGCGCGGGCAGACGGGGTGGAGTTGGTGGTGGAGTCCATAAAGGTCCTCAGCGCCGCTTGGCGGCAGTGGAGTTGGAGATGGCAAGGGCGGGCCGGGCCGGGGTCTCGTGGCTGAAGACCAGCGCGGCGGTCGCCGAGCGGAGCGAGGCGGCCTGGACGCGAGCAGCGGCCTGCTGCGACGGCGAAGCCACGAACTGCGCCACGGCCGCCGGGCCGGACGCGGCCGAAACCAGCGCCGCCCGGGCCGGTGCCGCGGACGAGGACCTCAGGGCAGCCGCGGCCGGGGACTTCTCGGCGGGAGCGCTGCTGCGCGCACCGGCACGGCGAACGGTCGTCTCGGAGCGCGGAGGCCGCGGCAGATGGCGCTGCGCCCAGCGGCCGATGGCGGCAAGCGGTTCGGAGAGCGCCTTGCCGGCCGTGGTCAGCCCGTACATGTAGTTGCGCGGCTCGCCGGTGCGCTCCACCAGCCCGTCCGCCTCCAGCTGCTGCAACCGCAGGTAGAGGTTGCCGGAGTTCATCTCGGCCGGCAGGGCCTCGTCGAGGATCTCGCTCGGATAGGCCGGTTCCCCGTAGGCGGCCAGGGCCATGATGGTGGCGACCGTGTTGGTCCGGTTGAGCGTGGCGAGGGCCTGCTCGGTGTACGCGCCCGGACCCGTCCCGTGCCCCGGGACCGGCTGGTGAGCCGAAGACCAGCGGGTAACAGGGATCTGGATGTACGCCACGGCCTCGCGGCCCGCGCGAGTGAGGGAGGCGAAGGTCATGCCGGCCTCCTGCCGACGGGTGATCAGCCCGTTCTCCTCCATCGCGTCGAGCCGCTTGTCGAGCTGGGCCTCGGTCATCCCGCGGGACTTCTCCGCCAGCTCGGCCACCGGCCGGGTTCCGTCGGCCAGCTTGAGCAGGCGCAGGAGCGAGACGGTGTCCTGCGGGCCGAGGATCGACACGGCGGCCTGGATACGCTGGGCCTGGGCAAGGGTGGAGGGTGCGGTGGGCATGCTGGTCCTTCGCGGGTAGGAGAACGGGCGGAGGTGGGCGGATCAGGCCGCAGGGAGGGCGGTGAGCAGCTGCAGTCGGCGGGCCGCGGTGTTGTAGACCTGGTGGCCGCTGCGGCGTCCGGCGGCGAGCAGGTAGATCTCGCCGCGGCCGGAGGCAGAGTGGGTCGGGCGCTCCTGGTAGACCAGGCGCCAGCACCGGTCGCGGTCGAGGTAGATCCGGCGGCAGCCGGTAAGGTCCCACAGGCCGCGCCGGCCGAGGACGGGGCCGCGCTGCTGGCATCGGACCAGGCGGCGCAGGTTGTCGACGGCGGCGTCCTTCACGTCCTGCGGGAGCTGGTCGAGGTCGGTGAGCGCCGCCGGGTGGGCATCGAAGTCCAGCAGAGCGGCGGCGGTCACGGGCAGTCCTCGGTCTAGACGGAGATGCGTGGCACCCCGGGCTGGGGCAGGGAGTCCGGGTCGGTGAAGGGGGGATGCGGCAGCAGCCGGTGGTGCGGATGGTCGGGGTTGGTGGTGCACGCACCGAACGGCCCGTCCGGGGCCCGGAGTTTGAGCAGCAGCGGCTCCAGGTGGTCGCGCTGCCACACGGAGGGACCGGTCGCGCCGGAACGGGAGTCGGTCAACTCCTGCCAGGCCAGCCAGCAGTGGTGGATTCTGGCCAGCGCCTCGTCGTGCTCGGGCCACCGGGCGCACCACGGCCTGCCGCTGGTGATCTCCTGCCCGTAGACGCCGAGCAGGATGTGGTCGACCCACGGCACCATCGTGGCCACTTCCACGGCGAGGGCGTCGTCGTCGAAGGCGAGGAGGGTCAGCGACACAGCGGCGTCGGAGTCATCCGGCGCGCCGTCCGCCTTCGCGTCCGGGCCGTCATCGACGAGCGGCTCGGAACCGGGCTGGTCCTCTTCCTGCTCCTCGGCGAGGCGCTCTGCCACGATGGCCAGCGAGTCACGCTCCGCCTGGAGACGGGCCAGGGTTGCGCGCCACTCGGCCACGGTCTCTGGTGAGACCGCCGGGCGGCCGGGCGGGTCGGCGGGCGTGGGGGTGGACAAGGGCGGCTCCTGGGGAATCGGTCGTGCGTCGGTGAACACGACTCTGCCCGCGGGCCAGGTCCTTGCTCGGGAGATATCCGATGAGGTATGCCCGCCAGAAATTCACTTGCGAGGAGCTTGGTGGTTCTCGCACAGAGGAATATCGTGTGTCAGCAACTCGGTTGCAAGGGCGGCTTGTTGGGGAACGACGCCATTTCCTAGAGCGGTCAACTGGGCAGACCTGGAAAGTTCTGTGATCTGCGTCACCCATCCATTTTCGAGGCCCATCACCCATTCCACGAATGCCGGGGAGAGGCGGCCGCGGGAATCCACCGGATCGGGTGCCGGACGGGTCATCCGCTCCCACTGGGAGATGGCGGAGGCGTACTCGCCCCAGCGTTCGCCTCCGGTGGAGGCGGTGACCACATCGGCAGCTCCGGCTGGGGTGGTGGCAGGCTGAAGTCGTTGCGGCCGCGACCGGGCGGGCGCTCCGTGCTGCAAGCCTTCGGTGCCGGGCGGAGCTTGGCCGCCGCGCTCGGCAGGGTCAGATCGCCCCTGGATCCGCGCTGGTTGGGGCCTCCCTTGGTGCCGTCGCTCGCCCGGGGCGTCGGCAGCAGGTGCTCCACCAGGTCGGAGAGATTCGGCCCGTGGCCGCCGGCCTTCCGCCGGGACGGGTGCTGCGAGCCGCCGATCGTGCCGAGATTCGAGGTCGGGGTGAGCAGCAGCGTGACCACGTGGCCGAGGTCCCCCCGGCCGGCATCCGGACCCTTGAAGTCCTGCGTCCTCGGGGTCGGCGGGCTCAGCCGGCCAGGCAGCGATGAAAACGCGCTCCCTTCGGTGGGGGGCTCCGACGTCGGATGCGCGTAGCACCTGCCAGCGCGCATCGAACCCTGCGGAGGCCAGGTCTGCGAGTACGGCACCGAGTGCCCGCAGATGATGTTCATCTCCGGCGTCTCCCAGACACCACGGGCAGCGCTCCACGTCGCCATCGGTATTCGAGCGAGCGGGGGTCGAGAGCAGGCCTCGGACATTCTCCAGAATCACCAAACAGGGCTTGAGAGTTGATATGGCGCGGGCGATGGTGTGCCACAGCCCGGAGCGGGTGCCGTGGGCGAGACCTGCCTGCTTCCCGGCGACGGAGACGTCGGTGCACGGGAAACCGGCGACGAGGACGCAGACCGGTTCGACCTCGGTCCAGTTGACCTGGGTGATGTCGCCCAGGTTCGGGACGGCGGGCCAGTGGTACGCAAGGATGGCGGCTGCGCCGGGGGCCGGGTCGGCGTGCCAGGCGACCGTGCCGCCGAGCACCGACTGGACGCCGAGGTCGAGGCCCCCGTAGCCGGAGCACAGCGAACCGATGCGAAGACCAGTCATCGCGACGCCCTGCCTCGTGCGCCCGTCGACAGGTCCCTGGCGCGCGGTGCTTCGGCGATCGGCGCGAACGCGGGGGCTGTTCGGCGTGCGAAGGCGGAGCGCACCCGGGCGGCGCCGGCTCGCAGACTGCTTCGGGTGGGCGCGGCGGCACGCTCGGCGGCAAGGCGCAGGCCGTCGGCGGCCCGGTCCAGCACCAGCTCGGAGCGCCGCAGCGACAGGTGGTGTCCGCTCTGGTCGGCGGTGTAGGTGGAGCCGGTGGAGTGGTCGTGCCAGATGTTGCGATTGAGGGCGACGAGGTGCTGGTCGGCCTCGGCCAGTCCCAGGGCGGCGTCCCGCAAGGCCAGGCCAGCAGGATGGGGCGGCTTGCCAGGAGGGCGGGAGGCGGTGAGGGCCGCCGCGAAGGACACGACGCTCAGGTGGATCTGGCGCAGCGTCTCGATGTGCTCGGGCGCCGTGCGCAGGGTGTCCGGTCGGCGCAGGGTATCCAGGCCAGTACGGGCGATGCGTATTCGTTCGGCGGCGCCGGACAGCGCCGCGGGCAGGTCGGGGTCGGGGGAGGACAGGAACGGACTCCAGGTGGGGTTAGAGCCTCTTGGCCATGGAGGGGCCGGCGCCGGGCTGGTGGCCGGGCGGTGCGGCCTCGGGGCCGGTGCGGAAGGTGCGGGTGAGGGCGGAGCGCAGACGGGCGGCTGCTCCGCGGGAGGGGCGGGCTTCGGCCTCGGTGGCCTGGCGGGAGGACCTGGCGGCCGATCTGGGCGCCGGACCGTTGTTGCGCAGGTGGCGGGCGGCCGTGGAGAGCGTCTCGGCGGCCTCCCGGTACAACCACTGGGCGTGCTGGCAGGTGAGGGCGGTCGGCGAGAATTGGTGGGCGTCGGCGAGTTCGAGGACCTCGCTCACACGCTGCAGTGCCACCGCCGACATCGAGACCGCCCGGGTGGTGGCCCGGCGTTCGCGCCGGGCGGCGGCGGCCTGCTCCGGTGCGGCGAACGCATCCACGGGTCGCAGGGCGGCTTTGATCAGCCCGGTATGGAGTACGTGCAGGGCGAATAGCTGCACGCCGACGGCGCCCGGGGCGGGGAGCGGGCCGTGCGCGGGCACGGCGGGCCACGAGGCGGCGATCTCGTCGAGCATCGCCGCGAGCTCCCACGAGGTGGGGTGCGCGGTGGACAGGGCGGACTCCTGGTGGTCAGCGTCCCCGGCGCAGCGGGATGACCTGCGCCGTGGGTGCGGAGGGAGCGGGTTGGCCGGCGCTCGCGGGCTGGGCGCTGACGATCCGGGGCCTGGCCACGGCGGCTGAGGCCTGGGCTGCGCGGCGCTGGCGCAGCTCGTCGGCGGGCAGCGGCACCACCGGCGCCGGGGCGGTGTCGGTGAGCAGATCGGCGACGGCGCCCAGTTCGCGGGCGGCAGTGCCGGCCAGGGCCTCGGCGGCGGCGAGCGCCTGTTGGACTCCGTCGGCGCCGACCGGGTCGAGGAGCCGGGTTGCGGCACCGGCCACGGCGGCCAGGGCCTCACCGGTGCGCGAGGCGGCGGCGGCGAACGCGGCGAGGGCAAGGCGGTCGGCTCGGGGGTCCGATACCCGAAAGAGGTACTCATCGCTCGCCTCAGCGGCGATTGCCACCAGATGGGTCATCGGCCACGCGGCCTGGGAGGGGTGGTCGGCGATGGCGGGAAGCGTGCGGCGGACGGCCTCCAGCCGGTCGGCCAGCGACCGCATCACGGCCGTGGGGTCGGTGCTGTTCAGAGCGCTCCGATCGTCAGGGGGACATGAGGCAGGTCATCGGCGACGGGCTGAAGGAGCCGGTGCTGCGGTGGGCGCGGGGCCTGGAGGCAACGCGGGACGCGCTGGCCCGGCGCGCCGCCGTGCTGGCCGCCTCCTGCCCGGAGATCGGGGTGAGTACCGAGGCCTGGCCCCTGGCCTTCGCGCGTGCGGCGACCGCCCGGGCTGCAGGCGCGGTGGGGTTCGCCACCGCCTGTTGCTCTTGCTCCAGTTCGCGCATGCGCACCTTGCCGAGCCCGGTGCGGAAGCGGCGGATCGTGCTGATGGTCTGGGTGAGCGCCTTGTCAGCCGCGGCGAACTGGGCCGACACGCGTAGATCCAGACCGGCGGAGTAGAACTGCGAGCGGTACTGGCTGCGGGGCCGACTCTGGTTGGCCAGGTCGCAAGCGTCGTCCAGCAACTCGGTGAGCTTGTGCAGGACGGGGCTGGTCCGGGTGGCGGCGAACGCGGGCCCCCAGTCCTCGCCGTAGTTCGCTGGCGCCGGTCCGGTGCGGTGCGAGAGTTCGGCTCGAAGCCGGGACGCGGAGGCGACGTAGTCGGCCAAGGCACTGATGTCCCGGACCAGCAGATCCGGCACCGCGGACGACGGCCGTCTCGCGGTCTGACGAAGGTTACGGCGGATCACGGCCAGGCGGTCGGCGAGGTCGGTCAGACGCTGGACGTCCTCCTCGCGGACGGAAGTCACCGCCGACGGCCCGACGCCGTGGCCGGCTGGCCGACGGCGGAAGCAGGTGCCGTGGCGGAGACGGCATGGGTACGCCGGGTACGGGAGGCTGCGGGCGCAGCAGCGGCTGGCAGTTGTCCGCTCAGCACCACCAGCTCGCTCCCCGCGGCGATGGCGGCGTTCCGTCCCTCGGCGACCGCGCACAGCATCTGGTAGTCGAGGCGCCGCTCTCGCTCGACACCCTCGGCGTCGTCTCGTCGAGCCGGAGGTGTGTCGTCGACGAGGATGGCCAGGGCGTGGGCAAGGTGGCGGTGAACGGTGGCGGCTCGCGCCCGCCCGGCGCGGAAGGCCGACGTCGCCGCCGCGAGGCGCCGCGGGTCCTGGGCCGGTGTGGAACCGGCGAGGTCGTGCATCCGGGCTGAGCAGTGCCGCATCACGGTCCTGGCGTGCTCGCACTCCTCGGAGATGGCCTTGACCATGCCGGGACGGCCGGGCACGCGGGCCGTCCTGTCGAGGTTCTCCGCGATGAAGGTGAAGACGGAGGCCATCTGCGCCAACTCGACTTCGTAGTCGACGGATTGGGGTTCTGGTCGGGGAATTAGTGGCTCCTGGGTGAGACTAGCGACGGTGTGCTGCGGCCGGGGTGGGGGCCGCGGTGGAGCTGGTCGGCGAGGCGGTGCGCGACGTGGGGGCGGGTGTGCCAGCGGTGCGGGCAAGGGCGGCCCGGCTGCGCATCGGAGGCAGGGTGGCGCCGTCGCGGCCTGAGCGGGCCTGCTGGCGCAGGGTGTCGCTCGCGCCGGTGAGCGCGAGTCGGGTGCGGGAGAGCGCGAGGTTCAGCTCGCGCCCGGCGCGCTCCCGGACGGCTTCGGCGTGCGGGCCGCTCAGGCCCGCGACCTCGTGGAGGCGAGCGGACATGGCGACGGCCTGGCTGATGCCGTACACGGCCTGGCCGACCTGGGTGCCGGCGTCGGCGAGTGCGCGGGCCGTGGCCCGCCGGGTGCTGTCGGCCAGCGGCGAGGATGCCAACACGTCAGCGGTCGCGACCAGTTGGGTGTGCCGGTCGCTGATGTGGCCGACATGCTCGGCCAGCTCGCGCACGCCGGGAGCGCCTTCCTCTCGGTAGGCACCGGGCAGTGCGGCGGCGACGACATCGATGGCGTCGGCTGCGGCCCGCAGTCGGGTGGCCTCGGGGCTCGGCGGTCGGGGCGAATTCTTGGTGGGCAGGGCTGGACTCCTTCGGAGGGGCTATCGGGACCGGGCGGGACGTTCGGCGTCGGTCAGCGGCTGCTCCTGATGGGTGATCGGGGCGGTGCCGCGGCTTCGGCCGGAGAAGGGAGAGCGGCACCGTGTGCGATGGTGGCGGGGGTTCGGGTGCGCGCGGCCTCGCGTCGTTCGGTGCCGCCAGGGGACGGGGCCAGGGGCGGATCGGACCGGAGTGGGAGGCCGTTGGCGGTGAGCCAGCGCTCCTGGACGGCCTCGGCGCTGCCGAGGGTGTGCAGCGCGCAGCCGAGCAGGCGCGCGGCCGGCAGGGAGGAGTCCCGGGCGAGCAGCCGCACGATCCCGGCCGACGCGGCGCTCTGGCGGAGGACGGAGGCTCGAAGGACCCGCTCGCCCCAGTACTGCGGGTCGCCGGTGAAGCCGTCGCGCGTGGCCGCGCGCACGCCGTCGGCGGTGATGGCGCCGGAGGCGATGGCCCCCTGGTTCTGGGCTTCCCAGAGCACGGTCAGCGCGTCGATCGGCTCCCCCCGGTGCGCGAGGGCGGCCAGGGCTTGGAAGACGGCGCTGTGCCCGCGGTCGAGGAAGTCGCCCGGCCGTAGCCACCGGATGATTGACTTCAGCCCGTCGGGAGCAGCGGTGGCGGAGGAGAGCAGCGCGGTCTCGTCGACCGTGGTCTTCTCGTGGACAGTATCGGGGAGTTCGGGCGGCCAGGGGCCGGGCAGCGGGCGAGGGCGCTCGTCCAAGGTGCCCCAGAGGTCGGCCAGCTCGTGGACGGCTTGGCGCAGCTCACCGGTCAGCTCCCGCACGCCGTCCAGGGCACCGGTGCGCGCGGCGTGCTGGAGCCGGTGCGCGCGTTCGTGGACCTGGCGGCGGATCGAGGACTCCAGCACCATCCTGGCGTAGGCGCGGGCGTGGCGTGGGCGCGGACAGGCGGCGATCAGCGTCGCGCCGTAGCCCGGGCTCAACCCCCGGCTGGTCCTGCGCGCGGCGGCCAGCGCTTCCAGCGCGAAGTCCCGGACCTGATCGTCGCCGGCGCCCTCAGCCGCACCCGGGTGGCCGGCTGCGCGCTGATCGAGAAGCACCTCGTACAGCGCGGCGTGGGCGGGGCGGAGGAAGTGGGGCGGCTTCAACCACCCGGTGATGGAGGCGAGTTCCGTGGGGGAGAGGAGTAGCGCTCCGAGGAGGGCCTGCTCGGCCTCCATGCCGGGGCTGAGCGCGGTGGCGGCCACCGTCACCGTGACCGGCGGGTGGAGGAGACGGGAAACGCGTGAACCGTGCCCGCGGCTCGTAGGGGGGCCGGCAAGCCGCGTGGAGCCAGTCCCGTGGCTGGGTCGGTCGCGGGCAGGGGCGGGGTCGTTCCCGTTTTCGCGTCGATCCGGTCGATCCATCGGCGGGCCTGGGCGAGGGTGCGGAAGCCGCCCTCCGTGATGCTGTACGTCGCGCGCTGCATGTACACGGTCTCCAGCTGGATGAGGAAGCGGCGATCGACGGCGCGCGGGTGCCGGTCGTGCAGCAGGACGAAGTTGGCCTCCCGCTCGCCGTTCAGGAACGCGGGGTAGGCGCTGTTGTAGCGCAGGATCCGATAGCGGTCTCCCGAGCGGCGCACACGGTCCTCGATCAACCGGGTGGTCCTGGCACCGGGGCGGGCGAAGCCGTAGTCCTCGCCCGAGAGCAATCCCTCGATCCGCTCGCCGGCGCCGAGGTTGTACGGGTCGTCGGGGACGGGCCGGTACTCGGCGACGGCGCGGGGATCGGCCCCCTGTCCTACCAGCCACCGACCTGCCCAGCCAAAGGTCGGCGCCGGGCGGGTGCGGACCCGGCAGCGGTGGGTCTCCGGGGCGAAGGAGACGTGGATGCCGTACGCGCGTGGCAGCCCGGGGGGTCCGCCGATCGTGTCCCAGTTGAAGGCCACGTGGAAGTGCTGATGGCCCATCCGGTGGGAGCTGACGACTTCGGTCAGTTCGGGCGCCAGGCTCAGGAACTCCACGGCGGCTTCGGTCTGCGGGTCGGCGGGTGTCCAGCCGTGCAGGGACTGGGCGATGGTGTTCACGAGCCTCCTGCTCGGATCGGGGGAAGGGCAAGGACCGGGGTCGCCGGGCCGAGCGCCCGCTCAGCGGATGGGCTGTGGCGGGCACCGGGGCGACGCTGGGTCCGCGAGGGCTGGAAGGGCGTCGAGCCCGGGCAGCATCGGGGTCGCGGAGACGATCGCGCCGCGGCGGCGCCGCGGGCCGCCGGCCACCACGGACCTCGCGGCGGCGGCCTGGCTGCGCGGACCGTAGAGGTTCGCGAGGTAGCGGCGCACCGGTTCCTGTGATGGGCGGCGCACGAGCGGCCCCAGGACCCGGGCCGCCTCTGTGGGGGGCACGACATCGCCCGCCTGCTGGAACTGGGCCGAAGGCGAGCCGGCCCACGGGTGGTCGGCCGGCATCCCGACCAGCAGCGCGACCTCCGCCAGCCCGAGCCGTCGCTGCGGATCGCTTGCCCAGTACGCGCTGCGGGAGCGGCCGGTGATGGCCGGGGCGGTCCGGTCCGCCGACCACTCGTTGCCGCCCGGAGTGGAGCGTTGCCCCCGCGTGTTGACCCGTACTCCCGCCGGCCAGCCCAGGGCCTCGGCCGCTGTTCGGGCAGGAACCGGGTCGTCAGGATCCACGGCGTTGAACTTCACGTAGCGGTGGCGCCCGGCGATGAGGTAGGTGCGGCGGCGGTGGGAGGCGAGGCCGACGTCCGCCGCGTCCAGCTTCCACTGGGCGGAGTCGCACCAGTCCGCCATCTCCAGCACCTCACCGATCGCGTCCGGCACGATCGAGGGCAGCGCGCTGGACTGCTCCATCGCGAGCCATTGCAGGTGGTCGTAGCAGGCGGACAGGCTCAGCGCCCAGAGCGCGGACTCGGCCACGAGCCCGATGCCCGGGTCGGTCATCCTGGAGATGGGCTCGCGGGCGTCGTTGCGGGTGATCAGCGGGCCGGTCCACCCGCAGTTGCCGTCCCAGACTGGATCGGTGCAGATCAGACAGCTGTCTGCCTCGTCGCAGTCGCCGTCGCCGTGCCAGTGCCCGAACGTGGCCTCCAGCGCGAGGGGGAGCATGTCGAGCAGCAGCTCCAGGTTCTCGTGGGCGTGGCCCTGCCGGAGTCCCGCGGGGCTCCAGGTGATGCAGGGCGCGCTGACGATCAGACCCTCGACGTACCGGAGAGCCGGGTGGGTGGGGTCGAGGTGACGGACATCGGCGACGATGCGCCGGAATCCGGCCGCCCGCGCGGTGGCCGCCGCGTTCTCGTCCAGCTCGACGCCGACGGTGTCGAAGGGCGTGCCGCCGTCAGCGAGGATCTGGAGACCGACCTCCCAACCGCCCGGCCCGGCGAAGAGGTTGACAATCCTCGGCGGGTCGCCGCGCCGCGGCGGGTACAGCCAGGAAATCGGCCAGGGGTGCGCGAGCGAGACCAGCTCCCGGTGGGACCAGGGGCCCATCTGCCGCAGCTGGGGGAACCACGTCGGATCCCCGGCCGTGGAAAGGTTGGACCACCGGCGGGGCGGCAGGGACGTGTACTCCTGCCGCGTCACCGCGTCCGGCCCGGTGCGGGCGGTGCCGGTGGCGGCGCGGGAGACGAGCGGAGCACCTCACCGTCTGCGCCCCTCACGGCGTCGGCTGGCGGGGGAGCGGCGGATGGAGCGGTCGCGGAGCTGCTCAGGGCGGCGGCCCTGCGCGGCGAATCGCCCAAGGCGGCGACCGGCTGGCGGAGGCCAGTGGTGATCTGCGAGGCGATCTCGTCCAGCGTTTTGACGTGGCGGCGGAACTCGCCGGCCGTGTACGTGTCCGTGACGGAGGGTCTGGCAAGTTCCAGCAGAGAGGACCGAAGGCCGCGCAGGAGCTGCAGGTCGTCCTTGATGGAGGTGGTCCGCGCGCCCTGGACGGCTTCCCACTCGCCCGTGAGGTCTTCGAGATCGTTGTAGATCCCGCCGGCTACCTCGCTCAGGACGTCGGGATCGAGGTACGGGAGGGAACGGTCCGCCATGGCCTGCGGGTAGGCCGCACGGAGGTCGACGAGATGGTCCGCAAGCCACCACAGGCCGTCGACCTGGTGCATCGCGGTGAACTGCGGGGCCTCCGCCGGGGCGAAGACCCGGACGTAGGTGTCGACGGCTTCACGGACTGCATCGGGCAGGATTCCCTTGGCACAGAGCAGATCCCGCTGGTTCTCGCGGGTGAGGGTGCCGGCGTCGGAGCGTCCGTCTCGGGCGTCCCGGTTGAACACGGAGTGCTCGGCGAAGCCGAACCAGTTGCCGGGTAGCTCCCCGTACGCAGGGGAGACGATACGGACGTTGATGCCCGTCCAGGTGTCGTGGACGCTCCCCTGCTCGAGCGTGGCGATGACGACGGTGTCGGCGCGGCAGGCGATCTGCTGGAGGCCGGTGGTGGTGCCGTCCGGAAGCGGACGGATGAGCCGCAGGGCCTTCGCCTGGTCGACGGGGGTGTACGAGGACGTCAGAAATGGCCTCCGAGGAAGGCGAGTGCGGGCGGCGCCGGCCATCACGCCCGGGAGCGAAAGGTCAAGCGGGGCAGGGGCGGTGACGTGGCCGACGTCGCGGCGATGGGCGGGGAGCGAGGAGATCAGACGGGGTCGCCTGAGCGGCAGGAGTACGGCGAGCACCCATCGGCGGGGCCGAACTCAGCCTCGTCGGCGGCGACCCGCTTCTCCAGGGCGAGCTGCTCGCGGCGGGTGAGCCGGTCGATGGGCGCCTCGGCCAGCGGCATCCGGGACCGGTGCAGATACGCCTGGCCGAGCAGTGGCCGGCCGTCGGCGTTGGCGCGGGCGTTGCCGGCACGGATCTCGCGGTCGAACTCGACCACGTCCTCCCACTCCGCCGGATCGCCGTCGCGGATCGCCCGCCACTGCGCGTTGCCGTGGTACGGGCACCCCAGGCACGACGACTTGGGGGTGCTCTCCAGGCCGTGCTCGGCGAGCAGGCCCAGGCAGTCACCGCGAGAGAGGCCCAGCTCGATCAAGGGGAACCGATTGCGCGTGTATTTGACGTCGGCGTCCTTCGCGCGGTGAAACTCGTCGGTGCTGATGCCGATCCACTGCTCGGCGAAGACGTCGGCCGGTATCCGCGCAGGATAGGGATAGCCGAGGATTTCCCGAACCTGTCGCTTAATGGGCTTGATTTTATATTCGCCGGTGCACTGGCGGCGCGTCATGCCAGGTGAGCCGTCCCGGTTCAGGATGTAGAGCGGCATGCTGGCGAAGCGGTGGGAAGGGTCAAGGGCGTCGGACCTGATATTTCCCGAGGATACTCGGAGGATGGGTATTCCGGCGGGTTTCGCTATTTCCTGTTCGACGCGGTCGAGGTGTTCGTAGACCTTTTTCGGCTCCCAGCCGGTGTTCGCGAAAATGGCGTAGTCGAGGCGGGGCAGCTCGCCGAGGGCGGACAGTAGCAGCAGGCAGGTCGACTGGACCCCGGCGCCTAGAGAGAGCGTGCGCACGGTCGGGGCGTTCGTGGTGGCGGCGCTCACGCGGCGGCCTCCGCCTTGGCGCGGGCCCGCTCGGTAATCGCCGCGGTCTGCCGGGAGGACGCCTTGCCGATTACGTCGGCGCCGGGCTCCTTGTACCAGGGACGGAGTTGGAGCAGCGCTGGCTTGATCCCGGTCGCGAAGAGCAGCGCCGAGCCCTTCTTGAGGGCGCGGATCTGGTCGGCGGGCAGGATCCGCTCCTGTCGCATCGAGATCGAGGTGGAGCGTCCGGAGTCGGACGTGGAGTGCGAGACGGTCTCGACGTCGTGGTCGCCGACGAGCCGGCTCAACTTGTCGGCGAAGTCGGCGTCGTCGATGCCGCTGCCGACCAACTTGACCGTGGCGGCGGACCACATGGCGTCCATGCCGACCTCGCCCCAGACCCGTTGGCCCTGTCGGTAGGACTGGAGGATCGTGATCGGAATTACGCCGCGGGAGCCCAAGTGCGAGTAGAGGTCCGGGAGATCGCCGATCTTGCACACGTTGGCGGCCTCGTCGAGGACGCACAGCAGCGGCGGGTCGAGGCGTCCGCCGTCGCGCTCCGCCTGGATGACCGCGGTGCGCATCACGCTGTCCGCAGCGGCGGCGATCAGCGCGGACGCCGAGCCGCCGCCGTCCTTCGACAGCAGGTACAGGGTGTCCTTGCGGGTGACGAAGTCTGAGGGCTTGAACTCCGGGAGCGTGTCGTTCGGGGTGACCCAGGCAGCGATCTTCGGGTCCAGAAGGCAGGCCGCGTACTGTCGCGCGGTTTCAAAAATGCCGTCCCGCGTTTCGACAGCGCCTGACACGGTGCCCTGCAACTGCGCTGCGATGGCAGTGAGTTGGTGTTCCTTGAGGATGTCGATCGGGGTGCGGTCGGCGGGCTGGGCGAGCCAGCCGAGCACGTCGGTGATCGGGCGACCGTCCGCGCCTGCGGAGAGGAACAGCGCCGTGAGTGTGTTGGCGGCGGCCGTGGACCAGAAGTCGCCCTGCTCGCCTTCGTCGACGGACGCGGTGACGAAGTGCTGGGCCAAACGCCTCGCGCCGGGGAGGTCCTTGGCGTCGGCCAGCGGATCCCACCACATGGCCTGCTCGGTGTGGGCGATCTGCTGCGGGTCCATCGTCCACACCCGCCCGGCCTCGGATCTGGCGTCGAGCGTCACCGTGAATGCGTCGCCGGCCGCCTTGTTGGAGGTGAGCAGGACGGGGCCGGGGGCACGCAGGATCGACGGGACCGCGAGCGAGGTGGTCTTGCCGCTTCGGGGGGCCATGATCGCGACCGCGACGTCTTCCCAGGACGTGCGGACCTCGGGTCCGCCGTCGCCGAGGTTGCCGAGGAGGACGCCGGTGTCGTCGGGCTTGATCGACCCCGGCTTGGCGTCGGCGAGGCTTGGGCGAAGGCTCTTGGCCTTGGCCGAGACCTCCTTGGGCAGCAGGACGGCGAGGTCGCGGCTGGTGGCCAGCCCGGCGGCCTTCTTGGAGCGGTGGTGCTTGAGTACCTGGGCCGCGCCGACGGCGGCCAGGGCGGCGAAGAGCAGGCCGGGGGCGATCCGGGCGCCGATCAGGACCTGGAGCGGGTCGAGTGCCGGCCACAGGCGATCAGGGTGCAGGGCGGCGGTGACCGGCTGGTACGGCTGCCAGGGTCCGCTGCCGAAGGCGGAGTTGGTGAGGTTGCCGCCGACCCAGGCGAGCGAGCCGTAGGCGGCGAGGGCGAGGCCGGCGCCGATCAGGGTGTAGAGGAGGGCATCGGTGCCGGGGCTGGAGGACGGTGCCTTTG
Source organism: Kitasatospora sp. NPDC001095 (assembly GCF_053598615.1). NCBI lineage: Bacteria > Bacillati > Actinomycetota > Actinomycetes > Kitasatosporales > Streptomycetaceae > Kitasatospora > Kitasatospora sp. NPDC001095. The sequence continues at coordinate 44,338 of NZ_JBSFKQ010000007.1, read as the reverse complement.
GGGAAGGGGAGGAGGGGGAGGGCAGAAGAAGGTCCTTGCGGGAAGCCCGGGCGCGGGGCGGAGCGCGCGGGCGCGGGGAAGGCCGCAGTGCGGGCCTGGGAACGGGTTGGCGGCGGCGCGGTGCGGTCACGCGCTCGCGGCCAGGGCCGAGATGGCCGCTGGTCAGCGGTGGGAGGTTGCCGGGCGGTGCTCCGGCGCCCACGGCCGGGCGGCGGCTGGAGGGGCCGCGGAGCTGACGGGCCGGTGCCCGGTGCGCGCGGCCACGGCGCGGTGGCGGCCTGCGAGGTCGAGGTCCACGAGCTGGCAGGCCGCGCGCGCCAAGGAGTGATCGCGGTGCAGTGGCGGGGTGGTGCCGTCGGCACGCATCAGCGGGGCAATGATCCGGACTTCGTGGCTTCCGGTCCGCAGCGCGATCCAGCGGCAGCTGGCCGACGGGTCGTCGGCGGACACGATTCTGGTGGAGGCCAGGACCCGCCGGGCGGTGGCTGCCCACTGGGCGTCGGTCAGGCGCGGCGCGTCGGGGTGGTCGCGGATGGTGCAGTGCCACACATCGCGGCTGCGGCCCAGGCGCTCGTCCTGGTCCGGACGGTGCGCGCGGAGAAGCCCGTTCAACTCATCTGCAAGGGCGGCGAGTTCGATGCTGCCGGGCAAGGGGAGTTCGCCGACTTCACGCCAGCCGCCGATGACGCTGACCGGCGGCCCGCCTGGCGGGCGCAGGGCGTGGTGCTGCGCGGCAACGAGCAGGTCGCGGGTGCTCGCGTACCTGGTGATGGAAGGGATCAGAGGGGAAACGTTTCTTCACCGCCCGCGTGAGCGAGCCTGCGGGGCCGTGGCGGAGACCGGTGGTGGCTGCTGCCGCTCGGGCCCGGGCGCGGTGGCGCCGCCGGTGCGCGCGGCGGCAGAGCGGATGCGGGCCGGGCTGGTGGCCAGTTCGCGGATCTGTGCGGGCAGGTCGATGATGTCGGCGCCGGCCTCCCAGATCTCGTCCGCGGCTCGGCCGAGCGGCTGCCAGAGGTATCCGCCGCCGGGCCGGCCCTTGGCCCACCGGCTCGCGGTGGCCACCACGTCGGACAGCGCCTCAAGGGTGCCACCATCTCGGGTGATCTCCGTGAGCATTCCCGCCACTTCGGACGGGTCGCCGGATGAGCGGATCCGTGCGGCGACATCACGCAGTCCGGCGGTGAGAAGCGCAGTGGGAGCGCCCGAGGTCGCCTGCTCCTGCGGCAGCGGGTTCACCGCGACCTGCCAGGGGTTGCGGCCGGTGCGCTGTGCCGGGTGGTGGCCTCGGACGAGGCTTCCGGGGAAGGCGTGCTGGAGACGATCCGGGCGGCGTTGGCCCGGGGTGCGAGTTCGGGGTCACCGGGACGGTAGTACATCCACGGCCACTGGCCGCCGATCGCGTACAACCCTCGGTCGTCCGGGACGACGTGCATCCGTCCGTCGTCGCCGTCGTACTCCTTGGGCCAGGTGTAGATCAGCGATCCGTCCGGCTGGAACGCGGCTTCGAAGCCGGCGTCAGTGGCGAGCATGTCGGCGACGACCTGCTCGGCGGCCTGGCGGGTGAAAAGCGCGGTGCCGTACGGGTCGGCATAGCCGCGCCGGGTCGGCGCGAGGCCCGGCAGGGGGATATCGTCCGAGCCTTCGGCATGCCAGTAGTACACGCGTTCGTTGCCGCGGATTTCAGAACCGTCCCACAGGGCCTGTTCGGCGGCCAGGGCTACTGCAGCGGCCTCGGCGGGGTCGGCGTGGTCGGCCATCAGCCGGGTCGCTGCGGGCAGGTGGAGTTCGGCCTTCTCCATGGTGCCGAGCACGCTCTCCTCGATCGTGGCGGCCTGGCGGCTGAGTTCCTGCAGGTGCGTGCTGTCCGGGTCGGGGCTGAGGGCCTGGTTCCAGGCATCGAGGTCGATCCGGGCGCTGGTGGCTGCCTCGTGGGTGAGGTTGAGCAGGCCCTGTGGGGTGAGGAGGGCCTGGAGCAGGTTCTGGCTCGGCTGGCCGTTGTCGGTGTCGAGCTGGTCGGCGAGGTTCCGCAGCCGCTGTGCGAGGGACAGGTGGGTGGGGTGGGTCAAGCTCGGGTTCTCCGGGGGTAGGGGCCGTGAGGGAGGGCGGAGGTGGTGCTGACCGGGGCGGTCGTGGCTGTGCGGGCGGCCGGCGCCCGGGCAGCCGGAGAGGTGTCGGACTGCTGCGGGTAGGGCACGTTGGAGGCGTTCCGTTGGAGCGTGGCGACGGCCTCGGCGCCCGCGTCGAACCAGCCGGCGATCTCCTCCCGCTCGTGCGGGGGGCCGTGGGTGTCGCGCGCGGATCCGGCGGCGGTTCTGAGAAGCTCGCGGGTGCCGTCGGCCACGTTGTGCGCTCCGGTGACCATCTGGGCTGCCACATCGGCGAGTTCACGTAGGTCGTCTATTCGGCTGACCACGTCGGCGAGTTCGTCGAGCTTGCCACGCAGGTCGGCGAGAACCTCCAAGGCCTCCTCGCCGATCGCGGAGAGCCGAAGGCGCGGATCGACCTCGACCTCGTACCCGGCGCCCTCCAGCCGACGGGCGGCCTCTTCGACCACGGCGCGGAAGACGAGCGGGCCGTCGAGCATGTGCAGGGACATGGGCTGGTCGGTGTTGCGCGGTGGCGCGAAACCGAGCTTCGTCAGCATCACGCCGGCCGCGGAGTCGGCGCCGCTGGCGGAAGCGGCGCCGAAACTGCCCGGCGAGATGCGGATCGGGCCGGTCACCGCCGTGTCGTGTGGCCGAGCACGCTGGTGATCGACGCGGCGGGCACCGGGGCTGGGAGTTGCACGGACCGCGGGGCGTGCACGACCTGGGGCGCAGTGCGCTGGGCGGCGTTGGCCCGGGGCGAGAGGTCGGTGGCATCGATGGGGAAGTCGAGGTCGAAGCCCCGCAGCCGGGCGGCGATCTGCTCCAGGTGCAGTCGCAGGAGGACGGTGGTGGCGCTGGCCTGCCCGAACTGCTCGGCGGCGGCGTGAGCGGAGCGTGCGGTACTGGCCCCGCCGGCGGCCTCGGCCGCACGCCGCAGCGTCTCCTCAACCTCGTGCAGCACAGGTTCCAGCAGCTCGATCGAGCGGGCGAGGTCCGAGGGCAGGGTGCTGTCGGCGAGGGAGTCGCCCAGCCGCCGCACCGCCCAGGCGGCGACGCGGGAGCTTTCGCCGTCGTCGGGCTGGTTGCGCGAGAGCGCGGTGATCAGGCTCAAGTGATGTCCGCCCCTCGCTAGAACGGGTTCTCGACGACGCGGTCGGCGTCGGTGGCGGCGTCGAGCAGCTCCGGCAGGTCACCGGGGCTGGCCTCACGCTGGTCCACCCACCAGCCGGAGCGGTCGATCGTGCGGGCCAGAGCCTCGACCTCCTGCCACCGTTCCTCGGTGAGATCGCCCTCGGTGACGAGGCTCTGGTAGGCGCCGGTCACGAGCTGATGGCGGCAACGCGCGCCCCAGGCGAGGATCGTCGCCGGGCCGGACAGCGGCGGCATCGCGTACCGCTCGGCCCAGTCGACGGCGGCCTGCTCCTCCTCTGCGCGGCGGGCGGCGACCCAGGCGGTGCGTTCCTCGTCGTGGTCGCCTTCGCGCTGGGCGCGCCAGCAGTCTGTGCAGTCGCGTCCGGCGAGCCAGCGGGCGTACCCGGCCCGCCGGTCAGCCGGCCTCGCGCCGAGGTCGTGCTCGTGCTCGTGTCCGCAGGAGTGGGTGACCACCCACTTGGTCTTGACAGCCATGTTGTCTGTTCTCCTTGGCAGTTGGATGGATCATCGGTGCTGCGGGTGCGCGGTCGTCACGGAGCGGCGGGCCAGGACGGCGGCGACGATCTCCGGCTGGACGGCGACGGTGTACCGACCGTGCTGGAGGTGGGCGGTCGCCCGGGCGACGGCAGCGAGGTTGTCGTCCTCGGGGCGGTCCGTGACCGGAGCCCGGTAGACGTCGAGGGCCGGCACGTGCTTCCAGCCGGCTCGGGTGAGCAACGGGGCCGGGTCGATCGGCAGGCCGGAGGTGACTGCGGCGACGACGCCCAGCTTCGGGTGTCGGCCGATCGCGACGTCGGGCTCGCCGTCGCTGCTGCGGTGGGTGGCGGCACAGGTGTCGAACTCGGGGTCGGCGGGCACTCGGTGGCCCATGGTGCGCAGGGCCCGGACCGCGGCGACGGCCCGTTCCCGGCTGTTGCGCCGCGGGGCGGCGAGTCGGAACGAGCCGAGCGCGGTCGGGTCGGGCTCGAATCCGAGTTGCGGCAGGAGCGCGTCCGCGACCCTGAAGGTCATGCCGCTGGGCGTGGCCGAGATCGTTCCCGTCTGGGCGTGGCGGGAGATCGTGATGTCGACGATGTCGTTGCTCTCGGGGGTCGTGGACACGGTGGACTCCTTGACGTCGTTGAGCAGAAGGGGCATTGGTCAGCGGGCGTGGATGCTGTAGGCCCGGCGCGGATCGACCGGCTGCGCGGCGGCTTCGACGGGCTGGGCGGCGGTGACGCGGCCCAGTCGCAGGCTGGTGGCGGTGGCTGCCTGTGCGCGGGTGCCGAGCTCGGGGGCGACGGTCGGTCGGGTGGCCTGCGTGGGACGGGCGGTTCGGGCCAGGGCCGGGGCTGAGATCGTCGCGAGGTCGCGGCGGACGCCACCGAGGGTGGTCTGCGCATCGTTCAGAACGGCGGACACCTGCGCGGGGTCCAGGGCCTGTGGGTCGTCGCGCAGCTGCTGTGAGAGCCCGGTGAGGATCTCCTGGATCGCGACGAGCGTGTCCTGCCGGTTGCTCAGCAGCGCGCCCATCCGGCTGTCCGCCTGATGTCGTTCGGGGGCCGGGAAGACGCGCGTTGCGAACGGGTCGAGGCCTGCCACCGGTTCGGCGGTGCCCGTTTCCTGCTTCGGCGCTGGGAAGATCCGGGTGGCGAAGGGGTCCTGCGCGGGGTCCTGTGACGTGGTGGCGTCGGAGATCTTGACGAGGTGGGTGCGGAACGACTCGCCGGGGTTGCCGGGAGCGTGGTCGGGGTCGAACGCGGCGTCCGAGACGACGGTCAGCCCGGCCGCGCGCAGGCGGGCGACGGTGTCCGTGGCCCGGTCGACTCCGCCCGCCTCCGGCCTGGTCAGGGAGTACAGGGTCGGATGGTCCGGGACCCGGTAGAAGCCGGCCTTCGCCAGGAGTTTCGCTGCGTCCGGGCTTCCCGAGTGGTTGGTGGCGGTGATCCCGTGGTCGGGGTGGTGCCCGACGGCCACGTCCGGCTGCCGGTCCGTGGCGACCTCCGGCGGCTGCGGGGAGACGCGACCAGGGGTGATGATCTTCGCGCCCTGTCCGGCGGCGACAGAGGAGGGAGAGGGGTGGCCGGGATGTTCGGCGTATTCGAACGCGGGGTCCGGGCGCACCTCGGCACCGGTGGCGCGCAGGGCTGCCACGGTCTGACGGGCGTGGAGGAAGAGGTTGTCGGTCTGGCCGGTGAACGCCAGATCGGCGGTGCCGGGGATCGGCGTGAACCCGTAGTCGGCCAGCAGCCGGCGCTGCCGGTAGGTGGCGTGTTCCAGGCCGGCGGCGGTGACGCCGTGCTGGGGATGGCGGACGATGTGGATGGCGGGGCTGTCGCTGATGCGGGGTTCTCCTAGAGCGTGGCGGCGGTGGAGGGGGCGGTGGCCAGCACCCGGGCGGCGGGCGCGGCCTGGATGATCGGGCCAGCCGGGAGCCCGCGAGCGGTGACAGCGCTTGCCGCAGTCGCGCGCGCACTGCGCGCGGTTGTGATCGGTGCCTCGACGACGCTGCCGACGTCCGCCAGTGCGGCCTGGACGGTGGTCAGGTTCTCGGCCAGGGCGGCTGTCTGGTGCCGGGCGATGCTCACCTGGGCGCCGAGGACCTCGCCTTGGACCGGTGGGAGCTGGGAGACGAACGCCTGGGTGGAATCGAGCAGCTCCAGCAGGTTCGGCAGCGCCCCGACCCGCGGATCGAGGGCGACGTCTAGTACATCGGCCACGTCCCTGCTGTCGGTGAGGCTGCGCAGGCTGACCGTTTCGATGGCCAGGTCTTCGGCCGCCTCGGCGAGCCGGTCGGCACTGGCCGGCGGTGCGGCCAGCCCGACCGTGGCGACCTGCAGGCCCAGGCCCTGTAGGACCAGGCTCGCCCGGGCCGCCGCGGCCAGGGCCTGCCGTTCGCTCGCGTCCTCGGGCGGCAGGTAGATGTCGCGGTCGGGAGCGCCGCCGTCGTAGCGCCAGCCGAAGGTCCGCAGCACCTCGGGCACCAGGCCCTCGGTGGAGTCCGTCGCGGTCGCCGCGACGATCCCGTCACCCGGGTGGCGGGCGAAGACCACGTCAACCCCGGCCAGCGGCATCGTCCGCGAGGTCGACGGGGCGGAAGCACCGAGCGAGTCCGCCCGGTTGAGCCAGGCGACCTGGGCCGCGCGGGCGACGGCGTCCGGACCGTCGAAGACGTACTCGCCGTCGCGGGGGCCGGGGGTCGCGCCGTTCTGCTGGAGGAGCCGGTGCGCGCTGTCGGGTGCGTCGGGGCCGAGTCGGGCGGTGATGGCACCGTCCGGACCCGGCCCGAAGGAGATGTCGGACATGATCCTCGCTGTCGAAGTGGGGGCTAACGGCCGGGCGGTCAGCGCCGTCGTCCCTGAGCGGACGACGCGAGCCGAGCTGCGTTGGGTACTGAGGGCTGAGCGGGGGGAAAGGGCCGGGAGGTCGCGCTAGCGGCGCTGGCCCGGTCGGAGACCGGTGGACGGGTCTCGCGCAGGATGAGCTGTCGGAAGGAGCGGCGGGTGTGCCCGGCGAACGCCTCGGGCACGTCGCCCGTGACGAACATCGCGCTCTGGGGCAGCCGATGGAGTAGTTCCACGTAGCGGTCCGGGCTGTCGCGCTCGGAGGCGATCATCCACTCGGCGTCGTCGAACGTGCGCCGCGCCTCCACCAGCAGCTCGCCGGACGCGATCTGCTCGGTGATCGACCGCGAATCGGGCGACTGGACGCGGCTGAGTCGGCGGCAGGCCTCCACCCGGGCCGCCGCCGACGTCGCCCCCGCGTTGTGGAACGGGGCCTCGGAGGTCAGCCAGTCGTAGTGCCGGACAACGTCCGAGGAACGCTGTTGTGGTGCATGCCAGTTACCCACCCGGCAGCCGGCTTCGGCCAGCTGGCGGACCGCGAGAGCGGCAGCATCGGCCTGCTCGAACATCGTGGTTGCCGGGGACATGCGCCAGGCCCCGAGCGGCGCGGCCCGGTTCACGAAGCCGGCCTCGGCGAGGATCTCCGCGATGTCGGGGGCAAGCTGGTGCGGGGCGATGACGAACTCGCCCCAGTCGAAGTTCCAGCCGAAGGTCGCGCGTTCGGGCCGTCGGGTGGCGCTCACCGGTGGCGGACGGAGAGGGCCAAGCTCGGGACCGAGCGCGTGCTGGGCAGCGGCTGCTTCATCTCCTTGACGCGGGCCAGCAGGTCGGCCTCGGCCTGGTCGCGGGTGGCTGCGGCGTCTTCCAGGATCTCCAGCTGATCGGACAGATCGGCGAGCAGCTGGTCGTCGACCCGGCGCTGCCGGTCGGCGCAGATCACGAGCCGCACTCGTTCGAACGCGACGCGGGTCTCGGCCTTCACCAGCACACGGTGGGCGTCCAGCACGCGGGCGGCACCAGCGCTCAGGCGTGCCTCCTCGGCGTGCAGAGCGGCGATGCTGGTGCCGACAGCCGCCTCCACTCGGTCGTCCAGACGGGTCAGACAAGCAGGCAAGGAGCAACTCCGGGAAAGGGGAAGGGTGGTAGAGGGCGGATGGCCCCAAGGGATTGAGTCGGGTGGGGGCACCGCAGGGACGACGGGGCGGGCAGAGTCCCGAGCCGTCAGCGCGCCCGGCCGGCAGCAGGCTTGGCCAGGGGAGCCGGGCTGAGCGCACCGTCCGGATCGGTTGCTTGAGCGGGCGCGGCGGAGCGGATCTTGCCCGAGGAAGCCCGTGCCGCCGCGGCAGCCGACGACGGCGGCGCGGTCACGGGCAGCGGACCGGTCGGCGACCAGAGGCCGGCGTAGTCACTGAAGACGGAGGTCGGCTCGGTGTCCCAGGGCACCACCGGTCCGCGCTCGTACTCGTACAGGCCAATCACCTCGACGCCCTCCGCGTGCAGGACGTACGCCCAGTTCAGGCCCTCGGTGGTCTGCTCGGTGACGATGTCCTTCGAGGGCGGCGATCCGTCCGAGGTGAGGATGCCGCCGGCGCTGACCTCGCTGCTGGCGACGGAGTCCCTGCCGATCAGCCGGGCCCGCAGCCCCTCAGGGGCTCCGTTCAGCAGATCGACGCCGATCTCCTCCCAGCCGATGGCCGGGGTGTCGATCAGGTGGTGGGACAGTGCCTCGACATCGCCTCGGAAGCGGTGCTGCCGAGCGCTCAGCAGGAGGGGCAGCATGTGGCTGGGATAGCCGTCATGGTGGCAGTAGATGCCCGTGAAGCCGACGTCGGTAGGCCGGGCGATGACAGAGCGGGTGGACAGGAAGCACTCCTGGGGGCGAGCAGAGAGGAAGGCGAGCAGGGAAGTGGGGCTGGACGTGGCTGCTGGGGGCAGGGTCAGCGGCTGCGGTCGTGGGCGGCAGCGGGCCGTTGCACCGGGCCGGCCGGGGGACTTACGGATGGATCCCGGCGGCGGCCCGCGGCGCTGGCATCCGCGACGACAAGGCCGGATCCGGCAGGACAACCTCGTTGGCGTTCTCGACGTACCGGGTGGAACGCGAGGCGGAGGCAACGGCCCTGCGCGGCTCCGGCTGAGGGAACGGGGAGGTCAGCGGATAGCCCCAGCCGACCACTGCCGCGTCCAGGTCGGGGTACTCCGTGGCGCCGAAGAAGCCGGTGCCGTCAGTGGAGAGGACCGCCGCAGCGCCGTCCGCCGGAAAGCTGGTCAGCAGCTGGGTCGGGCCGTCAGCCTTGCTGAGCCGGGCGTGGACCACGAGTCGGCCTGAGATCAGGTCCGAGGCCAGGTGATGGGCCCAGATCGTCCCGGGCGCGCGGGTCATCGTGGGCTCCTCCGGTGCCGGCTGCGTGACGGACTGCTGCTGCTCCGTCTCGGAGTACAGGCGCAGGACGTCGTAGCCGGCCGCATTGAGCAAGCGGGTAGCTTCGGTGACGAGCCGCGGGGCCAGAGACTCGGCAGTGGTGCGCGAGACCCGGTGCAGACCGGTCGCGTCGTCGCGGACGAAGCCGGCCTGCTCCAGCCGCTGCCGACTGGAGCGGTCTACGGACAGAGCGGCGACCGCGTCGAGAGCGGGGTCGACAGCGAAGGTGATGGTGGGCGAGGGCACGTTCCTCCGTTCGTTGAGTGGTTGAGCGAGGACGCCGGGAAGCGCGGCTACTCCTCGTCGTCGCTCAGGTCCGGGTTGTCGCTCGGGTCGTGGACGTAGCCGAAGACGATCCGCTCCAGCTGGCCGAGCAGAAGGCCGTCGTGGATCCGGAAGGCGTCGAGGCGCTCGGCGACGTAGTCCTGCCGGTCGGCCTCGGCACGTGCCACCCGGGCCAGGTTGCGTGTGGACAGGCGGCCCCACTCCAGGAGGTCAGTCGGCGTGGCGAGTTCCATCCACACCCAGATCCCGGAGCCCAACTTGAGGATCCCGTGGGGGTGGAACATGCCTGACCGGCGGCGGGGGTTGGGGCTGCGACGCTCACCCCAGCCGCGCACCAGGCCGTGCGCGAGCTTGTCGAGGGCAGCGGCCTGGACGTGCGCTTCGAGGTCGGCGTCGGAGAGCCGCTGGCGAACCTCGGATTCGAGATCGCCCTTGCGGAAGCGCCCGGTGTCGTTGGTCACAGCTTGGGCGGCTTCCTCCACGATCTCCCACAGCCGCACTTCGGCGGTCACGCTCATGCCGCCTCACGCTCCCGCCAGGCCGCGGCCATCTCGGCGAGCGCCGCCATCGCCTGCTCGATCACCTCGCCGGTGACCGCCCGGCCGACCAGCATGAACTGCTCGTCGTAGAGCTTCACCGTGTCGGTTCCGCGGGCCTGCGCGAGCGGCGGCACCACCTCACACAGGAACTGGGTGGCAACCCGGCGCCGGCGGACCTCCTCCTCGGCCCGTTCCTTGCGCTCCGTCCACGCCGCCGGCAGGCTCAGCTCGCCCTCGACGACCTTGTCGGCCAGCTCCGGGTCCTCCGCGCGAAGCCGGGCAAGCTGGTTCTCCACGGAGTCCGCCTGCGCCTTGGCCTCGCGCGCGGTGTTGTAGGCCTCGGTGAGCCCGAGCGCGCCGTTGATCACCAGCTCCACGAGGTCGGGTGCGTGCCGGAGAACGGTGTTCGCCTGGCCGATGCGCCCAAGGGAGACCCCTGCCTGTTCACTCAGTGAACGGGCAGGCCGTTCACTGCGTGAACGGTCGCTCTGTTCACTCAGTGAACAGGCCTTCGCGGCGATCATCGCCATCTGCCCCTTGGTCAGGTTGCGGCGCCGGATATTGACCGAGAGGGCGAACATCGCGGGGTCGTCCCCGCTGTAGGTGGCGAACTCCGGCGCCACGCCGGCGATCTCGCAGGCCTTGATGCGGTTGCGGCCGTCGAGGACGCGGCCGGAGTCGTCGAGCATGATCGGGTGGTACTGGCCGTTCGCCTTGATGTCCTCGGCTAGTGCGAGCAGCTCGTCGTCGTCGAGCATGGGGAACGAGGCGGCAGTGGGGTGGAACTCGATGATGATGTCCTAGAGTTGGTGGGCGGATGTCGGCAGTGGCGCCAGCGACCGCTACGCGGCGGAGAGTTGGTCTCGCGGGGCATTGGCCTTCATGCGGCTGTCGGTGTCGTAGAGGCTCCGCTCGGCGGGGTGGAGGAGATGCTGCACCACGAAGCTCCGGCCGGCGATCTTGTAGAGGCCGCGTCCCCGGGTGAGCGCCGCGATGGCCTGAGTCTCAACTCCGGTCAGCCCCAGCAAGCTTGCGGTCGCGGCGAGCTGGTCCGGCTCCTGCCGGTAGATGATCCGAGTCGCGCAGTCGGTGAGCAGGCCTTCGGCCAGGGCCCGGCCGCGGGATCCGGCATCGCCGGCCGACAGGAGGTCGGAGAGGCGGTGGATCACCAAAAGGTTGGCAATGCCGAGGCCGCGGCTGAGCTTCCACTGCTGCTGCATTCGTTCGAGCAGCGGCAGGTGGCGCATGAGCCGCCAGGCCTCGTCGTACACCACCCAGCGCCGTCCGCCGCCGGGGTCGGACAGGGCCGCCTCCATCCAGGCGGAGGCACAGGTCATCGCCAGGATGAGCGCGGTGTCATCACCTGCGGATCCGAGCTGGGAGAGGTCGATGCTCAGCATCGGTGACCGGGCGTCGAACTCCACGGTGCTCGGCGCGTCGAACATCCCGGCGAGGTCGCCCTGGACGAGGCGCCGCAGCGCATGGGCGAGGTTCTCGGCGGCGGCGCCGAGGCGGCGGGCGGGATCGCCGAGGGCGTCGTCGAGGCGCCGCGCGTTGCCGAGCATGGCGGCGATGTCGCCAAGCAGCGGAACCCGGCCGGTGCGCTCGGCGTCGGAGACGACCTCGTCGAGCGCGACGTCGAGCGCGGTGTGCTCCATCGGGACCAGGTCGCGGCCGAGCACGGTGCGGGCGAGCGCGCCGAGCAGCAGGAGCCTCCGCTTGCGGACCTCGGTGGTCCAGTCGGCGAGGTTCACGCCGGCCGGGGCGGCGGGAGCGTCCAGCGGGTTCAACCTGCCGCTCATCCCGGGCCCGAGGGCGATGGTCCGCCCCCCGAGCGCCTCGGCCACCCCACTCCACTCCCCCTTGGGATCGCAGGGGATGTAGACCTTGTAGCCGTGCGCGATGCTGCGCAGGGCAAGGCTTTTGGCCAGCGCCGACTTGCCCATGCCGATCACGCCGGCGAGCAACACGTTAGGGTTAGTAAAACCTTCAACTTTCCCGTACAGGCTGAACGGGTCGAAGCAGAAGGACCCTTCGGCGTGGACGTCCCGGCCGATGTAGATGCCCCCTGCGCCGAGGCCACCCTCGGCCAGGAACGGGTAGGCGCCGGCGGCGACGGCGGTGGTCATCCGGTGCGGGGGGAGCTTGAACTTGCCGCCGCGGGCGGAGGCGGGGCCCGGACGCCCGGCGGCCGGGTAGAGCGGGCGCGCGTCGAGTTCGTCGACGCCGGTGGTGAGGGTGCGCCGCCGCGGCTGGTCGGCGAGGCGGGCTTCGCGGCGGGCGGCGGCCAGGTCGCGGCGGGCGCGGCGGCGGTCGTCGCGATCGCCGCCGGTGGGGGTGAACAGCGCGCTGGCGCTGGTGCGTATGCGCAAGGAGGAGCGTCTCTTCTCGTCCGCCGGTCAGCGGCGGATCAGGCCGGCGACGGGGGCGTGCAGGTCGGTGGGGGTCGTGAACTGCCTCACGTGGGCGCTGGTTTTGAGGTGGCGCTGGCAGACGGTGAGGTCGGGAGCGCCTTCGGGCAGGCGCGTCGCGCAGGCCTCCCTGGTCGGCAGGCGGCCGTCCGCGCGGGGCGCCGCGTGGTAGGCGGCGTGCAGGTGCTCGCACGCCTGCCAGAGCCGGATCCGGGAGTTGTGGAGCTGGTCGCCCTCGGCGGCGGCGTGGGCGCGGGTGCGCGCGGTCGCCCGGTCGAGGAGGGTGTGCAGAGCGATGCTGAGCTCGTGGAGCGCGTCGAGTTCCTCGCGGGAGAGGGGTTGGCGACTGGTCAGCTCGATGTCGCGCTGGGATGCGATGGCGGCGGTGGCGAACCTGATGAGGTTCGGCTCGTCGTGGTCCATGGAGACGGTGCCCTTCGGCGGTCAGAGGCGGGCCAGCGGCAGGGCGGCGGCGCTGAAGGCTTCGGCCTGCTGCATGGTGAGGCGGCGCAGGTCGATCAGGGCGGCGACGGCGGCGGTCTCGACCTGGGCGCAGGCGGAGTTGAGCGCCTCGGCGTCGTCGGCGGAGACGACGATCAGGCCGGTCATGGCGACGTCCGCATGGCCGGCGATGAGTTGCAGCTCGCGTTCCTTGACGTCGGCGTACTCGACCGTGTCGGCCTCGCTGTCGACCTGGCCGCGACGCACGCGCTCGGCGGCGTCGGCGATGATGGTCGCCTTCTTGCGCTGGACGTCCTTGAGGGCGGCGTCCAGGCCCTGGGGGGTGTAGAGGAGCGAAAGGGTGCGCCGCACGCCGCTGCTGTACAGGAGCTGGTGGAGGAAACCGGCCGAAGTCTCCGTCCGGGGCCACTGCTCGATCCAGTAGACCGCGTGGTGGGCGGAGTCGGTGCGGATCTTCTCAGGTTCCTCGACGAGGACGACGGGTCCGGCGGCGGCCACGTCGGCCTCGGGTCGGCCGGAGTCGGACCACCGCTCCAGCGCGCCCAGAACCTTCGGGTCGTAGGCGGTCCGGACGGTGGCAGCGATCTCGCCCGCGGTCAGCCAGCCGCCCGGGGCGAGCCCGGCGCCGCGCAGGGACTGGTCGAGGGAGGATGTGAGCTGCTGGAGAACGGAGAACGAGCCGGCCAGTCCGCCGCCGGCCTGGTTGATGAGGCGCCGGGCGGCGCGCAGATCCATCGAAACGGCGACATACGCCTCGTGGGGGGCTGCGGCTGGGCCTGCTGCGGAGAGCAGATCCTCGTAGATGGGGCCGGCGACCGGAGTGTTGGGGCGGCCGTGCTCCAGCCAGTAGCGCTGCAGGGCGTCCCCGGAGTCGGGGACGGTGCGCTCGACGACCTGGATGCGGGCGATCTGCCCGGAGCGGGACAGCGCCGCCAGGGCCCGGCCCCAGCCGGCCACGTTGTCGGACTGCGTGCCGGGGTCGAGCAGCGCGAACGCGCGGCTGCTGACGCGGGTGACGGCGGTGAGGGTAGCCCGCTGCTGGTCGTGGACCGCGCCGAGTCGGCCGTCCGGAGAGGTGACCGCGCGCAGCGACGCGGCGGTTCCGGGCAGGTGGAGCAGACCTTCGACGCGGGGGCGGGTCGAGGGGCGGGCGAGCCACAGCAGCTGGCCGCGGGCTCGGCGCAGCCAGTAGCGCAGGGCGACAGGCGCCCACTCGGCCGGGGACCGGCCGCGTATTCGTACCACGACCGTGGCGGCGAGCAGCGCCCACAGGGGACTCAGGGCCACGGCGGCGACGACGCCGGAGGTCATCAGGACGCCGAGCAGGAGCAGGCCGGCGACGCCGACGACGACGAGCTGAGGGAAGGTCAGGCCGAGGAGGATGCCCCGGCGGGAGCGGGTGGGGAACTTGATGGTGGCGGGGGTGCTCAGGTGGTGCTCTCTGGAGTCGGGGAGCTGTCCCGGGGGCCCTCCCGGCCCGCGTGAGTGCGGGCCGGGAGGGCAGGCGGCGGCACGAGATGGCCAGCCGCTTGGGACACGGGAGGGAAAGCGCGGTGAGCCAGTCCGTCAGGACGGCGGGCGCTGCGGGAAGGTGAAGCGCGTACCGGCGTCGGCACCGGTGGCGGCGGGCCCGGCGGGCGGGGCGATCACTGGGTCGAAGGGCGCGGCGGCCCCGGCAGGGGCAGCGGCCGAGCCCGGTGTGGTGATCCGGACCGCGGGCGAGGCGGCGGCCGAGGCGCCGCCCGATGCCGGGGACGGCCCTGCGGGGGAGGCCCCGGACGAGCCGGGGCGCGTGACGAGCGCCTGCCCCTGGTCGCCGTCGCTGCGGTCGGACGCCGGGCGGGAGACCAGCGGGACGCCGCCGTCGCCAGGGCCCGACCGCGTACCCTCCCCGTAGCGAAAGGCCGCCGGGGTGGCCTTGGCGAGGTCGATGGACGGCTCGGATCCCTGCGACCCGCCACCGCCACCATCGCCCATGGCCTGGCCGGGGACCTGGGCCGGTCCCTGCGGGCTGGCAGCGCCCGCCCCTGCGGCGCCGCTGGCTCCGGCTCCACCGGCGCTTGCGGCTGCGCCGGCGCCCGCTCCACCGGTTGCGGCGGTCATGGCCAGCTGGCCACCCTTCTTGGCGGTCGAGGTCGCGGCCTGCAGACCCGCGGCGGTGGAGCGGTGCAGGTCGTGGCTCTGGCCGCCGTCGGCTGACGACCAGTGGACGAACTTGAAGACCATGAACGGGGCGCACAGGACGAGCGCCATCACCACGAGACCGGCGATGATGTCGCTGAGCGCCGCGATGCCGTCCCTGGTATCGCTCTGGCCGATCGCGGACACGCCGACCAGCATGACGATCGTGACTACGAGCTTCGTGAAAACCAGGGTGGCGGTGGCCTCGATCCACTTGCGACGCCAGTCGCGGGTGGGCTCCCAGGGCCCGCCGGCCGCGGCCAGCGGGGCCAGGACGACGAGCACGAGGATCGTCACCTTCCGCATGACCATCATCGCCCAGTAGAGGACCGCGCCGATGGCGCATCCGATGGCGGCGAACACCGGCACGAGCCAGCCGAGCGGGATGATGACACCGAGCTCACCGACCTTGACGATCCTTCGGACAGCATCGGAGATCGAGACGTTGGCGATCTCGAACAGACTGCGGGACAAGGCGTCGACCACGGCCAGGGCTACCGAGGTGAACGTGATCGCCGTGACAGCGAAGAGCACAGAGCTGATGGTGGCCGTGACCGCCTGGCCCAGGGCCTGACCGTCCCGCCGCCAGGCGGCCCGCATCAACTGCAGGATGAACGTCAGTACGATCATGGTGAGCCCGATGGACAGCACCAGGCCGTAGTTGTCGCGGAACCATCCCGCGCTCAGGTCGACCCGGGTGGTCTCGTCGACCGCCCGCGAGGCCATGTCGACGGCGGAGGAGGCGAGTTCGCCGCAGCTCTTCGCGATCCAGTTGCCGATGCCGGAGGTGACGGAGTCGGCGACCGCGCTGGCGCCGTCGCAGAGCAAGTTCACGCCAGGGACATCACAGAACCCGATAGATGATCAGCTCCTCAAGTGGACTCCTGGGGAAGGAGTGGTTAGGGGTAGACGGTGGGGGCGACGGCGGCCAGCGCGCAGTCCTGCATGGGGCGGCACTGGACGGCCAGGGTGATCGCGCGGTCTTCGGCGCCCCGGCCGCCGCCGTCCCATGCCACCTCGACCTTGCCGGTGACGGTGACGGCGTAGACGTACGCGGCGGTGAGCGCGCCCGGGTTGGCGGCGATGGCCCGCGAGTAGGCGTCGGGCACGTGCGCCTCGCTGATGGCGGCCTTGGAGGTCTGGCCGTTGGCGGACAGACGCGACCACATCACGGGGTCGGGGACCTGGCCCTCGACGGACGCGCCGTCTGCGTACTGGGCCTCGTGGGTGAGCCACCTGCGCAGCCCATTCACGAAGTCCTGCTGGCTGGTCGCCCGCGAGTCGTAGGTCCACAGCGCGCCGACGAAGGCCGCGGCGAACTCGGTGGGGCTGGTGGTGTGTGGCGGGGCGGCCACGGCCGCGCCCGTGCCAGCAGCGGCGGGTCGGCCGGAGGCGGACCCAGCGGCGGAGGCGGGGGAGGGTGAGTAGGCGGGACGCAGGGTGGGTGCGGCAGTGGGCGGCCGGTCGCGGTGTTCGTCGCCGCCCGACAGACGGGCGAGGAGCCCGGCGAGCAGGCCGGCGACCACGAGGACGGCCAGGCCGATCAGAAGCCGCCGGACGGCGATCGGGTCGCCGCTGCGAAACCGCACCGGGGACGGGTACTTGCGCTCTCGCACTACTTGACCTGCGTCCCCAGTGCGGAGAAGAAGCTCACCAGACCGTTAGCGGCGCCGAGCAGCAGCGCGACACCGGCCGCGACCATCGAGCCCTGCTTGCCCTTCGCCTCGGCGCCGTGGCTGCCGGTGTGGTGGCCCCACGCCCACACGACGCCGGCCACGCACAGCGCGCCGACCGTCGCGATGACGGCGAACAGGTTGATGGAGGAGACGACCTGCTTGAGGACGCCGAGGCCGGGCAGGCCTCCCTCGGCGGGCGCCACGCCGGGGTCGAAGGCCAGCTGCGTGGCGGTGGTGGCTGCGAGGATCAAGGACAAACGTTTCTCCTGTAGAAGGCGTGCCGGGGCGCGTACGCGCGCCGTCCGGCCGGAGGAAGGGAAGAAGGGGGAGAGCCCACGTGGGATGTGGGAGAAGGTCTGAGCCATCGCGGTGGCGACTGGGGTGTCGGCGAGCGACGCCGGTGGCGCCCCGCCCTGCGCGGGTAGACTGGGAACGCCCAGGCTCCGGCGGTCAGGTCAGCAGTGATCAGGGGGCGATCCGCCGGGCGGCGATCACGTCCGTGCGCCAGCTGTCGAGGGTGGCGATCCGTACGACGTCGCCGGTGTGCGGCGCATGCAGGACGAGCCCCGCGCCGATGAACATCCCCACGTGTTCGGGGCCGTTGGGGCCGGGACGGGTGAACAGCAGGTCTCCGGGCCGGAGTTGGTCGAGTGCGACGGCAGTGCCGTTCTTCACCTGGTCGTACGTGGTGCGGTCGATGGCGAATCCGGCGGCCTTGTAGGCCTGTTGCGTGAGGCTGCTGCAGTCGCAGTGCTGCATCGGGTCGGTGCCGTGGCTGTCGGTGCAGGTGCCACCCCACTGGTAGGGGGTGTTCAACTGGCCCAGGCCCCAGCGGATCGCGGCCTGCACCTGTGCGCTGGCGTCGGCCGGGATCTGGTAGCCGGCGGGCAGGGCACCGGGCGGGATGGTGCCCCAGTTGGTGCCGCCGCTGGGCGGCGTGCACGACCCCGGCGAGGCCGCAGGGGCCGACGGCGGTGCCGCGGTCGACGGGGAGGAAGCCGGTGCCGTGGCCGCCGGTGCGGCGGTGGCGCCGGTGCCGGCGGCGGGGGAGCCAAGGGCCTTGGTGATGGCCTGCTGCAGGGCGGTGGCCAACGGTTCCCACTGCGCGTAGGCATCCGGGAAGCCGCTCTTCTGTACGGCCTGGGCGGCAACGGTGAGCGGCTTGTCCTGCCAGCCAGGGACCTTGAGCAGCTCCTTGTAGAACGCGGTGCTCGCGTACACCGGATCCTGCAGCTGTGACGGGCTGCCCCAGCCCATGGAGGGCCGCTGCTGGAAGAGGCCGAGCGAGTCCCGGTCCCCGCCGGCCAGGTTGCGCAACCGCGACTCCTGCATGGCCGTGGCGATCGCGATCACCTGCCCGCGCGGCGGGACCTGCAGCGCGATACCGGTGGCCACGATCGTCTTGGCCATCGGTATCTGCACGGTCGGCAGGTCGAGGCCCTCAGTCGGGACGGTCGGGCCGGACTGGCCGCCGAGGATCAGCTTCACCGCCGACTCCACTGCGGCGGGGTCCACGCTCTGGGCACCCGCGCCGCCCGCGCTCACACAGTCCGCCTTGGCCTTGGCGTCGTGCCCGAGGACGACGACCAGCGGCAGGATCAGCAGGAAAGGGGCTGCGAGAGCGGCCGCGCCGAGACCGGCGACAGCCTTCTTCACATTGCCTGCCGCAGATGCGTGCCCTTCCGGCTCAGGCCCGGCGGGGCGCCGGAAGGCATGAAATGGTGAAGTCCCGGCAAGGGGGATCTCCGATCTTTGGGGTGCGCAAGCGGATCGCGGAAAGGCGATTCGGTGCGCATTGGGGAAGGGGGCGTCGCGGCCAGCCCGGGATTGAGACGGAACCCGTAGATTGCGTCTGGCCAGGTCGTGGTGCTCGTGGCGACGTCTTCGAACGTAGAGATCCGAATATCTCCCGAGCAAGGAGTTCGCGAACATTCGTAAAAATTGCCGAAGTCCTTGCACGGGAGACATCCCGACTTTTACCTTCGAAGGAAGCCCCGCAGCCACCCGTGTTCCGGGGCCCATTTCTATGCGTCAGCCGTAGCCGGAGCCGCCCCCGGCAGCGGATCTCGCGCAACACCCCCCCATACCCAAGAGGACATTTGACGACCGACTACACCCTCCTCCGGGGCGATGCCCTGACCCGCCTGAGCGAGCTGCCGAGCGGCACGGTCGACTGCGTCATCTGCGACCCCCCGTACAACAGCGGCGGGCGCACGACCCAGGAACGAGTCGGCCGAAGCGCGAAGGCGAAGTACACCACCGCCGGCTCGAAGAACCAGCTCCCCGACTTCCCCGGAGAGAACAAGGACCAGAGGTCGTACGGCTTCTGGCTCTCGCAACTGCTCGCCGAGAGCTTCCGGCTGACCGCAGACGGCGGCACCGCGGCGGTGTTCACCGACTGGAGGCAGTTGCCGACCACCACGGACGCGCTGCAGGCCGGCGGCTGGACCTGGCGCGGCATCGTGCCCTGGTACAAGCCGGCCGCCCGCCCGCAGAAGGGTCGCTTCACCCAGAACACGGAGTTCGTAGTCTGGGGCAGCCGCGGTGCCATGGACGGCGATCGCAACCCCGTCTACCTCAAGGGCCTGCTGGAAGGCAGCCAGCCCAGCGGATCGAAGCGCCAGCACATCACGCAGAAGCCCGTCGCGATGATGCGCGACCTGGTCCAGATCTGCCCGCCAGGCGGCAGGATCCTGGACTTCACCGCGGGCTCCGGCTCGACCGGCGTCGCTGCCCTGCTCGAAGGTCGGTCCTTCCTCGGCATCGAGCTGACCAGCCACTACGCCGACATCGCCGAGGAACGCCTCGCGGAAGCCAAGCGCACAGCCGAGGCCGCCGACCAGGCATCGGAGTAGGCGCCTCCGACCTCGACTACGGGACGGCGCCCACCCGCGAGCAGCCCGCAGACGGCCTGCGCTCGACACCAGCCCGGCCGTCGCCCACAAGGTCGTCCGGTAGAACGGCCGGCTCGCCGCACGTCCACCGCAGGCGCGCGCACCCCATGGCATCGGAGCCGGCCGTGCCCAGGCGCTCGCCGAGACCCCCAGGCCGAACGTGACCCCGGTCTCCTCGGACACAGCCTCACCTCAGCGGCCCCGGAGCACTCCGGGGCCACCCCACCACCCAACGGAGCCACCACGCCGATGGCGCACACCAACCCGCACACCCACGACATGCCGATGGCGGTCTTCCCGGGCTACCTCGCCGGACCCGGCGAGGACCTCGACACGCTCTTCGCGTTCGGCCGGGGGCGAGACGACTGGCTGCTGACCGTGGTGGACGACAACCTGGTCGCCAGCCACGAGAGCGCGACCGGGCTCGTCATTCTCAACCGAGCTGCGGACAGCCCCTACCCACGGTGGATCATCGGCTCCAGCCGCAGCCCGCTGAGCGACTTCGCCTGGCACGTCACCTTCGACGCGCCTACACCGGCCGAGGTGGTCATGGCCGTGGCCCGTCGTCTCGCCCATGGCACGGGCCAGCCCACCCACCCCGAACGCGAGCAGCAACTGTGGAGCCGCACCTCTCACGCCAACACCCTCAACGCCCTCCACGCAGAGGCAGCTCGCGCCCGCTGGAGTGCCGGCACCCGGTGCTGCGCCGCGACCCTCGATGCGCCCGACGACACCGCCACTGTGCAGATCCACCGCGCCGCCGAGGGCCATGGCGGCACCGCCGACATCGCCTACACCCTCACCGCCGGAGCCCGCGGCCACGAAGGAACCTGGTGGACAGGCAAGTTCAGCCGTGACGTCCCGGCCAGCGTCATCATGGCGGCCCTGCGCGCCGTCACCGACCCCGGCCGCTACACGCGCCGGGCCTCCCAGATCCCGATGCTCCACCGCGCCCTCCTGCGCACCCACCCGGTGGCCCGACGATGCCCGGAGCCCGTCCGTGGCCGGTGACCACTCCGGCCGCCGCACTGCGCAGGCCGAGCAGCGCGTCGTGGTGAGCCCCGGCTACCTCGCAGGGCCCGGCGACCTGGACAGCGCCAACACGGCGTTCGAGACTTTCCTCGCCGAGCACCCAGGCTGGTCCCGATACTCCTGCGACGGCGGAGACACCAGCGTCGCCATCAGCGACTGCCTCACCGGTCGGATCCGGCTCGACCACGAGCCCGGCGACCGCAACTCCCGCTGGACGGTCGCCGGATACGAGTCCCCGGTTGGTGAACGGTCCTGGCACGTTGCCTTCGACCTGGAGACCCCGCACGAGATCGCCCTCGCCGTCGCCGGAACCCTGTCCTTCGCCGTGTCCCGCAGCAGCCACATCGCGAAGGACGAAGCGCTCTGGGGCCGGAAGGGCACCTGCGAGACACTGCTGAACCAGATGCGCGAGGCCGACTGGCTCGACGTCAGCACGGAGTCCAGCATGGCGTTCCAGTCACCCGACGCCACCGCAGGGCTGATCCGCTGGGACGGCGGAGGGTTCTACAACGAGCCCTGGGGCGCGGACCATCCGGCCGCGGTCACCCTGTGGGCCCGGGCGTGGCAGGCCCACTTCTCCAAGGACACACCCACCCGCCTGATCACCGCAGCCCTGGACCACCTCACCGACCCGCAGCCCGAGATACGGCGGCTCGCGGAAGTTCCCACCGCTCACCTCGGCGCAGTGGAGATCCGGCCCCACAAGGAGTCACCGCGGCCCACGGCCGCCACCGAGCGCACCACGCTGGCCGACATCCCGGTGGCGCGGTGGGACGCCGCAGCTGCCACGGCAGCACAGGTCGCCGCCACCCGATCAGCAGGGAGGAAGCCCTGAGCACCACCCCAAGCCCTCGACACTGGACGGAAGTCGACGGCGACGTCCACGTCCATCCGGTCTACCTGGCGGGAAGCCCGCACGTGGGCAATCCCGCGCTCCAGCCCATCCTCGACCTGCCGAGCGTCGAGCAGCACCACGACGAGCTGGGCAACTTCTTCGCCTCCACGACGGATAGGCGCATCCGGGTCGGATTCATCCCCGAACAGGACTGGGACACCCTGTGGAAGATCGCCGTCTCCCCCGGCGCGGACGCCTTCGAAGCGCCCAGCTGGGTCGCGAACTTCTCCACCGACACCCCGATCGAGATCGTCAAGTCCGTCACGACCGAACTCGCCCACATGTACCGCACGGACGGCGACGCCTGGCTCGACGAGCGGACCGCCGGCCCCCTGGAGTGGATCGCTCCCTACGCCGAAGCCGGATGGTCCCCCCAAGGCGTGGACCTCAGTCGACTCACGCTGCACTCGCCGGACGGCCTGGCGAGCATCACCTACCGGCGAGCGGGCCTGCTGCACACCGCCGATGCCGAACAAGCCGGCCAAGACGGGCGGTTCACCATCGGAACGGTCAAATCGGCAGGCTGGTATGGCCGGTTCAGCGGCGGCACGCCCGCCCGCATCCTCCAAGCCGCGTCCACGGCGATGCTCGACCCGACACCCGTCCCGCGCTACCAGGGTGCGCTCGGCTACTACACCAAGCAAACGGCCACGATCACACCGATCACCCAGCCCGCCCCCAGCCCCCTGGACGTCCAGCGGGCCGCACGGCTTCGCTCGGTCTCCGCGCCACCCCCGAGCGCACCGTCGGCCGCGCCGGCGAGCGTCGTGTGGACCTCCAACACGCCCGCTGCCCGGCGCCGCTGAACCGCGACGGCCGGCAGCCTGCCTACGCACGAGGAGTACACCATCACCAACCCCGCCTCTGTCACACCGCGCCACCTCGCCGGCGCAGGCGATCCCGAGACCGTGTGGAACGTACTTGCCGAGCGCGGCTGGACACCCGGCCACGAGGACGGGATGTCCACGAGCCCCTGCCGACGCGTGAGCATCGAGCACACCACCGACGACCAGGAGGAGGTCTGGCGTCTGAAGGCGCGGACGGAGCTGGCCTCCGACTCCATGTGGACGGTCGACATCAGCCGCCGCACCCCGGCCGAGATCGTCGCCGAAAGCATGGGGCACCTCGCTTACGATCTCGACCGCCACGGTGACAAGGCAATCCACGGTCCCGGACCCGCCACACCGCTCAAGAGAGCGCTCCATCGCCAGGACTGGTACCTCGACGAGGTCTACGGCAACAGCACCGCCGTCTACGGGTCTCCCGGCGAAGGCCTGGACACCATCCAGCTGTACCACTACAAGGTCGGACGGAACGAGTCCGCCCAGGACCCGGACCGCGTCGCCTTCCACCTGCTGGCGGGCCAGCAGCCGCAGGCATTCGACCCCACGTACCAGGGGTGGTTCATCGGGTTCCACGGTTCTGTCCCCCACACTGTCGTGGCCCGGATGCTCGAAACCGCGTGCAACCCTGCTCCCGTCGCCCGCAGCGTCGACCAGATTCCCCAGCTCCACCGCGCCGGCGTGACACTGATCTCCCGAGCCCAGGCGGCCAAGGCGCCGACCCGCGCCGACGACGGGACCTTCCGATCGGCGACTCAGCAGGCTGTCGCGCCCGCGCCACCGGCACCCACCCGTCGCACCAGGTAGACCCCCACTGGCCGCCACCCGCGCTCGCAAGGACACCACCATCACCCACACGATCAGGCGACTGCCGGGCAACCGCACCATCGCGACTGGCTCCCTCGACCAACTCGCACTCAAAATCCTGCAAGGCCACGGGTTCACCGACCTGCAGACCGCCAACGGGGCGAGCATGCAGCTCCGGCTTCCCGCGTACCTCAACGAGGCAGCGCAGAACGCCGTCGCCGTCGACGCGGCGAACCACCTTCGCAGGTACGGGCTCGCCGTCGAACTCGACCCGAAGCTCGGCAGACGGTCGCCCAGCAGCTACTTCGTCGCCGCCCATGTCCCCGACCCCGGTCGTGACCTTGCCCAGTTGACCGACCGCCTGGTCGAACCTGACCTCGACCACCAAGACGTGGCGCGCCACGCCGAGATCGTCTTCGGCCGCGACGGCGCCCTCGCATGCCTCACTGCCTTCACCGATTCCCTCGCCGCGTGGTCCGCCCGGCTCGGCCACCTCCCCGGCGACGACCTGTCCGACCATCTCGCCGAACAGACCCGCCTCCTCGGCGAGATGCACCGGCAGCTGGCCGACACCGCGGTGCGCATCAAGGTCCTCGAAGCCCTGCCGGAGGACAGCCGCCTTCCGCGCACCCGGCGCAATGCGGCAACCGCCACCACCCAGGCCCACCCCGCCGCACCGACCCCGGCGGAGCCCACCGCACCAGCCGCACCCGGACAGCCGGGCTCACGCCGAGCGCGCTGATGGCCGACATCACCTTCGGCACGTTCGGCACCACGGTCGTCGCCATCGGCGGCAGCCCGAGCCGACGCCCCGACGCAGCCCGCCAACTGGACCAGGCCGGCTTCACCTACCTCCGGGAGATCGGCATGCACGAACTCCCAGCCGGCATCTACGCTCATATTCCTAGCCGAAACGCCCACTAAGAGGGCGTTTTAGCACATTTAATCCTGTAAATGGCTTATGGCCATGCCGCTTTGGTGATGTTATGCCCGATAGATCAGCAACGCCCCTCCTAGGATCAGAGGAACGGCTGTCCGTCTCGCCCGCATCTATGCCTTGAAGTCCGTCTGGTTTGAAGAAGTCACAGAAACGCCCACTGGGTCGTGGAGCAGGGCCCTCCGCCCCATCCGTGCTGACGCTGTGTCATGACCGAGCGCAAGCCGTACCCGAGCGATCTGTCCGACGCCCGATGGGCCCTCATCGAGCCGATTCTGACAGCATGGAGAAAGGCCCGGCTCGACCGCAGGCCCACCGGCCAGCCGGCGAAGGTCGACCTGCGCGACGTCTTCAACGCGATCCTCTATGTCAACCGCACCGGAATCCCCTGGAAGTACCTCCCGCACGACTTCCCCAACCATGGCACCGTCTACGCCTACTATGCGGCATGGCGCGACGAGGGCATCTTCGCCCAACTCAACTACGAACTCACCGGATTGGCTCGAGTAAAGGAAGGCCGCAAACCCGAGCCGACCGCCTCGGTGATCGACACCCAGAGCGTGAAGACCTCCACCAACGTGCCCCTGGCCAGCCAGGGAACCGACGCGGCGAAGAAGATCGTCGGGAGGAAGCGCGGCATCCTCACTGACACCATCGGCCTGATCCTCGCCGTGACCGTGACCGCCGCGAGCCTGTCCGAGAACACCCTGGGAATCCACCTCCTCAACCAGGCCAAGAAGACCTACCCGAGCATCTCCAAAGCCTGGGTCGACACCGGCTTCAAGAACACCGTGGTCGAACATGGAGCCGGCCTGGGAATCGACGTCGAAGTCGTCAACAGAAAATCCAACGTCCGCGGCTTCCACGTCGTGAAAAGGCGCTGGGTGGTCGAACGAAGCTTGGGGTGGATCATGCTGCGTCGCCGCCTGGCCCGGGACTACGAGACCCTGCCGGCCAGCTCCGAGGCCATGATCCACATCGCCTCTATCGACAACCTCTCCAAGCGCATAACGGACGAGACCACACCAACCTGGCGAGGAACCTACTAGGACATAAAGGGCAATCTGCCTACTTCAAACGCCCTCTAAGAAGACATCTCATTTGGGGAGTCTGCGGGTGCAGATGATGGCTGCTGCGATGCTGGCGAAGGCGGCGAAGTGGTCGGCCTTGCGTTCGTAGTGGCGATGGAGGCGGCGGAACCCACCGAGCCAGGCCGTTGGGTCGGCCGCGCGGCGAGGTGCCTGCCGTGGCAGGTCCTTTTCCGCGCGGCCTCCCGCCGAACCGGACATGACGGTTTCCCGGTCATCCGGCTCTCCAGTGATCACGACGTGAGTGATCCGGCCGTTCGCGCCTCGTGGATACGGTCGTGACAAGTGCCGCAGGCCACGAGGGTTTTGCGGCGCCGGTCGAGCATGACGCGTGCCCAGTCGGACGGCGGCCATCCGGCACGCGCGAGGTCGGCGAGGGCCCGGACGTGATGCACCTGAACATCACCGACGGCCCCGCAGACCTCGCATGTGTCCGCCAGGAGCCGGGCGATCAGCTCCTTCTGCGGATAGTCCACCCCGACAGGCCGACGGTCGGTGATCTTCGCCGACCGCTGCTGCTGAAGAGGGATTCCACCGAACCGCGCCACCAGTGGCTGCCTGTTCTTCCGTTCGATCCGGGCCTCGAAGCAGACTCGGGGCCCGTTGGCCGTGTCGACTCTGGCCTTGTGCCTGGCGGCCATCTTCGTCACGGTCGAACGGTGCTTGGCCGCAAGGGTCTTGAGCATGGAGGTCTCCATGACCCATTGCAGTCGGTGCAGCCGGAAGACGTCTCCGGCGAGCAGGTAGTACTGGACGATGCCCCGGTAGACGGCCCCGAACGTGGCGACGATCGCATGATCGCCGCTGTTGATCAGGGCCGCTCGCCTCGCGGGTTTGCCGCGGGCGAGGTAGGGCTCGCATTTGGCCTTGATCACGTCCCGTGGGACACGAAGGGCGATCTGGCCGTTGACCCTGCGGTAGCGGCCGGTCTTCTTCGTGTCGTTGTGCTGGGTCGTGATCTCGTAGCCGAGAAACCGTGCCGCCCGGGTGCGGGCGTGGGTGACCAGCGTCTTCTCCCGGGACAGTTCCAGCTTGAGTTCATCACGCAGGAACTGAGCCAGGCGGTGCTTGATCTGCTCGGCCTCGGCCTTGGGTCCGGTAAATCCAAGGAGATGGTCGTCTGCGTAGCGGACATAGCGAAGCCTGCGATATGACGGATCGTTCGGATCCGCACTCGGCAGACTCACCATCCGCTGACGCAGTGCCCGGGCCTGGACCCGGTCACCGCGCCGGCGGGCTTTCGCCAGCAGATTCTGCAACGCCAGATATGCCGGGTTTCTGGCCCGGCGCTCTCCATGGGTGTACTCCGGGATCAGAACTTTCTCGACGAACTCGTCCAACTTGTGCAGGTAGATGTTGGACAGGATCGGGGAAGCCACTCCGCCTTGCGGCGCTCCGGAGAGCGTGGCACCCCATTTCCAGTCCTCCAGGTATCCGGCATTGAGCATGTTGCGCACCAGCCGCAGGAACCGCTGGTCACGGATCTTCTCGCCGAGGATCGACAGCAGGACCTGGTGGTCCAGGCTGCCGAAGCAGTCGGCGATGTCCCCTTCGACGAACCAGGAAGTCCCGGTCCAGGTGTGGGCCACCTCCCGCAACGCGGTGTGGCAGCCCCGACGGGGACGGAACCCGTGAGATCGGTCGGAGAACGTCGGCTCGTAGTACGCCTCCAAGAGCAGGCGGACCACCTCCCCGACGAGCTTGTCCGACCAGGTCGGCAGCCCCAGCGGGCGTGTTCTCCCGTTCTTCTTCGGGATGTGCACGCGCCGAACCGGACGGAAGCGGTAACGCTCGTGGCGCACCGCCTCGATGATCCGGTCGATCTTCCGCTGCGACATGCCGTCCACGGTTTCCGGTGTGACCCCGGGCGTCATCGCGCCGTGGTTGGCGGAGATGCGACCGTAGGCCAGCAGATACAACTGCGGGTTGAACAGCTGTCGATACAGTTCCTCGCACGGCAGGCCACGCCTGCCGCGCTCACGCAGGACACCCAGCACCGTTACGGCGCTCTGCATTTCGCATACCTCCCCATATCCGGGTGTCCGAATCACCTGGCCCCCTTCGCCCTGCGGACGGCTTTCCCGTCCTCCCCGGCCGGGCGCGACTCCGGCGACTACTACGGGGCCTCCGTCGCCATAGGACTCGCGTCCCGTAGGCGATCCCACGTTCGTCTCTGTCTGTACGTTCTAGCGCGACCTAGGCGTCCCACTCATCTCCTTGAATGTCCTCGCTGGACATCGCTCCGAACTCCGGAAGTGCACCACCTCAACCAATCGATGGCAGTGCAGAGTGCGGCGTCGGTTTCAGTTGTCTTTCCGACGGATGGGAACTTGCATCTTCTGGAGATTGGGATTCAAACAATCCAGTCTTCGCCATATCGCGCGGGCCGCTCAGCACACCGCCCCTGACAACTGGACCCGGTCACCGATTTTCTGACATGCTCTTGTCCCCTTCACCTTTCGGATCCAGGTGAGTCATTCGGCCCAGGAACCTCCTTCCGAGTTCCTCCCGACTGAGCCGGGGATACAAACAGAGCGCCTCGTGGCGCACACGGTGCGCTCGATCACCCAGCGGTGCCGGCCGAGACGGCTGGACGAGTCGATGCCGCGGCGGGCGATGCGGGCCGGGATCTGCCTTCGGCGCAGGTAGGAACGTATGAAGCGGTGGTCGTAGGCCTTGTCGCCGTGCAGCTTGCCGGGCCTGCGCCGTCTCGGGCCTCGACGCGAGCGGATCGGCGACGCGAGCACAGAGCACGCACCACGGATGGGCGTAGAGGTAGGCCCGACGGATGCGGGGCCAGCGAGGGCCGTACGCGCTTCCGCCCGGCGTGCCTCGCTGTGCGTCCGCCTCGGCCTGGTGGTCGGGGCAGCGACCACCACGGGCCGTCAGCTCGGGGCACCCGGGGACCGAGCACGGGGGGCGTGGCCTGCGTGGCATGGCGGTACCCCCGATCTGTCTAGAGTGATGGTTTGCTGGCGGACAGTCATGGGAAGATCCGCATGCGTCGGCGCCGAGCCGGCCAGTGAGGAGGCAGCCATGCCCGAGACCACGCCCAACTCAAAGGGACCGGCTCCGGTCCAGCTCACGCCGGAGACGACCGAACCGGCGCTGATTCCGCCCGACCAGGTCAAGCCCGAGGACGTTGGCACGCTGTCGATCGAGTACCGCGACGGTCAGCCCGTCATCGTCGTCAGCGGCGGGAGGTACATCCCGGCGGGCCTCACGGTCGTGGATGGCTCCGGGAACGCTGTTGCGGCGTATGCGGTAGGTGTGTCAACTGGCCGGTCACTCCGGGAACCAGGGCTCATGGGTGTGAATTTCATGTCCGATGACGGCGTTGTCACGGATGAGCTGGTGGCCACGGCGGGTGGCGTCCGGTTCATCGACTACTCGGGCAATGCGTAGCGTCAGCAGTCAGCGCCTCCACCGCCCCGTCCTGGTACGCGCCGCCCGCTTCCTGCGTCGGGGCAGTGTCAGCACAGCCACAGAACCCAACCGGCAAGGAGACAGCCATGTCCGAGACCACGCCCGAAGCCAACTCCCACGGCCCGGCCCCGGTTCAGATGTCGCCCGAGCAGATGGCAAGCCTTGGCCTGACTCCCGCCCCCGACGGCACGGCACTCGCGCTGATCCCGGCGGACCAGGTCAAGCCCGAGGACATCGGGACTCTCTCGATTGAGTACCGCGACGGTCGGCCTGTCATCGTTGTCAGTGGCGGGACGGTGATCCCCGGCGGTATTACGGTTGCGGATGAGTCAGGCAACGCTGTCGCGGGGTACGTGGCGGCCAGCGCCCCCAAGGGCATGACGATCTTCGACGTCAACCCGACCGGCCTGACTTATTACGACATTATTCGGTGATTAGCTCGCATTATTGCCCAGCACGGGCTCTGAGAGGGCGTTTTAGCACATTTAATCCTGTAAATGGCTTATGGCCATGCCGCTTTGGTGATGTTATGCCCGATAGATCAGCAACGCCCCTCCTAGGATCAGAGGAACGGCTGTCCGTCTCGCCCGCATCTATGCCTTGAAGTCCGTCTGGTTTGAAGAAGTCACAGAAACGCCCACTGGGTCGTGGAGCAGGGCCCTCCGCCCCATCCGTGCTGACGCTGTGTCATGACCGAGCGCAAGCCGTACCCGAGCGATCTGTCCGACGCCCGATGGGCCCTCATCGAGCCGATTCTGACAGCATGGAGAAAGGCCCGGCTCGACCGCAGGCCCACCGGCCAGCCGGCGAAGGTCGACCTGCGCGACGTCTTCAACGCGATCCTCTATGTCAACCGCACCGGAATCCCCTGGAAGTACCTCCCGCACGACTTCCCCAACCATGGCACCGTCTACGCCTACTATGCGGCATGGCGCGACGAGGGCATCTTCGCCCAACTCAACTACGAACTCACCGGATTGGCTCGAGTAAAGGAAGGCCGCAAACCCGAGCCGACCGCCTCGGTGATCGACACCCAGAGCGTGAAGACCTCCACCAACGTGCCCCTGGCCAGCCAGGGAACCGACGCGGCGAAGAAGATCGTCGGGAGGAAGCGCGGCATCCTCACTGACACCATCGGCCTGATCCTCGCCGTGACCGTGACCGCCGCGAGCCTGTCCGAGAACACCCTGGGAATCCACCTCCTCAACCAGGCCAAGAAGACCTACCCGAGCATCTCCAAAGCCTGGGTCGACACCGGCTTCAAGAACACCGTGGTCGAACATGGAGCCGGCCTGGGAATCGACGTCGAAGTCGTCAACAGAAAATCCAACGTCCGCGGCTTCCACGTCGTGAAAAGGCGCTGGGTGGTCGAACGAAGCTTGGGGTGGATCATGCTGCGTCGCCGCCTGGCCCGGGACTACGAGACCCTGCCGGCCAGCTCCGAGGCCATGATCCACATCGCCTCTATCGACAACCTCTCCAAGCGCATAACGGACGAGACCACACCAACCTGGCGAGGAACCTACTAGGACATAAAGGGCAATCTGCCTACTTCAAACGCCCTCTGAGAGGTCCGTGCTGGGGCGTCATGCTGTCAGAACGGCGGAACCGTCGTCCCGAAGTCCGTGCGGGTCTTCCCTCGGTGGCAGGTGCGGCACAGTGGCCACACGTTGTCGTCGGTGTCCTCGCCGCCGAGGGCGAGCGGGGTCCGGTGGTCTACGTCGACCAACTCGGCGGGGAAGCCCTCGCCGCATAGCCCGCAGACCGCGGAGCCCGCTCGGTCGATCCGCTGGCGAAGCCGCTCGGCGCCGCTGTAGTGGCGCGAGACCAGGGCTTGCAGCCGTCGGCCGGACCGAGGGGCGGGCTTCGTAGGCCCTGTGGTGGGCTTCGCAGCGCCCTCGGTGAGTCGGGGGCGAGAGGCAGTCGACACAGCGCACGGTGCCCCCTTCATTCGATCGTTGGCGGGCCCGAGCAAGCCGGGGGCTACGCATAGTCGCGGGGTGGCAGGTGCGCATCTCATGGCAAGTTGAGTCGTTGATCAAGGCATGAAGACACGCACGGTACTCGCGGCTCTTGCCCTCGCGGCTGCTCCCCTGCTCCTGGCGACTCCCACGCAGGCAAATGCGAAGACCGGATACATCAAGCAGGGCCCGTTGGTGCCCGAATGGGACTTCCTCGCCAACTTCTTGAGGCTTGACGGGACCAGGCAAGACGCCACGGTGTTCACATACGACCCTGCGACGCATCATCAAGGCTGATCATGGCCACCAGGACGACCGTCTAAGACCGTGTCCTATGTGGTGAGGCGGGCCAGTTGCTTGTAGCAGCAGAGGGTGGCGGCGAGGCCGAGGAAGGCCAGGTAGTTGCGGGGGTCGCGTTCGTAGCGGTGGTTGAGTCGGCGGTAGCCGGTCAGCCACGACATCGTGCGTTCGATGACCCACCTGCGGCGTCCGAGGCGCTCGCTGGACTCGATCCCCTTGCGTGCGATGCGGACGCCAATGCGTTTGCCGCGCAGCCATTTTCGCAGGTGGGGAACGTCGTACGCTTTGTCGGCGTGGAGGCGTCCGGGCTTTCGGTAGCGGGCGCCCCAAGTGTGCTGTCTCATCAGGTGGGCCTCGATCACGGGCTTCAGGGCCTTGCTGTCGTGGGTGTTGCCCGCGGTGACGGCGACGATGAGGGGCAGTCCGCCCGCGTCCGACAGGACGTGCATCTTGGAACCCGGCCTGCCCCGGTCCACGGGGCTCGGACCTGTGAGTCCGCCCCTTTTTTGGCCCTGACGTGGGCGGAGTCGAGCACGACGCGGGAGACGTCCAGCAGGCCGGTGTCGTCCAGGCGCTCCAGTACCAGCTCGTGCAGCCGGCCCCACACGCCGGCCCTCGACCAGATGAGGAAGCGGCGGTGGACAGTGGACTTCGATACTCCGAAGCAGGGCGGCAGCGCACGCCATGCACACCCGCTGACGAGCACGTAGACGATCGCGGCGAACAGCGTCTCATCAGGCGTGTTCGCCGTCCCGCCACCCTGCGGCCGCACCCGGTCCGGCGGGATCAGCGGCTTCGCGATCTCCCACAGTCCGTCCGGAACAATCCAACTCCACGTACCCCGCCCCATGCCCCAACCAACGAGCCATCACCACATAGGACACGGTCTAAAGCCCCGCTACGTACGTACGTGACAACAACGCTCGCCCGTCCGGCCCTGGTTCTGCCGAAGGAAGCTGGCATGTTCCCAGGTCAGATGGGCTGACCGGTGACATCTACAGCAGTCAGTCTCACGTAGCTGTCCTATCGGACCGGCGACGCCATCAGGAAGTGCTGCTCCCGGTTGAGGCGGACCTTGTGGAACCAGTGGGTGACTTCGGCGTTGGACGGCATCACCCGCATGTCCTGCAAGAACCCGGGTCCAGAACTCTCCGCGAGCCGCTGCACGGAAGGTCGGCCGCAGTAGTGATCCGCCGTTCAATGGCTGGCTCTCACTGGATGCCGACACCGTGATGGCCCGCTGAGTGTGATCGATCGGTCGTCACGCCCTCCAGGGTCGGTTCGGGTACCTGCTTTCAGCCATTTTGGTAACTTAACGTAGGCATACGGCTTCTAAGGGTGTCCACCTGGCTACGCTCCCTCTCAGCGGACACGTCAGGCCTGGCACCGTGGCCGGCGCGTGATTCCGCCTTCCCCTTTTGCTGCGAGTAGAAGGTTGGGCCGCTGTGACAGCACGCGTGGAAGACGTTCGGAAGCTCCTCGAACAGGCGGCCGCAGGGGGTGTGGTCGAGATTCCGGCGTCTGTCCTCGCCGATCGCGACGCCGCCGAACTCGTGTTCCGCCCGGGTCCCGTGCGCGTTGACGGCGCGCAGGGTGATCCGCAGGCCATGGCGGTCAGCGGCCTGGCCTCGACCACCGCCTCCACGTCTGCGGTCCCGGTACGCATCTCGTTCTCCACGGACGGCGAGTGGGTGACCGGCATGCTGGCCGTCGCCGATCTCGGCGAGGACCGGACTCTGGTCCTGGTCGACGGCGCTCCCGCCGGCACCGCGTTGGCGCCCGGGGCATGGGCGCTGGCGGGCGGCCGGGCTCTGCGGCTGGTCCAGCGCGCGCCCGCACCGCCGACCGACCCCGGACGTCTCGATGGCCTGGGCCGCGCCCTGCCGGCGGTGCGCCATCGCGACGGCGCCCCACGCGAGCGCGTCCCGCAAGCACTGGTGACCGAGAACGGCATCCTCACTCCCCGTCCGGGGCCGCGCCGCCGCAAGGGCGTGCGGGTCCTGGAGGGCCCGTCGGTGCGCGGCTGGTCGCCGATCGACGCACCGGGCGGGGAGAACGGGTTGAGCGTCGACTACTACAGCCCGCCGCTGCGGATCGCCGGCGCGCTGACCGCGCTGCCGGCATCCCCGCCGTACAAGGCGGTGGTCGGCGGGGTGCTGCTGGTCGATACGGGGGCCTTCAACGGCTCGGCGATGGGCGCCTACGTCGTCCCGAGCAACGGCGCTGATCCGTCCCTGTTCGCCTACGGCTCCCTCGGCAGCCAGGTCGGGTTCGGGCCGCCGCTGTTCCAGGTGCGCGGCATCTCCGCCGGGTTCGGCTGGAACAGTCGCGTGCGGGTCCCGGCGGCGGACGCGCTGGGCGACTTCCCGTTCCTGATGGCTTTGGACAATCCGGGTGCGATCGGCGCAGACGACGAGGAAGTCGACCCGTTGAGGGTCCTCTCGGCGCTGATCGGCGGCGGAAATCCATGGGTACGACCCCAGCAGGGTGACCTCTGGTTCGCCGCCGGCCTGGCCTTTGACTGCTTCGAGACGTTCAGCGGCCGCGCCCTGGCGCTGGTACAGACCGGTTCCGACCTGACGATCAGCCTGCTCGGCGCCGCCGGGATGCAGCTGCCCACCAAGAGCAACAAGAAGATCGCCCGGGTGGAGATCGGCATCGAAGCCACCCTGCGCCCGACGGCCGGGGAGCTGAGCATCGGCGCGGCGTTCACCGAGAAGACGTTCCTCATCGACCCGAACTGCAAGCTGCGCGGCGGCGTGGGCATGAAGTTCTGGTTCGGCAACCACCCGCAGGCCGGCGACTTCGCGTTCATGCTGGGCGCGATCCCCGCAGGACTGGAGCTGCCCGCACGCTACCCTCGCCAGCAGCCGGCCGGCCTGACCTGGGGCGTCGGCTCCACCGTCAACATCACCGGTAACGCCTACGCCGCGTTCACCCCCAAGTCCCTGATGGCCGGCGGGTCCCTGAACGTCGTCTTCCAGTCCGGCATGCTACGCGCCTGGCTCACCGCCCGGGTGGACGCCCTGCTCGAATGGAACCCCTTCTACTTCGACGTCGGCATGGGCATCCGGGTCGGGGTCTCGGCGACCATCAAGGTCTGGTTCGTCAAGGTCAGGATCTCCGTCGAGGTCGGTGTCAGCGTCCGGGTCTGGGGCCCCGCGGTGGGCGGCGAGGCGACCGTCCACCTGTGGTTCATCTCCTTCACCATCGGCTTCGGCGCCGACCGCCGCAATAAGGTCCCCGCGCTGGACTGGGGCGGCTTCCAGGGCATGCTGCCGCCGCCGGAGAACATGGTCCGCATCACGGCGGTCGCCGGATACACCGGGGAGGGTGCCCCGCCCACCCGCGGCGCGGTCAAGCCGTGGCTGGTCAGCAACGGCGGCCTCACGTTCACGGCTGACACCCAGGCACCCGTCAGCAAGGTCTACCTTGACCAGAGCAGCACCACGCCCGTCACCACCGACAGCACGGTGGACATCCTGCCCATGCACGTGCGGGGCAAGGGCAGCGAACTGCGTATCTGGCTCACCTACAACGGCCAGGCCTCGACCATGACGCCGTGGGGCCGAGCGGTGCTGCGCGGCAACGTGCCCAACGGCCTGTGGGGCCAGGAGCCGGACGCGCCGAACGACGGGATCATTACCGACCGGGTCCTCGGGATCCGGCTTTCGTCGCCGCCGGTCGACCACGGCACCTCCACCGGGTTCCTCGACGAGCAGGCCATCTCCTTCGACCCGATCAACCCCGACGGCAACCAACCCCTCTCCGGGGAGTCGGCCACCGGCCCCGTCCCGACCCG
This sequence comes from Kitasatospora sp. NPDC001095, assembly GCF_053598615.1. Classification (NCBI taxonomy): domain Bacteria; kingdom Bacillati; phylum Actinomycetota; class Actinomycetes; order Kitasatosporales; family Streptomycetaceae; genus Kitasatospora; species Kitasatospora sp. NPDC001095. The sequence goes on along the minus strand of NZ_JBSFKQ010000007.1, from coordinate 9,819 downwards.
TCCCGGCGGGGTGATCGCCGCGATCCAGAGCGGCATCGACGCCGCCACCCGCGACAGCCGCGCCGCCCTGGCCCAGGCACTCAAAGGTCTCGGCACGGACCTTGGCGTTCTCGACACCGACCTGAGCGGCTACGCGAACGCCATCGGCACTGCGTTCACCGCCGAGCCGATGCTCGTCGCCGGCTGACCGGACGCGCCGCATCGGGCCGCCCGTACCGTCACCCGCTCGCCGGTCCCCGTCGCCGCGCCCGCACCCCTTGCCCAGCCACCCCCGCGTCCTGTCGAAAGGCACGCCCTGTGACCACCACGTCCGAACCCGGTCCTGCGCCGCGCACCAGCGAGCCGGGCGCCGAGCACCGCACCCGCTTCTTCGACCACCGCATCCCCTCGCTGTACGCCGGCCGGTACCGGATCGACAACCGGCAGACCTTCAAGGACCTCGGCGGTGCGGACCGCGTCATCGACGCCACCCCGCAGCCCTTCGACGTCGTTCAACCACGCTTCAGCGTCGACCCGACCGGCATCAACGCACAGTTCCCCGTGCCGGACGCCGTCGGCACCTACAGCCAGACCCTCGCCCACATCAACCTCGACGCCCCCGGCCTGCCCTGGGCCCGGGCGCTCGGCGACGGTCAGCCGGGTGCCGTCCCGTGGATGGCCCTGCTGGTGTTCCGCGAGGACGAGCTACCCGAGGACCGGGACGCGGTGGGCCTGGTCACCACTGGCACCGTGCGCCGGCTCCTGAACGGCGCCCTCGGAAACGGCAAGCCCCCGGCTCTCCCGGCGGACAGCCTGCGCCCCGACGAGTACGAGGAGCAGTGCGCCACTGTCCTCGTCCCCTCCGCCCTCTTCGACGCGGTGAAGCCGCTGCCCGCCGAGATGGGCTACCTCGCGCACCTGCGCGAGGGCGGGCGCCCGGACGCCACCCGCGCCGGCACGGACCCGGAGCCCGACGAGGGCGAACTCAACGCCGTCCTCGTCGCCAACCGCTTCCCCGCCGCCGCGGGCGGGCGCCACGTCGTCCACCTGGTCTCCCTCGAAGGATTCGACCAGTACCTGACCATCCCCGCCCCCGCCGAAGGCCTGCGTCTGGTCTCCCTGGTCTCCTGGTCCTTCACCACCCAACCCGACTCCGGCGTCGGGTTCGGCGACCTCGCCCAGCACCTGGCCACCACCGACGGCACCATCCCGCGCCCGGCGGACGAACTGCGCCTGCGCGTGCCGGCCGTCGGCCCAGCAAATCCGGCCGGTCCGCAGAAGGAGGCCCTTGACCGGATGGCGGGCGGCGCCGTGGCCCTGCCGCAGCGCCTGGAGACCGGCGAGCGCACCTTCGCCTTCTACCGCGGCCCACTCACCGCCCAACCCGTCCAAAGGCTTCCCGACCCGGCTGCGACCCGTCTGGACTCCCCGGGCGAGGCCTTGATCTACCTGCAGCAGTACGGCGTCTTCGACACCGCCTACGCCGCCGCGTTCACCACCGGCCGCACCCTCGCCCTCGCCGACGCCGAGTTCCGCAGCGCCCTGCTGGAGTTCCGCTCCGCCGCCCGGACCGCGGCCCGCCGCCTCGCCTCCCACCCGGAGCTCGCCGCCCGCGCCGTGACCGCACTGACCGGCCGTCACCTCACCGCACCACTGGCCTTCGAAGCCTTCGACCGGCTCCTCACCGCCGACGGCCACGGCGACGGTGCCCGCCTGACCCGGGCCATCGACCAGGCCGGCCCCCAGCTGCGCGCCGGCCGACGCCGCACTGCGGCCCGCGCCCGCCGCAGCCCCGCTGACGCACGTGCCGTCCTCGCCCAGCCCGGCGTGGCGGATCTGCTCACACAGGCCGCCCCCGACCAGTTCGCCAAGGTCACCGCCTGGCTGGACACGCTGCGCCGCCTGGAGCCACTGAGCCTGTCCCACCTGGCCCCCGACCTCCGTGCACTGCCAGCCGAGAGCATCCGCTTCGCCTACCTCGACGCCGGCTGGGTGCGGGCGGCGGTCGACGGCGCGCTGAGCGTCGGCGTCGGCCACGCCCTGGACGCCGACCTCAACGCCCTCGCCACCGGCGGCGGGCCGGTCCCGAAGTGCGCGGTGCTGATCAACTCCAGCCTGGTCCCGAACTGGCCCCACACCATCGCCACCGCCTACGTGGGGCAGCGCACCGTCGAACCGGTCCGCGATGCCGTGTTCGGCACCGAGGTCCGCCTGCTGCTCTTTCCGGAGGTCATCGACCGCTTCGAGCTGGCGGAGCCGCCGCGCGGCCTGTGCTTCGGCATCGGCGACCGGGGCACCATCGAGCTGCGCGAGATCACCGGAGACCGGATCGGCCACCCCATGGGCGAGTTCCCCCCACCCCCGCCGGCCGACGACAGCCGCTTCCGGCGTTTCCTGCGTCCCGGGGGCAGGGACGTCCTCAACGTCGACGGCACCGGCGACGCCCTGCTGCCCGCCCTGTCCGAGGCGCACGGGGTGGCACGGATCTCCTCCGCGCAGTTCGCCCTGCAGATGATCAACGCGCCGCAGGCACAGACCTTCTCCCGGCCCTGAGTGCCCGCCCACCCCCGCACCGACGAAAGGACCCGGGCCATGTCCGTGGACACCACCCTCATCGTGCCGGTAGAGGTTGCAGCCCTCGCCGTCAACCGGCAGACCCGCGACACCGCGACACCGCACGTCTTCCACCGCTGGACCACCAACTTCAAGAACATCGGCGAGGGCGTCCCCCCGGAGCCCACCCCGTTCTCCAGCCCCGAGGAGTGGACCGGCCGGGAGGAGCGCCTCGGCGTCTATCTCCAGTGGGAACTGCCCGCCGCCCTCACCCGCGGCCGCCACGACGAGGAGGAGGGCGTCGGGGACTTCCCCCTGGTGCCCAACCGGTGGCTCGTCGTACGCCACGCCGACAGCACCCGCGCGCTCAAGGCCTGGATCGTCGAGAGCGACTACCTCGACCCCATGAACGGCACCGTCTCCTTCCAGAACCCCGACTTCGACCCCGACAGTGAAGAACCCGCCGCGACCCTGATCGGCAGGTGCCACGAACTCACCGGCCCCTGGCGCGAGCCCACCGACCGCCACGCGCCGTTCCTCACCGCGATCGGCCCCGGACTGCCGGCCTTCTCCGTCTTCCAGCCCTACAACAGCAACGTCTTCTCGATGCACGACACGCTCCTCGACGGCCCGGAGGGCGAACTCCCGTCGCAGGAACGGCTCAGCTACTTCGTCGCCGGCTGGTACGCCCAGCCGGACAGTGACATCCTCGCCGGCCCCGACGACCTCACCGTGCTGCTGGAGCGCCTGCAGTGGACACCGCCCGTCGGCTCCGGCAGCGGCATCCGCTCCTCCGTCTACTCCGGAACGGTCCTGGGCCTGGACTGGGACCTGACCGGCCCCGTCCCTGACTCGCCCTGCCCGAAGCCGGCCGACGTCACCCCGATCGTGTCCAACAGCATCGCCGAAGCCGTCTCGGAACTCGGCGCCCGGGCTGACGGCGAAGGTGCACTTTCCGGCGACGAGGCCGACCTGTTCCGGGCCTTCCTCCTCGGCGGCATCGACGCCCTGGAGGAGCGCGACCGGCCCGAGGCCGACATCCTCACCGACCGCCGTGCCCACGACAGCGCCTTCGGCCCCGTCGCCGGCGGATACCGCTGGTTCATCGGCGAACGCGGCGAGGAGACCGGCCGCACCACCTCCCACGCGGCCCGGGCGGCGGAGGCCGACACCGTCGCCGAGCTCAACCGCCGCCAGGCCGCCCACGACGCCACCGAAGCCGAACTCGACACCGCCCGCGAACACCTGTACCACCTGTGGTGGCTCACCCACCTGTCGAAGAAACCCTCCGACTTCACCGCCCGCATCGCCGACGAGCTCGACCCCGGCTACGAGGACGGCGCAGCCGGACGTGTCGTGGCCCTCGCCCGCGACCTGGCCCTGCAGCGCGCCGAGCTGCCCTGGGGCAAGAGCGAGGCGGACCTGGCGGCCCGCATCGACGCCCTGTACCCGGCCTACGGCGCCCGGGCCGCCCGCAGGCTGATCCGCGTCCCGGCCCAGGACTTCGAGTACAGCGCCGACCCGGTCGTCACCCTCCAGGGCGCCAACCTGCACGCCCCGCTCACCCGCGACACCGCCCTGCCCTGCCGCACCCCCGAACGCCTGGTCACCCGTGCCTCCGGCATCACCACCACCGACGTCGCCGACGTCGCCGCCCAGATCGACCTCACCGGCCAGCAGCCGCCCTGCTTCCCCGCGCTGCTCAGCGAGTTCCTCATCCTCGACCGCGCGCTGAAGACCGGCGCGATCCGGGACGTCACGGGCACCCTGCCCGAGTACGGAATCACGCCGTGGGCGATGCCCTGGCAGCCGCTGTTCCTACTGTGGAAGGCCGAATACTTCCCCCTACCGCTGCGCGACGGCGAAACCGCGCACTGGGACTTCGTCGACGGCTCCCGCTACCAGTGGAAGGGCACCGGAGAGCCCGGCACCCCGCTGATCGTCTCCGGCCGCCAGACCCTCGCCCCCACCGCGGGCCACATCGTCGACGGCACCCTGCAGAGCTACGCCCGCGTGCGCGACCAGCTGCCCGCCGACGCCCTGCGGCACGTGCGCTCCCAGGCCCGCGAAGCGGACTACCTCTCCCAGACCCTCGACGGATTCGGCGCCGCCATCGCCCAACGCCAGCCCCTGGCCGGCCTCCAGCCCGCCGGCGACCTCGCCGCCCTCATCGGCAACGGCGACTACCCCCCGCCGGACCCCGGCGGCATGCCCGCCAGCGACTGGGACGAGTGGCCCGACTCCACCTTCCAGGAGCTGCGCGCCGGCCAGCTCGCCTTCCTCGACCTGGCCGTCGTCGACCGTTTCGGACGCTCCGTCAACCTCATCACCAACTCGTCCCACTTCGCGCCCGAGATGCCCGACACCATGCGCCCGGCTCACCCCGTCAGCGACTACGACAGCGACCGGCTGGTCGAACTGGGCCCCCGTCTCCTGCAACCGGCCCGGATGCGCTTCGACTTCCTCGCCGCCACCACCGATGACGACACCGACCTGACCCCGGGGGCCAACCCCGTCTGCGCCTGGCTGCTGCACAACCGTCTCGACCAGTCCCTCGTCGTCCACGCACTCGACGGTGCCGCGCTCGGCGAACTGCGCGTTACCCGGAACGGCAACGGCCAGCGGGAAGTCTTCTGGTCCGCCCTGCCCGGCTCCCAGGTGACCCGCTTCGAGCAACTGCGGGACATCTCCAAGCACGCCTACCGGCTGCTGAACGCCGTGAAGACCCGCGGTCCGCAGACCTTCGACGCGTTCCGCGCCACCGTCGACCGGGCCCTGCAGACCATCGATCCGGACGGCCCGGCCGACCCCGGCCTCGGTTTCTTCCTCGGCCGACCCCTCGCCCTGGTCCGCACCCGCCTCACCATGGACCTGCGCGGCCCCCTGCGCACCGACGTCAGCTGGCCGAACCTCTTCGACACCACCTCGACCTCGAAACTGCCCACCTACCCCTGGACGATCCGCCTCGGCGAGGCGCAGCAGAGCGACGACGGCCTGGTCGGATACGTCCTCGACGACGACTACGAGCACTTCGAGACGGTCGTCGACCCGTCCGTCGGCGGCGGGGAGTACCTTCGGCCGATCGGCGACAAGCCCAGTCTGGCACTCGACTTCGGTGAGAACAGCACGGCGGTTGCCACCGTGCTGCTGGACCCGCGGGCGGCAGTGCACGCCACCACCGACATCTTCGCCACCAAGAAGGTGTTCGTACCGCAGGAGTTCACCGATCCGGCGATCGCCCGCATGAGCGTGAACTTCCGCACCGGCCCGCTCCTGGCCGCCACCACCGCCCTGCGCGGCCCGCAGGGTGAGGGCGAGGAGACCGTCCTTATGCCGACCCCGGCCGGCGTCGTCGGCACCTGGACCTGGTCCGAGAACCGCGGCGGGGACTGGGAGAGGCTGCCGATTCTCAGCCAGGACCAGTACGACCTCCCCCTCGCCGAACCCGAGATCCGCTCCGGCTTCCTCACCCTCGACGACGCCGCTGCCCACGCCCGCACCGATCACTGACAACCACGACCGCCGCCACGCGCCGCGCCGCCCCGGGGCGGCGCGGCCCAACAAGCCCAAGGACCAGCCTGTGACCGTCGTGATCCAGACCCAGGACCCCGTCACCGCAGCCGACGATGAGCCGCTGCTGTCGTATCAGATCACCACCATGCCGAGCCCGCTGAAGGCCTCACCGGGGAACCCGGAGGTCCCCGAGGAGGTCGGGGAGGTCGTCATCTCCGTCTCCCGGCAGAGCGGCACCCCAGCCGACGTCGAGTGGATCAGGGTGAAGGTCCCGGCCGGCACGATGTCACCCGACCTCGCCACCGACCTGAACAAGATCAGCCCGAGGATCAGCCTCACCGACTGGACCGTGCGGCTGGACTCCGCGGCCAAGGAGTTCGTCTGCGCGCCCACCGGCAGCCACGCACCGATCGGCCCGGACACCGGGTTCACCATCCAGCTGTCCGACATCCCGATCAACCGGAAGGTCGGCACCGCCCCGGTCACCGTCACGGAGAGCGCTCGCACCGGGACCACCGCCTTCAAGGAGAGGAAGGCGATCTTCAACCTGGGCAAGTTCCCGGCCGACTTCTACCTGCGGAACTTCCTGTGTGAGCCCTCCATCATCCCCAACGGCGGCGACGTCAAACTGACCTGGGAACGCTCCGCCAACGCCACCTACGAACTCCTGTATCCAGGGTTCAACTGGGACGTCACCAACCGCACAAGCCTGGACATCGAAGGCATCAAGTCCGACACCACGTTCTACCTGCGAGGAACCACCGGCGACCCGTCCAACCCCGTCGTGAGGATCCTCTCCACCCACCTCACCGTCATCAAACCCGACCTCGACATCGGCAACCTCATCGTCAACGGCACCGTCCTTGCGAAGGGCGACGTCACCATTGCGCCGGGCAAGCAGCTGGCCGTCCCCAAAGTCGTCGGCAACGGCGGTCACATCGACGTGGGCAGCAGCATCCACCAGTCGTCCGGCGGCATCTCGGTCAACAGCGGCGGCCTGACCGTCGAAGGAAGTGCCACCATCTCGGATGGGCTCACCGCCACTTCGGTGACAGCCCGCAACACCCTGACCGCCGGCTTTCCAACCGCCGCCAGTGCCTTCCCCGAGGGCACGGAGGGTCACACGGCCGACAAGATGCTGGACGGCCGGGACGACACCCACTACAACGCGAGGTTCAACCCAAGGGTCAACGACTGGGCGATGGTCGACCTGGGAGTCGTCCGCCACATCACCGGGGTCGAGATCCACTTCTACGCGGGCATCCTCGCTGGAAGGCTCGAAACATCGACCGATCAAACCAACTGGACCTCAAGGGGGGCGCTCACACCCAGCGGGGGGGTATACCGGCACCCCATTAACCCTCCAGCCGAGGCCCGATATGTCCGTGTCCTCGTCACCGTCGGCCAGCTCTTTCCATACGGTATCTGTCAGTTCCTCGTCACCCCGCGCGCTGCCCTCACAGTCGACGTCGACCCGGGCGGCACGCTCGGAAGCAACCAGCCAACCGCTTCCGCCGATGCAACAGCTGTGACGAACAACGGTGGCCCACCGGCACAAGCAGACACGCACCCTTCTCCCACGGAGGCCCCCCTCCCGCCGGCAGACGCGGACGCCCAGGACGGAACGGGCACGTAAGTGCGGCTGCCAGGAAGGCCGACGCCACCCTGGCACATGCGCCAGGAACCGGCACCACGGTCCTGGACACCCGGCAGCCACCGGCCAAGGCTGCTCCTCTGGCCGGGCCCGGGAGCCGCTCCGGCGCCCTCTGGCGAGCTGGACGTCGCCGGCGAGCTCGGCGATTCAGGCGCCGTCCCGGATGGCGCCGTCGGCTTCGACGGCCGGTGTCCAGGCAGAGGCCGGAACCAGGAGGACGGCCTGGTGGATGACCTCGGTGATGGCCATCCCGGCCGACTAGTAGTGCTTTGTTAGGTGGTGTCGTAGGTCTGCCATGGGGTGGGTTGTCGGCAGGTGGGGCAGGTGCCGGTCCAGGTGGCGATGAGGTGTTGGAGGAGGTCCAGGGCCTGGCCGAAGGTCAGGCCCTGGACAGGACTTTTGGGAGGGTGCGCTGTTCGGTGAGGAACAGGTGGGCGGCGCTGACGAGGGTGACGTGGCGGTGCCAGCCGATCCAGGAGCGGCCTTCGAAGTGGTCCAGGCCGAGTCGGGTCTTCAGCTCGCGGTAGTCGTGTTCGATCCGCCAGCGTGACTTCGCGAGTCGGACGAGGTCCTTGGCGGGGATGTCGGCGGGCAGGTTCGAGATCCAGTACTTGACCGGCTCCGCCTCGCCTTCCGGCCACTAGGCGATCAGCCAGGTGAGCGGGATGGTGCCGTCGTCGGCGGGCTTGGGGCGCCGTCCGGCGAGCCGGACGCGCAGGAGGACGAAGTGCGCACTCATCGCGGCTTTGGATCCCTTGCGCCAGGTCACGCTGCGTCCGGCCCGGCGTCCGGCGGCCAGCACGTGCTCGCGCAGCGGAAGCGGGCGGGTGCGGTAGCGCGGCAGTGGCCGCGGGCCCAGGCCCCCGTAGGGCGGCCGATACGGTTCGGCGTCCTCCCGGTGGGCGGTCATCTCGCCCTTGGCCTGCAGCACGTAGGCCAGGTGGCGGTCCTCCAGACCGTGGCGGAAGTCGGCGTTCGCCCCGTAGGCGGCGTCCGCGACCAGCACGGCGGACCGCAGCCCGGTGGAGGCGAGTTCGTCGAGCATCTCCAGGGCCAGCTGCCATTTCGGCCGGTGGCGGGCGTCCGCGGGGATCCGGCACGCTGCCCTGCGTGCGGCCGCCTCGGGCCCGTCCCAGGGCTCCGGCAGGAACAGCCGCCAGGACAGCGGGCAGGAAGCGGTGTCGGAGAGCGCGTGGACACTGACCCCGATCTGGCAGTTGCCGACCTTGCCCAGAGTGCCCGAGTACTGCCGGGCGACCCCGGGCGAAGCCATTCCGTCCTTGGGGAAGCCGGTGTCGTCCACGGCCTACACCTCGGGCCGCACCGCCCGCACCGCCCGCCGCGCCAGGCGGGCCCGTACGTCCTCGACCGGCCAGGTCGAGGACGTCATGAACTGCTGCAACGCCTGGTGGTCGACCCCGAGGCGTTCGGCCATCGGCTGCATCGACTTGCGCCGGCCCTCCAGCAGCAGCCCCCGCAGGTACAACCCGCCCTTGGCCCGCTGATCACAGCGGGCCAAGGGCGCGAACACCTCCGCCGCGAACTCCTCCAACCGACCCCGCCACAACGCAAGCTCCCCAGCCCTCATACCAACAGAGAACTACCGACCACACGATGCGACAAGCCTCCTAACAAAGCACTACTAGTCCAGGGCCAGGACCTCGCCGCGGCGCATGCCGGTGCCGAGCAGGACCTCGAACGGGTCGCCCAGCTGGTCGGCGTACTGCTCCGCGTTGTGCTGCAGGAACGCCGTAAGGCCTTCACCCTCGCCCCGCCAGTGGCGGAACTGCCACCGTCAACACCGACGACCTGCACGTCCGACTCACCAACATCCGGGTCAACGCACAACCCGGCATCACCCAGCTCGGGATCGAAGAACACAGCACCGACAGTCAGGGCAAGGCCCCACCCCCCGAAGGGTCCGTCTGGCCCTGGCCAAGTACCCGGTCCGCTAGCAAAGGGACGACTGAAAAAGCCGGCACCGCATCTGCTCAGCCTCACGACACCGCACCGCCCCTACCGCTTGCTAGCCCGGTCCTTCGCACATAACGAGTTCGGATGAACTGGTGATGCGACCGGTATCCCGGTGGGATGCCAGTCGTTGGACCCGGCATGCCGAT
>NZ_JBSFKQ010000006.1:0-240690 GCF_053598615.1 Kitasatospora sp. NPDC001095 | reverse complement strand
GGCCCAGGCGTCCTGCCAGGCCCAGCCGTGGGCGACGTGGATCCGGGACAGCTCCTTGTAGCGGACCATCAGCCGCGCGGCCGGGTGGTCGATGCAGCAGGCCGGGGTGCCAGATGTTGGAGGCGCCCCAGCTGAAGTCCGCGTCGGCGGTGAGCACGGTGCGGATGCCGCAGTTGGCGGCGGCTTGGAGGGTGTCGGCGTTCCAGGCGAAGAACGGCGGGCGGAAGAACGTCGGCGCGGTGCCGAAGAGGCGGGTCATGGCGTCCCGGGCGTCGCAGATCTCGACCTGCTGCTGTTCCAGCGGGAGCTTGCTGAGGTCGGCGTGGGAGACGCTGTGGTCCTGGACCGATGAGCCGGGCACGGCGGTGACCCGGCGGAAGAAGGCCGGGTCGGCGGCGGCCGGCATCGGCAGCGGGAAGGCGGTGATCGGCAGCCGGTGGTCGGCGATGAACCGCTCCGCCTCGGGGGTGCGCTGCCAGCCGTCGTCCACGGTGAAGAAGACGACCTTGTCGTCGGTGGGGACGGAGCCCGCGGCGACGGCCGGGGCGGGCGCGGGGCCGTCCACCCGGACGTCGTCCACCGAGAACGGGCCCTGCTGGTACCAGCCGTGCACGTACAGTCGGACGCTGTGCGCGTTCGGGCCGGTGGTGAACCGGGTGCTCAGCCGCTGCCAGCCGCCGCCGGTGGTCTCCGTCCAGGCGGGCGCGACGTCCTTGCCGGTGCCGGTGGCGCCCAGGTGGACGAAGTCGCCGCGCACCCACGCCGAGGCGGTGTAGGTGGTGCCGGGCCGGACCGCGACGGTCTGCGCGCACTCGCCGGTGGAGTCGGCGTTCGCCGGGGTGACGGTCAGCGCCGAGGCACCGGTGTGCGGGGCGGTGGCGGTGACGGCCGCCTCGGCCGGTCCGCCGGTACAGGTCCAGCCGGGGATGCTGCCCCAGTCGGCGAGGTCGGGGGAGGGCGCCTCGAATCCGGGGTTGGTGGCGAGGTTGACGGTCTGTGCGGCCTGAGTGGTCTGTGCGGTCTGCGCGGTTTGTGCGGCCTGCGCGCTCGGCGCGGTGAGGCCGGTGAGCAGCGCGACCGAGGCGGCCAGCGCGGACAGGCGCATGGACATCGACACGTGGGGACTCCAGCAGGTGGGGGCACGCCCGCGGGGAGGGCGTGAGCGGAATCGGACCGTGGAACTCGGGAACGTGTCGCAACAATGGACTAGACCAATAGGGTCGTCAAGGGAACGGTGGATGAACCCGGTGGTCATCGCCCGGCCACCGCGCCCGCGACACAAGCGACAAGACGGTACGGCAGGGCCAGCACGGTAACGTCGGGTTCGGGCGGGCCGGGCCGGTTCAGGACAGGTACAGCTCATCGATGTCCGCCGCGTAGTACTCGGCGATCGCCGCCCGCCGCAGCTTGAGCGAAGGGGTCAGCAGCCCTTGCTCCTCGCTGAACTCCCGTGGCAGCAGCCGGAACGCGCGGATCGACTCGGCCCGTGAGACCGCCGTGTTCGCGACCGCCACCGCACGCTGGACCTCCACGTGCAGGTCCTCGTCCGCGAGCACCGCCCAGGGGTCCCGATGCTCCCGCCCGCGCGTCTTCAGCCAGTGCGCCAACGCCGCCGGGTCGAGCGTGATCAGCGCCGCCACGTACGGCCGGTCGTCGCCCACCACCAGGCACTGGGAGACCAGCGGGTGCGCCTCGACCCGCTCCTCCAGGGCCGCCGGGGCCAGGTTCTTGCCACTGCTGGTGACGATGAGGTCCTTCTTGCGGCCGGTGATGCTGAGGTAGCCGTCCTCGTCCAGCCGGCCCAGGTCGCCGGTCGCGAACCAGCCGTCGACCAGGGACTCGGCCGTGCAGCGCGGATGGTTGAGGTAGCCGCCGAAGACCGAGCCGCCGCGCACCCACACCTCGCCGTCGTCGGCGATCGCCACCGAGGCGCCCGGCACCGGCTGCCCGACCGTGCCGAGCTTCTGCCGGCCGACCGGGTTACCGGTGATCGCGGCGGTGGTCTCGGTCAACCCGTAGCCCTCGTACAACTGGAGGCCGGCGCCGGTGAAGAACAGACCCAGTTCGCGCCGGAGTGTGGAGCCCCCGCACATCACGCTGCGCACCCGGCCGCCGAACACCGCCCGCAGTTTCGGGTAGACCGTCCGCTCGTACGCGAGGTGACGCAGCCGAAGGGCCGCACCCGGGCCGGGGCCGCGGCCGAACGCCTTCTGCTCCCGGGCGGAGGCCCAGTCGACGGCCACCTGCCGCGCCTGTTCGAAGAGTTCGCCGCGTCCGGCGTCCTCGGCGGCCCGCCGGGCCTGCCGGAAGATCTTCTCGAAGACGTACGGGACGGCGTGCAGGAAGGTCGGGCGGAAGGTCTCCAGCGCGGGCAGCAGCGCGTCGGTGGAGACCTCGGGGACGTGCCCGATCCGGAAGCCGCCGCGGATCGCGGCGATCTGCACGGCCCGTCCGTAGACGTGCGCGAGCGGCAGGAACAGCAGGGTGGCGGGACGGCCGCCGCCGGTGTCGCGCAGGACGTCCCCCCACCCGGCGAGCAGGGCGTCGGCCTCGGCGGCCAGGTTGGCGTGGGTGATCAGGCAGCCCTTGGGGCGGCCGGTGGTGCCCGAGGTGTAGACGACCGTGGCGACGTTCTCGGCGGCGACGCCCAGGCGCTGGCGGTGCACCAGGGCGTCGGGCACGCCGCGGCCGTCCTCGGTGATCGCGGCGACGCAGTCGCGGTCCAGCTGCCAGATTCCGGTGAGGTCGGGCAACGCGTCACAGACCGCGCCGACCGTCATCGCCGCGTCCTCGTCCTCGACCAGGCAGGCCACCGCCTGGGTCTCGGCGAGGATCCAGCGCACCTGCTCGGCGGCGGCGGTGGGGTAGACGGGGACGGTGATCGCGCCGATCGACCAGAGTGCGTAGTCGAACAGTGTCCACTCGTAGCGGGTGCGGGACATCAGGGCGACCCGGTCGCCGTAGCGCACGCCATGGGTGAGCAGGCCCTTGGCCAGGGCGAGCACCTGGGCCCGGAACTCCCGGGCGGTGACGTCCCGCCACTGGCCGTCCTCGGCCCGCCGGGACAGCTGGACCAGGTCGGGGGTGCGCTCGGCGGTGTCGTAGAGGGAGTCGGCGAGTCCTCCGGTGGCCTCGGACGCGGCCGGGGCGGGAGTGGTGAACTCGCGCACGGTCCTCCCCAGTTCGGTGCCGGTGGTACGGGGTGGGCCGAAACTATCGGATCGTCCCGGCACTGCCCAGGGTTGTGACGGTGACGCGACGAGATCGGCACGGGTCGCCTCGGGTGGTGCCGCCCACGGGGAGGCGCGGGAAGGCGCGGGGAGGAACCGGTGAGGAACCGGGGAGGACACGGGGCCCGCTGTCAACCCCGCCGTCCGGGCACCGGCGGGCATCACCGCCTCTCGAAGGAGTGGTGACGGCGTAGTAGAGTCTCGCAGACCTGTGGCCGGGAACCCTCCTCCGACCTTTCCCTCAGCACCTCCACACCACCCCACGCCGCTGTCCGGCCCGGCCCCACGCCACCCCACCGCTCCCCGTCCGCGCCTGGCCATCCCCGACCGAGGACTCCATGCGTCTGCGCAGCAGCTCGATCCGCGCGAAGATCATCGCGCTGCTCCTGGTGCCCATCGTCGCGCTCGCCGCCCTGTGGGCGTACGCGACGATCGCCACCACCGGGGACGTCTGGAGCCAGCTCGGCATCAGCCGTACGTACAAGGAGTTCGAGGGCCCGGTCGACCAGTACACCGGCGACCTGCAGAACGAGCGCCGCGCCGCCGTCCAGCGGCTGGCGGACCCGCGCTCGCCGGTCGCCAGGGAGGCCTACGAACAGGCCAAGGCCGCCACCGACCGCAGCCTGGAGGTGTTGCGGCAGAAGAAGGACGGCTCCGCGGGCAAGCTCTCCGCCCCCCAGCGCGGCCGCTTCGTGCAGATCATCGCGGCCGCCGACCAGCTCGGGCCGCTGCGCGCCCAGGTCGGCCGCTCCGCGCTGAACTGGGAGTTCGCGCTGGGCCAGTACAGCGACCTGGTCAAGCCGGTGTTCGGCTTCCGGTCCGCCTACGTCGCCCGGCAGAGCGGCCAGCTCCCCCGCCAGGGCACCATCCTGATCGAGCTGGTGCGCGCCCGCGAGTACCTGTCGCAGGAGGACGCGGCGATGGAGGGCCTGCGCACCGGCGCCGCCAAGCCCACCGCCGAGCAGTACCAGGCCGCGCTGGACGCCCTGCACAACCAGCAGGCGCTGTTCACCGTCTACGTCGCCGAGCTGGACCCCGCCGACCAGTCCGACTACATCGCGCTGCGCGGCGGCGAGGCCTGGGGCGCGCTCGCCCGCGCCGAGGCGGACTTCGTCGGTGCCGGCGGCCCCGACCGGGTGGTGCAGGCGCTCAACAGCGACTCCTGGCGGGAGACCGCCGACCGGGCGCTCGGCGACCTCGCCTCGATCAACAGCCGGATCTCCGCCGGGCTGGACGAGCGCGCGCGGTCCACCTCGATCGGACTGCTCTGGCGCGGCGGCATCGCCGGTGCCATCGGCCTGGTCGCCGTGGTGCTGTCGATCATGATCTCGTTCCGGATCGGCCGGGGTCTGGCCCGGCAGCTGATCGGCCTGCGCAACGCGGCCGACGAGCTGGCCGGCACCCGACTGCCGTCCGTCATGCTGCGGCTGCGCCGCGGCGAGTCGGTGGACGTGGCCACCGAGGCCCCCGAGCTGCACTTCGGGGACTCCGAGATCGGCCAGGTCGGCCAGGCCTTCAACGCGGTGCAGCGGGCCGCCGTCGAGGCCGCCGTCGAACAGGCCGAACTGCGGCGCGGGGTCTCGGCGGTGTTCGTCAACCTGGCCCGGCGCAGCCAGGTGCTGCTGCACCGCCAGCTCACCCTGCTCGACACCATGGAGCGTCGCACCGAGGACCCGGCGGAGCTGGAGGACCTCTTCAAGGTCGACCACCTCACCACCCGCATGCGCCGGCACGCCGAGGGCCTGATCATCCTGGCCGGCGGTTCGCCCGGGCGCGCCTGGCGCAAGCCGGTCCGGATGGTGGACGTGGTCCGGGCGGCGGTCGGCGAGGTCGAGGACTACGCCCGGGTGATCGTCCGGCCGTTCCCCGGCACCGGCCTGCTCGGCAGCGCCGTCGCGGACGTCACCCACCTGATCGCCGAACTCGTCGAGAACGCCGCGGTGTTCTCCCCGCCGAGCACCCAGGTCACCGTCCAGGGCGAGGTGGTGGCGCACGGCTTCGCGCTGGAGATCGACGACCGCGGCCTCGGACTGAGCGAGCAGCTGCTCGCCGAGATCAACGAACGCCTCGCCGTGGAGCAGGAGTTCGACCTCGCCGACACCGACCGGCTGGGCCTGTTCGTGGTCAGCCGGCTGGCCCGCCGGCACGGCATCCGGGTGCACCTGCGGCCGTCCCCGTACGGCGGGACGACGGCGGTGGTGCTGATCCCGCGCGAGCTGCTCGCGGAGGCTCCGGACGGGATGCCGGAGCCGGGCGCGGCCGGGAAGCGGTCCGCGGCGGGCGGCCGGCGCGGGCAGCGGGACCTGGTCGCGGTGCCGGGGTCGGGGGGAGCCACCCCGTCGGCGGCCACGCTCGGGTCCGGCGGTGCCGGGGCCGGTGCGGCTACCGGAGGTCGCGCGGGAGCCGGCGCCGACGGCGGCTCGGGTGGCCTGGTCGGCAAGCACCGCGGGACGACGGGCGGGCCGAGGCCCTCCGCGCCCGACGCGGGCCGTACGCCGGGCGGGCTGCCGCGCCGGGCCTCCCGGAGCAGGGGTGGGCCGGTGCTGGTCCCCGCTCCCGCGGCGGACACCGAGGACGCGCCGGGGACGGGCCGTCACCGGCGGGAGGACGCGGTGGTGGCCGCGGCCGAGGCGGCCGTCGCGGCTGCAGGTGCGGTTGCCGGTCCGGCTGGGGCTGGTCCGGCTGGGGCCGGTCCGGTGGTGGCGGACGGCGACGACGCCACCGGCGCCGTCGGGCGGGCCGACGCCGTTCCCGCTTCCGCTTCCGTTCCCGCTTCCGCTCCCGCCGCGGACGCCGCGCCGCTCCGGACGGCGGGCGGCCTGCCCCGGCGGGTCCGGCAGGCGAACCTGGCGCCGCAGCTCAGGGACCAACTCACGGAACAGCTGAAGGAACGGTTCCGCAACGGGGCCGAAACCGACGGCGGGGAGACCCGCGAGGTCAGGGAGCGCTCGCCCGAGGAGGCCCGGGCCACCTTCGCCTCGTTCCAGCGCGGCTTCACCAAGGGGCGGGGCGCCACGGCTCCGACGGACCGCACAGGTGCGTCCACCGGCGCGTCCACGGGCCGCACCGGTGCGCCGGCGGACCGCCCCGGTGCTCCGTTGACGGATCGTCCCGGCACGCCCGACGATCGTCCCGGACGGACGGAGGGACGGTCCACCGCCGTACCGGTCTGGCAGCCGCCGGACCGGTCCCGGCGGGCGATCGGCCCGGCGCCCGCCCCGGCGGCGCTGCCCGCGCCGCAGGACACCGGCCGGGCGCCGCTAGCGCGTCGGGTGCCGCCCGGGCAGCCGGTCCGCCGGAGCCCGGACACCGGTGCGCCCGCGCCACCTGCCGTACCCGCACCACCTGTCGTACCCGCGCCACCCGCATCACCCGCTCCACACGCACCACCCGCTCCAGCGGAAGGAACTGATTCATGACCACGTCGATGCAGTCGTCCGGGGACCTCAACTGGCTCCTGGACGACCTGGTGGGGCGCGTCGCGGCCCTGCGGCACGCGGTGATCCTCTCCAACGACGGCCTGGCCACCGGTGCCTCCCGCGACCTCGGCCGCGAGGACGCCGAGCACCTGGCCGCCGTCGCCGCCGGGTTCCACAGCCTGGCGAAGGGCGCCGGGGGGCACTTCAAGGTCGGTGGCGTCCGGCAGACCATGGTCGAGCTGGACGAGGCCTTCCTCTTCATCACGGCCGCCGGCGACGGCAGCTGCCTGGCCGTGCTGAGCGAGGCCGAGGCGGACATCGGCCAGATCGCGTACGAGATGGCGCTGCTGGTCAAGCGGGTCGGCGAGCACATGGCCGCCGAACCGCGCACCGAAACCGCCCCGCCGGTGAGATGAGCGGTCCGATGGCGGATCCGAAGGCGGATGTGCCGGACGGCCCCGAGACGTCGGACGGCCCCCAGGTGCCGGTAGGCACGGCCGGGCCGTCCGGCGTCGGCGGTTCTGCCGGTGCCTACGGTCCGGGCGGCGCGGGCGGTCCGGGCGGTCCGGAGGCCGTGGCGGGGAACGGGCAGGCGGATCCGGACGGGCCCGACGTCGACCTGTTCCGGCCGCGCACCCCGGTCGACGACCGCTGGTTCGACGACGAGGCCGGCCCGGTGGTGCGGCTCTACTCGATGACCCGCGGCCGCACCCGGCCGGTCGAGGAGGGGCTGTTCGACCTGATCTCACTGGTCACCGCCGTCGATCCCGGGCCGGTCGCGGGGGCCGTGCCCGCGCACGTCCTCGACCCGGAGCACCAGACGCTGCTCACCCTGTGCCGCCGCGAGCCGCTCTCCGTCGCCGAGCTCGGCTCCTACACCGACCTGCCGGTCAGTGTGGTGCGGGTACTGCTCGGCGACCTCTACGACGCCGAACTGATCAGCGTCACCCGACCCGTTCCGCTCGCCGAGCTGCCGGACGAGCGCCTGCTGCGAGACGTGATCAATGGACTCCGTGCGCTCTGACCCCCACCCCCACCCGGTCGCCACCGGGCCGTACCGGGACGACACCGCGCCCCATCCGGCGAACGTCAACGACCCGCGCTGGCGCGGAGGTCCGGCCGTCGCGGTGAAGATCCTCGTCGCGGGCGGCTTCGGCGCCGGCAAGACCACCCTGGTCGGCTCGGTCAGCGAGATCCGGCCGCTGCGCACCGAGGAGGAGCTCAGCGAGCTGGGCCGCCCGGTGGACGACACCTCGGGGGTGGAGGCGAAGCGCACCACCACCGTGGCGATGGACTTCGGACGGATCGACCTTCGGCCTGGGCTCGCGCTCTACCTGTTCGGCACGCCCGGGCAGGACCGGTTCTGGTTCGTCTGGGACGAGTTGGCCCGCGGCGCGCTCGGCGCCCTGGTGCTCGCGGACACCCGGCGGCTGGCCGACTGCTTTCCGTCGGTGGACTTCTTCGAGCAGCGCGGCATCCCGTTCCTGGTCGCGGTGAACTGCTTCGAGGGCACCGAACGGTTCGCGCCGGACGAGGTCCGCGAGGCGCTCGACCTCGACCGGGACATTCCGGTGCTGCTCTGCGACGCGCGGGTGCGGCAGGACGGCAAGGATCTCCTCGTCGCGCTGGTCGAGCACGTCGCGTCCCTCAGACGCCGCCGCGCCACGGTCGGCGCCTGAGGGGGGCTCGGCTCCGGTTCGGATCCTGACCCGCCCGGCCCGGCTCGGCTCCGGTATGGCCCGCCCGGCTCGGCTCCGGCCCGGCGCGATTCGGTACCGATCCGACCAAGGCCGTGAGCCGGCCGTTGTTCCGCCGTGCGACGACTCGGCGGGTGGACGCGCCGACCTGCGCGTTCCGCTATCCGTCTCATTAAGCTGTCCACATCCCGGACGATCACTGCGCGGAAGGTTGCCTAGACCGCCCCGGCCGTGGAAGGCTCTGTGGTCGAAGGCCGCCCGGCCGTGCCGTCGGGAGCGCCGGAAACGCCACGTTCACAAGGGCGTTGCGACCGGCGGACGGCCTTCGACGAACCGGCGAGGCATCGTCGGCGGGCTCCGGCAGCGGTGCGCCGCCGGGTGGAGAACGAAGGGGGAGGGCAGCAGGATGACCGTCGGCCGACGACGCATCATCACCGCCGCGCCCGGCTCCCCGACGTCCGGTGCCCTCATGCTCGGCTCCCTGATGACCGGTGCCTCCATGACCGGCGCCGCCGTGCCCGGTCCCGCCGATCCGGCGCTCACCGTCCGCCGCTACATCGACCACGCGCTGATCTGCAGCGCGTGTTGTCGCTGACCGGCCTGACCTTCCCGGTACGTCCCCGGCGCTGACGGCCCACCCGGCCCACCGCCCGACGCACCGCCGAAACCCGTCGACCAGGCCGTAGCGGACCGCCCGTCCGGCGTGCCGCGGCCGACCAACCGGACCCGCCCAGCGGAGAGAGCACCAGTGAACATCGTCTGCCCCAGCACCGTCCCCGGCCTCGTCGGCCGTACCCGAACGACCGGGTCGGCCCCCGCGATGCGCGCGGGTGGACGGACCGGGCGGTGGAACCGGTGCGGGAGCCGTGCCGCGGACAGCCGACGGGGTCGCCCCGACCTCGAGCCGTTCTGGCCGTCCCGGCAGCCGCACCTGTTCGATCAGACGTGTCCCGGCTCGCCCAGCGCGTCCCGGCCCGCCGCCCGCTGACCCGGTTCGACCCGGTCCAGCTCAGGCAGTACGCCCGGTCGACGCGCAGACGACTCCACCCCGTCCGTCACGCGCGAAATGAGCGGCACACCATGTCTTCTTCCTCCACGGCCACCCTGCCCCTGCCCACCGCGACCCCGCACCTGCGCGCGGTCCGCTCCGTCCCTCCGGTCTCCTCCGTTCCCGTCACCGTGCCGGTCGGTCCCGGCGCGCCGGGGGCCGCCGGGCCGTCCGTCCCCTCGGCGCCGGTGTCCGACCGCTGGCCCGGGGCGGCGGCCCGTGCGCCCCACGCCGGGCCGACCCATGCCGGTCCGGCCCACGCCGGGCTGACCCACGCCGGTCCGGTTCGTCCGGCGGCCGTCCCGGCCCCCGCCGTCGCCCAGCCGGGCGCGGTGGCCCCGCAGGTGCCCCAGGCGCTGCTCGCCGCGCTGCCGGAGGGGGCGGCCGTCGTCGCCACCCTGCCGCAGGGCGTGCTGCCGCAGGGCCTGCTGGCGCAGTACGGCACGCAGACCGGCGGCGCGAACGGCGGCCCGCTGGTCGGGTACCTGGTGCTGGTGCCGGCCGAGAGCCTGGCGGCGGGGGCCGCGGGCCCGGGGACGGCCGGCCTGTCGGGCGGTCCTGCCGCTGCCGGGATCGCCGCCTCCGGGGGCCACGCCGTCCCCGGGGCCCACGCGGGTTCCGCCGCCCACACCGCCTCGGGGGTCCGTCCGGTCCGCCCGGCGGGACGCGGCATCGCCGTCGACACCGAGCGGCGCAACGCCTACGTCGACGGGCGGCTGCTCGACCTCACGTACCTGGAGTTCGAGCTGCTGGCCCACCTCACCGAGCACCCGCAGCGGGTGCACACCCGGGACCACCTGGTCTCCGCGGTCTGGGGTTACGGCCACGTCGGGGACGGGCGGACGGTCGACGTGCACGTCGCCCGGCTGCGCCGCAAGCTCGGACCGGCCTACCGGGACACCATCGTGACGGTCCGCCGGGTCGGCTACAAGTACACCCCGGCCGCGGTCTGACGGCGGGCCGTCACCGTTCGGTCCGGCAGCGGACCGCTCGTCCCGGATGTGGACGGGCGGTCCGCTGCTTCGTCGAGTTCCGGTTCGTCGCGCTTCGGTTCGTCGCGTTCGGGCTCGTCGAGTTTCGGCTCGTGGTGTTCCGGGCCGTGGTGTTCCGCCGGACCGTCAGGGGCGCTGGTCCGGCGGCAGGAGGAGGACGGCGAGGGCGTCGGCGCAGCTGCGGGCGTGGCCGAGGAACCAGTCCAGCCGGTCGTCGGTGAGGTGCGCGGGCGTCGATCGGACCGCCAGGGCGAACCGCGCCTGCCCGGCGCCGTCCAGGACCGGTACGGCCACGGTTCGCACCCCGGCCGCCGACTCGCCGTCGTTCAGCGCGTGACCGGCCGTCCGCACCTTCGCCAACTCCTCGCTCAGGGCGGCGGGTTCGGTGATCGTGCGGTCGGTGAAGGAGGGCAGCGGGCCGAGTGCCGGCGGTGCCGTCTCACCCGGGCGCGGCCAGGCCAGCAGGACCTTGCCGAGCGCCGTGGAGTGCAGCGGGCGGCGCAGGCCCAGTCCGGTGTCCGGGCGGACCGAGCCGCCGACCAGGATCACCGCGTGGGCGCCGCTGCGGATGGCCAGGTCGGCCGTCGCCTTGGTGCGCCTGGACAGCAGCTCCAGCTCGGGTCCGGCGAGGTGCAGCCCGCGCTGGTGGAAGGTGAGCTGGCCGAGCTCGGCGACGGCCGGACCGAGCCGGTAGCGGACGGTCTGCTCGTCCTGCTCCAGGAACCCGGCGCTGACCAGCGTGCGGGCCAGCCGGTGCGCGGTGGAGACCGACAGGCCCATCCGGCGGGCCAGGTCCGAGGCGCTCAGGTCGGGGCCGTTGTCGTGGAAGCAGTGCAGCAGCCCGAGCGCGCGCTGGACGGCCTGCGCACCGGCCGGCGGACTCTGGACGGCGGTGGCGGCCTCGGCCATGGCACCTCGCGTTTCGATGGGAACTCCGGACGGGCGGCCGGAGGCGGGGTCTCAGCGTAGGGCAGCCAGTGCTGCGGGAATGTGTCGATGACGTTGCAATGGAATGGCGTTGATGAACAACTGATCCCACCATGTGGCAAAAGCTTGCTTCCGGTTCGCCCGCCGTGGAACGCTCCTCGTGTCGCGCCGGACGGCCACTCGGCCCGGGCGGCGCCCGCCCCGACTCCACGGAAGGAGAAGCGCCGTGACGTCCCACCGGTGTCTCCCCTTCCATGCGTGTTGTCGCTGACCGACCCCTCCGCGCCCGGCCCGTCCTGCATCGTGGCGTACAACTCCCTTGCGCACCAAGCCTCCTGGGCCATCGTGCGGTGATCGATCCCGACCTCCTCCGGCCGTCGCCGGAGCCCCCGTAGAGGACCAACTCCGTTGTCCAGTCGTATCCAGAACCCCTCCGCGCTTCCCGACACGCTCTGGTTCACCCGCTGCCCGGTGCCCACCGCGACCGGGATCGCCGCCGACCAGGGCCGGCTCGCCCGCGAGTTCGCCGCCGACGGCATCGCCGTCCGCTCGCTGCAGGATGCTCCGCCCGAGGTGGCCGCTGACCACCACTACACCCACGCGCTGACCGGCCTGTTCCGGGAGGGCGGCAACGTCCCCGCGCTGTGGGCCCGTTCGCGCGGCGAGGCGACCAGGCTGATCGGCCTCACCTGGATCGAGGAGCGCCAGGTGGTCCTGGTCCGGGCCGGCAGCGGCGTCACCGGGCCGGAGCAGCTGCGCGGGCTGCGGCTGGCAGTCCCACATCATGACATCGGCATCGACTTCTGGCGGGCCATGGCGCTGGCCGGCTTCCGCGGCGCCCTCGGGCTCGCGGGCCTCACCCTGGCGGACGCCGAACCGGTGGACGTCCCAGGGATCCCCGGCGGCGGGCAGTGGTCCGCCGAACTGGCCGCACTGCGGGACGGCACGGTGGACGCCGTGTACGTGAAGGGGGCGCTCGCCGTCGAGGCGGCCCGCCGGATCGGTGCGGAGGTGGCCGTGGAACTGGATGCGGCACCCGACCGCCGGAGTCGGGTCAACAACGGCACGCCCCGGCCGATCACCGTCCACCAGCGGCTGCTGGACGAGCACCCCGAACTGGTCGCCCGTTTCCTCGCGGTGCTGCTGGAGTCCGCCGACTGGGCGGCGGAGCACCCGGAGGAGGTGGGCCGGATCCTGCGGGTCGAGACCGGCGCTGGGGCGGAGGGCGTCGTCGGAGCCTATGCGCCGGGCAGCCACCGGACCCTGCACCTGGACCTGTCGGGGGAGCGGCTGGACCTGCTGGCGCTGCAGGAACGATTCCTCAGGGAGCAGGGCTTCCTTGCCGCGCCGGTGGACGTGCAGGCGTGGGTCGACCCGGAGCCGCTCCGCGCGGCCCGCGAGCTGCTGCGGGTGCGGCGTTCGGGCGGGGGTACGGGCGGGGGCGCCGGGGCGGGTGTCGGGGCGGGTGTCGGTGCCGGCGGCGTTCAGATCACAGACTTCAGCTGACAGCGTTCAGCTAACAGATTTCGAAAGTTGTCAGCTGTCATCTGTCCGCTGCCATCTGTCACTCACCTGGAGAATCCCCGTGAAGATCCCCGGTCTCGCCCGCGCCGCCATCGCGCTGCTCGCCTCCACCGCCCTGGCCGCCTGCGGCTCGTCCACCGACGGGGCCAAGGCCTCCGCCGGGGGCGGGACCGACGGCAGGGCCGAGGTCGTGCTCCGCCTGCCCGACCCCGGCAACAACGGCTTCCTCGCCCGAGGCAAGAAGGACGGCTCGCTGGACCAGGCCCTCGCCGCCGTCCACGCCAAGGTCGCCTGGACCGGCAGCGCCGGCCCCTTCGCCCCCGCCGCCCAGGCCCTCTCCGCGGACCAACTGGACGTCGCCCAGGGCTCGATCACCTCGGCCGTCGCCGCACTCGCCCAGAAGCCGGGCTTCAAGCTGTTCGCCCAGACCGCGCCCGACGGCGTCGGCGAGGGGATCCTGGTGAAGAACGACTCACCCGTCAAGACCGTCCAGGACCTGGTCGGCAGGAAGGTCGCCGTCTCCCAGGGCGGCACCAGCGAATACCTGCTCCTCAAGGCGCTCGCGAAGAACGGCGTCCCGGCCGACAAGGTGGAACGGGTCTACCTGCGCGCCGACCAGACCTCCGGCGTCTTCAACTCCGGCCAGGTGGACGCCTGGGCGACCTGGAACACCTTCTCGACACCCGCCATCGCCAACACCGGAGCACACTTCCTGGTCAACGGCCAGGAGGTCGGCTCCGACAACTACGCCGTCTGGGCGGTGCGCAGCGGCTTCGCCGACAAGCACCCCGAGGTGGTGAAGGCCTTCTACGGATACCTGCGCGAGAACGGCGAGAAGGAGAGGGCCGACCCGGCCGGCTACCTCAACGTGTTCACCGACGCCGGCCCGACCGCCGTCACCCCCGCGGAGAAGGACGTCGCCGTGAACGTCAGCCGGCAGGGCACCCCCGCCGACGCCATCTCCGACGCCGACACCGCCCGCTTTGCCACCGTCGCCCGGTTCTTCGCCGACCAGAAGGTCACCAAGCAACTGGTGGACGTCAAGCCGTACCTGATCGACGTCAACAAGCTCGGGGACGTGGCCAAGTGATGACCACGACCGAGGAGTTCCCACCGGCGGACACCCGGGCGGCGCTGGCCGCCGGCCTGGTCGCCCCACAGAGCCGGCGCCTGCGCCCCCGCCCCCGCGCGCTCGCCGTGACCCTGCGCACCATCGGTCCGCTCGCCCTGCTCGGTGGCTGGGCGCTCGCCTCGGCCACCGGCGCGCTGACCCAGGACGTGCTCGCCTCACCCGCCCAGGTCGCCCAGGCCGTCGGGGAGTTGTGGGGCAACGGCCAGCTGACCGACGCCCTGTCCGTCTCCCTCACCCGCGCCGGGTTGGGCCTGTTCTTCGGCGCGACCACCGGACTGGTGCTCGGTGTGGTCACCGGATTCACCCGCCTCGGCGAGGAGTTGCTCGACTCCGCGATCCAGATCCTGCGCACCGTCCCGTTCCTGGCCCTCGTCCCGCTGTTCATGGTGTGGTTCGGCATCACCGAGACCGCGAAGGTGGCCCTGATCGCGGTCGCCACCAGCTTCCCGATGTACGTGTCCGCCTCGGGCGGAGTCCGCAGCACCGACCGCAAGCTGGTCGAGGCGATGCGCAGCTTCGGCCTCGGCCGCTGGGCGATCGTGCGCACGGTCGTGCTGCCCGGCGCGCTGCCCTCGCTGCTGTCCGGACTGCGCCTGTCGATGACGCTCAGCGTGATCGCCCTGATCGCCGCCGAGGAGATCAACTCCACCGAAGGCATCGGATACCTGATGGCCCAGGCGCAGAACTACTCGCGCACCGACGTCCTCGCCGTCTGCATCCTGATCTACGGGCTGCTCGGCCTCGCCGCCGACGGCATCGTCCGAGTCCTGGAACGCGTGCTCATGCCGTGGCGCCAGGCCGTCCAGGGAGCGGCCCGATGACCACCGACCCGACCGGCACCGCCACGCTCGCCCCATTCACCACGCCCGCGTCCGCCTCCGGGCCCGAGGAGGCCGTCCCGGCCGTCCACCTGCGAGGTCTGCGCCGGGTGTTCGGCACCAGGGCGGTCCTCGACCGGATCGACCTCTCCATCGTCCGCGGCGAGTTCGTCGCCCTGCTGGGCGCCAGCGGCACCGGAAAGACCACGCTGCTGCGCATCCTCGGGGCGCTCGACCGGGCTGACGGGGGAACCGTGCTCGTCCCCCCGGTGCGCACGGTGGTGTTCCAGGAGCCTCGACTGGTGCCGTCCAAACGGGTGCTCGCCAACGTCACGGTCGGTCTGCGGCGCGGCGCCGCGACCCGGGAGACCGGGCTCAAGGCGCTCGCCGAGGTCGGCCTGGAGCGGCACGCCGACGCCTGGCCCGCCACCCTCTCGGGCGGTGAGGCGCAGCGCGTCGCACTCGCCAGGGCGCTCGTCCGGGAACCGCGACTCCTGCTCCTCGACGAACCGTTCGCCGCCCTCGACGCGCTCACCCGGCTGCGCATGCAGGACCTCGTCGGCGACCTGGTGCGCCGCCACCGCCCGGCCGTACTGCTGGTCACCCACGACGTGGACGAGGCCGTACGGCTCGCCGACCGGGTCGTGGTGCTGCGCGACGGCCGGCTCGCCCGGGACGAAGCCGTCACCGTCGAGCGCCCGCGCGACCCGGCCGACCCAGCCTTCGCGGACCTCCGGCGCCGGCTGCTCGCCGACCTCGGCGTCCACTGACGCCCACCGACGCCTACCGATGCCCACGGACGCCCACGGACGCCTACCGATGCCCACCGACGCCCACGGACGCCCACCGACGCCTACCGACGCCCACGGACGCCCACCGACATCCACTGACGTTCACTCACGTCCGTGTACCACCGAACCCCCCCCGCGTCCCGCCGCATTCTCCGACATCCGACAAACCAAGCCCGCCCCACCGGAGTTGACCAGATGACCGTCACCCTCGGCGTCCACGCCAGCAACCCCTCGCTCTACTACCTCGCCCGACTCCCGTACCTTGACGAGGAACTGGCGCCGCTCGGTGAGACCGGCGCCTTCCACCACTACACGGACGGCACCCGCACCGGAACGTTGCTCGCCGAGGGCGTCATCGACTTCGGCGGCACCGGCTCCACCCCGCCGATCACCGCCCAGGCGGCCGGCCACGACCTGGTCTACGCGGCGGTCTCCGCACCCCGCCCGGACCACGGCGCCCTGCTGGTGCTGGACTCCGGCCCGGTGCGGACGGTCGCCGACCTCAAGGGCGCCACTGTCGTCCTCGCCGTGGGCTCATGGCAGACGCACCTGCTCGCCAAGGCCCTGCACGCGCAGGGACTTTCGTACGGCGACGATGTCACCCCGGTGCGCCCGGGAGCCGGCGAGGACCAGGCCCGGCGGCTGCGCGACGGCGAGATCGCCGGCTGGATCGCCCAGGGCGCCGAACTCGCCGCCGCCCGCCGCACCGGCGAGTTCCGCGAACTGGTCCGCACTGCCGACGTCATCACCGACCGCTCGGTGTTCTTCACCCGCCGGGACTTCGCGACCGGGCGCCCCGAGGTCGTCGCCGCGATCGCGACCGCACTGCGCCGGGCGGACGACTGGGCGGCCGCCCACCCGGCCGAGGCCGCCGCGATCGCCGCCGAGGAACTGGGCGGCACGGCCGCCGACTGGCAGGCCGCGCTGGTCGCACTGCCCTGGCGACTGGAGCCCGCCACCGCCGCGTTCATCGCCGAACAGCAGGAGGCCGCGGACATCTTCCACGGCGCGGGCTTCGTCGACCGGGCGCTGACCGTCGCCGACGCCCACCTCCCCGCGCTGGAGGCCCCGGTGGCCGCCGCGCTCGCGAAGGCGGTCTGAGCCGTGGCCTCCGAAGTCCTCTGGTACATCATCCCGCGCGAGGGGCAGTACCCCTGGGAACCGGCCGGGCGCCGCCCGGTCGACCTCCGCTACCTCCAACAACTCGCGGGCAGCGTCGAGCGGTTGGGCTACACCGGCGCGCTGCTCGCGACCGACCTGTACGACGTCTGGACCCTCGGCAGCGCACTCGCCGCCGCCACCACCCCGGCCTTCAAACCGCTGCTGGCCGTCCACCCCGGTCTGGTCTCGCCCACCCTGCTGGCCAAGATGGCGCTCAGCTTCGACCACCTGCACGGCGGTCGGCTGCGCTTCAACGTGGTGAACGGTTCGACCGCGCAGCTGCGCGAGTACGGACTGAACGTCGGGCACGACGACCGGTACCGGCTCAGCGGAGAGTACTGGTCGATCGTCAAGCGCCTCACCGCAGGCGAAGTGTTCGACCACAAGGGAGAGTTCTACGAACTGAAGGACGCGGGCGCGAGCCTGCGCGAGCTGGCTCCGGTGCAGCCCGGCGGCATCCCGCTCTGGTTCGGCGGCAGTTCGGCGGCCGGCATCGAGATGGCCGCCCGGCACGTGGACGTCTACCTGACCTGGGGCGAGCCGCCGCACCTGCTCAAGGCGAAGTTGGACCTGGTCCGCGAGCGCGCCGCCGCCCACGGCCGGAGCCTGCGGATCGGGCTGCGGCTGCACCTGATCGTCCGCGACACCGAGGACCAGGCCTGGGCGGCCGCCGACCGGCTGCTGGACGTCACCAGCGAGGCCACGTACGCGCGTCAGCTGGGCGGGGCGAAGGGGGAGGACGGGGTCGGCTGGCAGCGGCAGTTCCGCCAGCACGGCGGCAAGGTGCCGGCGCGGGCCCGGGAGCTGGAGGCCTACCCCAACCTCTGGCCGGGGATGAGCCTGTTCCGCCCGGGCCCCGGCACGGCTGTGGTCGGATCGACGGCCCAGGTGATCGAGCGCCTGCAGGAGTTCGAGGCGCTGGGCGTCGACACCTTCATCCTCTCGGGCAATCCGCTGCTGGAGGAGGCTCACCGGGTTGCAGAAACGGTTCTGCCTGCCCTGGGCATCAAGCGGTCGGCGCCGAACGATTGATGCCCGACGGCTGGCAGGTGACAAGTGACGGATAACGGATAACAGATGACAGCTGACAGATTTCGAAACCTGTCAGCTGTCGATCGTCAGCCGTCACCTGCCAGCCGTCACCCGACCGCAGGCGCCGCGCCCTCTCAGCGGCTCAGCCGGTCGATCTCCGCCAGCTCCTCCGCCGTCAGCGGCCCGCCGGCCAGCGCGTCGAGGTTCTGGTCCAGTTGGGCCACGCTGCTCGCGCCGATGATCACCGAGACCACCCGCGGATCCCGCAGCACCCAGCACAGCGCCAGCTGCGCCAGCGTCTGC
Organism: Kitasatospora sp. NPDC001095; assembly: GCF_053598615.1. Classification (NCBI taxonomy): domain Bacteria; kingdom Bacillati; phylum Actinomycetota; class Actinomycetes; order Kitasatosporales; family Streptomycetaceae; genus Kitasatospora; species Kitasatospora sp. NPDC001095. Next base: position 222,616 of record NZ_JBSFKQ010000006.1, on the reverse strand, counting down.
CCGCGCCGCTCGGCGACCTCGGCCAGCGCCCGCAGCTGCTCCAGCTTCGGCCCGGTCAGCGCCTCCTCGGTGAGGAACTTCCCGACCGACATCCGCGAGCCCGCCGGCACCTCCCCGGACAGGTAGCGGTCGGTCAGCAACCCCTGCGCCAGCGGCGAGTAGGCGATCAGGCTGGTCCCGGTGTCGCCCACCGCGTCCAGCACGCCGGCGTCCTCCACGTACCGGTTGAGGATCGAGTACGCCGACTGGTTCAGCAGTACCGGTGTCCCCAGCTCGCGCAGGATCGCCGCCGCCTCCCGGTGCTGCTCCGCCGGGTAGTTGGAGATCGCGGCGTACAGCGCCTTGCCGGAGCGCACCGCGCTGTCGAGCGCCCCCATCGTCTCCTCGATCGGGGTGTCCGGGTCGTGCCGGTGCGAGTAGAAGACGTCCACGTAGTCCAGCCCCATCCGGTCCAGCGACTGGTCGAGGCTGGCCAGCAGGTACTTGCGGCTGCCGCCGTTGCCGTACGGGCCGGGCCACATGTCCCAGCCGGCCTTGGTGGCGATGAACAGCTCGTCCCGGTACGGCCGGAAGTCCTGGGCGAACAGGTAGCCGAAGTTGCGCTCGGCGCTGCCGTACGGCGGGCCGTAGTTGTTCGCCAGGTCGAAGTGGGTGACACCCCGGTCGAAGGCCCGGCGCAGCACCGCCCGCTGCACCTCCAGCGGCTGGGCGTCACCGAAGTTGTGCCAGAGCCCGAGCGAGACGGCGGGCAGCTGGACACCGCTGCGGCCGGCCTTCCGGTAGGTCATCGAGTCGTAGCGGTCATCGGCGGCGAGGTAGCTCATGCCGGACATCTTGCCAGCCGGCCGCGGCGGAGCGGGCCCTTGCCCCCGTTCCCGGTCGGTGCCTATGCTCGCCGCGGATCGTGTGCGCGCGAGGCGAGGGGGAGGCGAGATGGCAGTCCGGACCGTGACCGCCGCCGCAGCCCGCCGCTGTTGTCGCCGCCACCGCGGCACCGACCGCTGACGCCCCCGCGCGCCCTGCCGCCCCGAGCGGCCCGCCGCCCGCCCCGTCAGCCACGCCGCCGGTGCGGCCGTGAGACCGCGGCGCCGGACCACGCACCGGCTTCCCGGCCTCCGCACGGCTCACCCCGGCCCCCGGCCCCCGGCCCCGGCTCCGCCCAGCACGTCCCCGGGCGGACCCTTCCCCGACCCGTCCCCCGGACCGGCCCGACCCGAGCCGAGCCCGACCGAGTCCGACCCGAGCCCGACCGAGTCCGACCCGAGCGCCCAAGGAGACCCGCCGTGCGGTTCACCGTCTCGTCCCTCGTCGCCAACGCCCCCGACCCGGTCACCGGCGTCCGACGCACCCCACAACAGAAGCTGCGCAACGTCGTCGACCAGGCGGTCCTCGCCGAGCAACTCGGCTACGACGGCTACGGCGTGGGGGAGCGACACGGCGAGCCGTTCCTCTCCCCGGCACCGCCCCTGCTGCTCAGCGCGATCGCTGCCCGCACCTCCACCATCCGGCTGTTCACCGCGGTGACGGTGCTCAGCGTCCTCGACCCGGTCCGGGTGGCCGAGGACTACGCGATGCTCGACCAACTCTCCGAGGGCCGCCTTGAGTTGATCGTCGGCAAGGGCAACGACCCGCGGCACTTCGGGCTGTTCGGGCTCCCCGAGGAGCGCCAGTGGGAGGCGCTCGCCGAGAACTACGGCCTGCTGCGCGAGCTCTGGCGTGAGGAGAGCGTGACCTGGGAGGGTTCGACCCGTCCGCCGCTCACGGACGCCACCGTCTGGCCGCGCCCGCTCCAGGACCCGATCCCGGTGTGGCACGGCAGCGCGACCAGCACGCGGTCCACCGACCTCGCGGCCCGGCACGGCGACCCGCTCTTCTCCGCCAACTCCTTCCATCCGCTGGAGAAGTACCGGGCGCTGGTCGAGCACTACCGCGAGCGCTGGGAGCACTACGGGCACGACCCGGCGCGGGCCAGGGTGGGCGCGGGCTTCGGCGGACTGTACGTGGCCAAGCGCTCGCAGGACGCCGTCGAGGGCTTCCGCCCGTACTGGAACGCGCTGTTCGACTCGGCCGCCGGTCGACACAACAACTCGCCGTTCACGTCGCTCGAGGACGCTCTGGAGCGAGGTTCGGCGCTCGTCGGCAGCCCGCAGCAGGTGATCGAGAAGATCCACCGCTACCACGAGGCGTTCGGCAACGAGGTGGTCGGCATCGGGGTGGACGCGCTCACCGAGGAGGCGCAGCGCGAGCAACTGGAGCTGTTCGCAAGCGAGGTGGCGCCCGAGATCCGCCGCGCGCTGTCCTAGCCGCGCGGCTCCGGCGCCCGCCCGCGCATTGCGCCGTGCACCCCCTACGCGGCGTGATGCCGACCACCGTCCGTGACGTGACGCGCGCCACCTGGCGCGCCGGAATGCCGCTCGGCGGTGCGGGGGATGACGAACGGTCGAGGGGCCGTGGCCGCCGGGGGGCGGCGCACGGCCCTCGATCGTCCCGCCTGCGGCGGAGGGGCCCGCGGCCAGGCCTACGGCGGGCCCTGCGGAGGCCGTGCGGTGAGCCCGAGGATGCTCCGCGCGGGCCCTTCGGCGGACCCGAAGATGCCCCGAGGGAGACGCCGGGGAGACGCCGGGGAGATCCGTCGAGAGTCCGGGCGGGGTCCGCACTGGCTTCTGTACCTACTGGTATGTACAGTGCTCGGCATGAGCACCCAGGACCGCCTCATCGAGAGCACCCAGGACCTCCTCTGGGAGCGCGGCTACGTCGGCACCAGCCCCAAGGCCATCCAGCAGCGCTCCGGGGTCGGCCAGGGCAGCATGTACCACCACTTCGCCGGCAAACCCGACCTCGCCGCCGCCGCTCTGCGCCGCAGCGCCGAGCAGATGCGGGGCGTCGCCGAGGCCGACCTCGCCGTCCCCGGTACCGCCCACGACCGGATCGCCGCCTACCTGCGCCGCGACCGCGACGTCCTGCGCGGCTGCCGGATCGGCCGGATGGCCCAGGATCCGGACGTGGTCGCGGACCCACACCTGCGCGCGCCCGTCGAGGAGACCTTCGACTGGTTGCGCGGCCGGATCGCCGGACTGATCGCCGAAGGCCAGGCGGCCGGCGAGTTCGCCCCCGCCCTCGACCCGGCCGACACGGCCGCCGCCGTGGTCGCGGTCGTCCAGGGCGGCTACGTCCTGGCCCGCGCCGCCGACAGCGCCGAGCCCTTCGACCGGGCCGTCCGCGGCGCCCTCGGTCTGCTCGCCGCACACCGCACGGCCTGACGCCCCGAGCCCGTCCGTCGGTCAACCTGCCCGCCGGACGAGCAGCCCGTGGGACAACCTGCCCGTCGACCCCGAGGAGCCATGCCGTGCACGCCATGCAGTACGAGATCACCCTCCCCGCCGACTACGACATGGGCGTCATCCGCCGGCGGGTCGCCGACAAGGGGCACCTGCTCGACGCCCATCCGGGCCTCGGCCTCAAGGCCTACCTGGTCCGCGAGCGCGGCCGGCACGGCTCACCCGTCAACCAGTACGCCCCGTTCTACCTCTGGCGCACCGCCGAGGGCATGAACGGCTTCCTCTGGGGGCCGGGCTTCCGCGGTCTGAGTGCGGACTTCGGCCGCCCCGCCGTCCGGCACTGGCTCGGCGCGGGCCTGGTGCACGGCGCGTCGGCAGTGCCTGCGGCGTCGGCAGCGTCGGCGGGACCGGTAGGACCGGAAGGACCGGTACGAGCGGCCGAGACGGCCGGGCCGCCGACCACCGCCACCCGCGAGACCGTACGACTGCCGGAATCCGCCGACCCGGCCGAGGCCGTCGAACGGGCCATCGCCGAGCTGCCCGCGCACCCGGCCCTGCACACCGCCGCCGTGGCCGTCGACCCGAGCCGCTGGGAACTGCTGAGCTTCGCCCTCTGGCACGGCCCGGCGCCCGAGGACGTGCCCGGCATCCGGTACCAGGTGCTGCACCTGTCCCGCCCCGAACTCGACCGGCTGCCGGCCGGCCGCCACTGGTGAAAGGACCCACCGCCCCGATGTCCCCCGCGACTGCTCCCGCCGGCCCAGGCGGCACCGATCTCATCAACCTCACCGAGGCCCCGCTCGACCGCGCGGCCGGCCGCGCCCTGCTCGCCGACCTCGCCGGCCGGGGCGCCGCCGCCACCCTCGGTAGCCTGGACGCCCTCGCCCCCGGCTTCCCCGACTGGATCGTCACCGGCCTCTTCGGCGGCATCTACCAGCGCCCCGGCCTCGCCCTGCGCGACCGCCAGATCGCCAACCTGGCCGCCCTCACCGCCCTCGGCGGCGTCGAGCCGCAGCTCGCCGACCACGTCCGCTACAGCCGGCGGATCGGCCTGACGGAAGTGGAGATCACCGAAGTCATGGTGGGTCTCGCCCCGTACGTTGGTCTCCCCAAGGCGCTGGCCGGTCTGCGCGTCGCCGCCGCCACCTTCGCGGAGAGCCCCGCCGCGACCGCCGCCGCCTCCGACGACGAGACCGACGCCACGGAGACCACCACGGAGGCCGTCGCCACGGAGGCCGTCGCCACGGAGACCGTCGCCACGGAGACCACCACGGGGGCCGCTGCCGAGACCGCCATCACGGACGCCGCCACCGCCGAGGCCGAGGCATGAGCCGTACCGTCCGTACGGTCCTCGGCGACCTGGACCCCACCGCCCTCGGGGTCACCGACTCCCACGACCACCTCTTCATCCGCAGCCCGCTGCTCCCCGGCCAGGAGCTGGATGACCCGGACGCGGCCGAAGACGTTCTGCGTGCCTACGCCGCCGCCGGTGGCCGCGCCTTCGTCCAGTGGACCCCGCTCGGCCTGGGCCGGGGCGCGGACTCCCTCGCTGCGCTCTCCCGTACGACCGGCGTGCACGTCGTCGCCGCCACCGGCGCGCACCAGGCGGTTCACTACGCGCCGGGCTTCTTTCCCGAGTCCGACGAGGCGCAGACGGAGGCGGCGGAGCGCCCCGGCTCGTACGCCGACCTCGCGGAACGTTTCGTCGCCGAACTCACCACCGGTCTGCCCGGCGCGCCCGAGGGGGTCCGGGCCGGGTTGATCAAGGTCGCGGGCGACCCGGGGCCCGCCGGCCGGCACACCCGGTGGACGCTGGCCGCGGCCGCCGAAGCCCACCACGCCACCGGCGCGCCGATCGCCGTCCACCTCGAAGCCGACGGCGCGCCGCACTGGATCCTGGACCAGCTGCACGGTCGGCACGGCGTCCGGCCCGACCGGATCATCCTCGGCCACCTCACCCGGCTGCCCGACCGCGCGCTGCACCGTGCCCTGGCCGCCGAGGGCGTCCACCTCGCCCTCGACTGCCCCTCCCGGGCCGGCCACCCCGGCGACCACGACGCCTTCGAAGTGATCGCCGACCTGGTCGAGGAGGGGCACGCCCACCGGTTGCTCCTTGGCGCCGACACCACCACCCGGACCGCCCGCGCGGCTGGCGGTCCGGTCCGCCTGCTCACCGAGCTCGCCCCGCGCCTCGCCCGCAGCCACGGCCCCGAACTGCTCGAACTGCTCCTCACCACCAACCCGGCGGCCGCCTTCGCCGCCGACTGGCGCACGCCGTGAGGCATCCGGGCCGCCGCGGCGGAACCGGGCTGACAGCCGTCGGGTGCGCCCTCTACGGTGCCCGCACATGGTGACGCCGACGCTCAGGACCCTGACGACCGCCGACTGGCCGCTCTGGCGGGAGCTCCGCCTCGCCGCCCTCACCGACGCGCCGGACGCCTTCAAGGCGGGCCTCGCCGACTGGCACCGGGGCGGCGAGGACCGCTGGCGTGACCGGCTCCGCGTCCCGGGCGCCCACCACGTCGCGGCGCTCCTGGACGGCGATCCGGTCGGTCTGGTCGGCGGCCTCCCCGGATCGCCGGACGGCGTACGGGAGTTGCGCTCGCTCTGGGTGGCTCCGCGGGCGCGCGGCCGGGGTGTCGCCGACCGGCTCGTCGAGGAGGTCGAGCGCTGGGCCCGGGACAGCGGCGGCACCACGCTGCGCCTCGCCGTCCTGCCCGGCAACGAAGCCGCGTTCGCCCTCTACCGCCGCCACGGCTTCGCCCGGCTCGCGGAGCGCGGTGACCTGCTCGCCGACGGGGTCACCCGGGAAGCACTCCTGGCGAAGCCCCTGCGGTGACGGCGGCCGCCGCGGCGGAGGCGGCGTGGAGGGAACACCAAGGCGGGGCCTGTGCCGTACGGGGGACGGCACAGGCCCCACCTCCCATCGGACCGACGGGTCGACCGACCGGTCACATGTGGGTGCCGCCGTCGATGCGGAGCTCGGTGCCGGTGACGAAGGCGCCGTCGTCGGAGGCGAGCATGGCGATCACGCCGGCCACCGTCTCCGGGCCGGCGAAGCCCTGGCCGAGGGCGGGGGAGAGCTTGGCCAGCAGGCTGAGGTCGGCGTCGGCGGGCAGGCCCGGGTTGTGGGTCATGCCGCTGTCGATGCTGCCCGGTGCGACGCAGACCGCGCGCAGGCCCTGCTTCGAGTACTCCGAGGCGATGGCGTGGGTGAAGGACTGGATGCCGCCCTTGGTCGCGGCGTACGCGGCCATGTAGGGGTGGGCGAAGCCCGCGGAGGTGGAGCTGAAGTTGACCACCACGCCCTTGCCGCCGGCGAGCAGCGCGGGGAGCGCCTCACGGGTCATCAGGAAGGTTCCGGTCAGGTTCACCGCGAGGAGCTTGTTCCAGAACTCCAGGCTGGTCTCGTGGGTGTGCGCGGAGCGGAGGATGCCGGCCGCGTTGACCAGCACGTCCAGACCGCCCAGGCCGGAGATCGCCTCGGCGACGCCCGCGACGACGGCCGCCTCGTCCGAGATGTCCAGCACCTGGATGGTCAGGCGGTCCGCGGTGCCCTCCGCGGTGGCGCGGTCCAGGGTCTTCTTCAGGCCGTCCTCGTTGACGTCGGCGGCGACGACGTTCCCGCCCTCGGCGAGGATCCGGTGCACGGTGGCCTGGCCGATGCCCGAGCCGCCGCCGGTGATCAGGACGTTCCGTCCGTTGAAGCGCTCCATGGTGGTCTCCGTTCGTTCGCGGTCTTTCGATCCCGATTGACACGGTACGCCTTAGCGGCACGTCGTGCCAAAAAGTCCATTCGTGCTGATCCGGCGTGACGTGCCACCAAGTCGCGGCGTGTCTCCTTGGCATTCGCCCGCGTAGGCTGGCCCCGTGACCGGACGCCCGACCCTGACCCAGCGCCGCCGTGAGGCCACTCGGCTGGAGATCGCCCGCGCCGCCGCCGCGCTCTTCGCCGAGCGGGGAGCGGAGGCGACCACCGCGGAGGAGATCGCCGTCGCCGCGGGCATCTCGCTGCGCACCTTCTACCGGTACTTCTCCGTCAAGGAGGACGCCGTCGCCCCGCTGCTCGCGGCGGGCGGGCAGGAGTGGGTGGAGCTGTTCGCGGCGAGCCCCGCGGACCTGCCGCTGCGGGAGGCGCTGGAGCGCGCGGCGGTCGCCTCGCTGACCCCGGCCGACGAGGGGCGGGTCGAGATGATGCAGTGGGCCCGCGGCCTGCTGCGCGACCCGAAGCTGAGCGCCACCTGGCAGCGCGTCCACGCCGACTCGGAGGAGCGGCTGCGGGTCGCCCTCACCGAGCGCTGCCCGGACGGCACCGACCCGCTGGAGATCCGGCTGGCAGCCGCCGCCGCGACCGCGGCGATCCGGGTGGCCCTGGAGCAATGGGCCTCCTCCGGCGCGGCCCTCGCCGGCCCCGGCTCCCCGCAGGACCTCGGTGCGCGCTGCATGCGCGAGCTCACGGCGGGGCTGCGGCTCTGGGAGCGGGTGGCGGACGGGGTGGGCGGGGCGGACGGGGTGGGTGGCTGAGCCGGCGGGTGACAGCGGCCCGGCGGTCGGTGGCGGACGACAGATGACAGATGGCAGGCGACAGATTGCGGGCGACAGATGTCGGCTGACAGAGTTCAGGTGACAACTTTCGAAATCTGTCATCTGAAAGTTGTCATCTGTTCGCCCCTCTCCCCGTAACCTCCCAGCCGCGATCAGCTTCCTCCCAGCCGGCGTTAGGGTTGTTCCTCGCGCCCCGGCGGGGGAACCGGGGTGACCTCCTCGGATGTCCCCAGCGGAGGGGACTGGAGTTCGAGGCGTGGGAGCAAGCAGGACATGGGTCTGACAAGCCACAAGGTGCTGGCGTTGACCGCACTGATCGCGGTCGTGATGATGGTCGGCACGGTCTGGTTGTGGCCCAGGCTCGCGAAGAGGACCTGGCAGGCGGTACTCGGCCGGATCGGTGCCCTGCTCGCCACCCAGCTCGCGGTGCTCGCCGCGCTCGGCCTGGTCGCCAACAACTACTTCGCCTTCTACAGCAGTTGGGACGACCTGCTGGGCACCGGCGACACCGGCCCGGTAGTCATCCACAACAAGGCGGACGCCTCCGGCCGGCTGATGGTGGAGACGATGGGCCAGGCCTCGGTCAAGGGCGGCGGCGCGATGGGCCGCGAGCCCGCCCAGTCCGGCGAGATCCGCAAGATCCGGATCGACGGCGCGGTCAGTCGGCTGTCCACCGAGGGCTACGTCTACCTGCCCCCGCAGTACTTCCAGCCGCAGTACGCCCAGAAGCAGTTCCCGGCGGTGATCGTCAGCACCGGATTCCCAGGAATCGCCGAGAATCTGATCACCCGCTTCAACTACCCGGGCGCCGCGCTCAAGCTGCTGCAGGAAGGGCGGATGCAGCCGACCGTCATGGTCCTGGTGCGCCCCTCGCCCGCGATGCCGCAGGACACCGAGTGCGAGGACGTCCCGAACGGCCCGCAGTCCGACACCTACTTCACCAAGGACGTCCCCTCGGCGATCCAGGCCAGCTTCCGGGTCTCCACCGACCCGCAGGCCTGGGCGTTCATGGGCAACTCGACCGGCGGCTACTGCGCGCTCAAGCTGGCCATGCGCCACCCGGACGTCTTCCCGACCGCCGTCGCCCTCTCCGCCTACTACGACGCCGCCGACGACCCGACCACGGGCGACCTCTTCGGCGGCAGCAAGCAGCGCCGCGACGAGGCCAACCTGTTCTGGCGGCTGAAGAACCTGCCGCAGCCGAAGGTGTCCGTGCTGCTGGCCGGCACCAAGAAGGGCGACGGCAACTACCGGCAGGAGACCGAGGCCTTCGTCGACGCGGTGCAGAGCCCGATGAAGGTCTCGTACAGCATGCTGGAGAACGGCGGCCACAACTTCGAGACCTGGAGCGCCCTGCTGCCCTCCTCGCTGGAGTGGCTGTCCCAGCACCTCAAGGTGCCGAACCAGGCGGCATGAACCCGGACGACCGGACCCCCGGAGCAGCGGCCCCGGGGGTCCGGTCGTTCAGTCGGACCGGGCCGTCCGGTCGGGCCGGGTCGTTCAATCGGACCGGGCCGTTCGGGCGGATCGGCTCGTACAGCTCGTTCCGCGGCCGTACGGCTCCGACAGCGCGGCGGTCCCGCCGCTCAGGCCACCCGCTCCAGCGTCCCGGTGTGCAGCTCGCCGACCCGGCCGCCCTCGCCCTCGAAGGTCCAGAAGGCGCGGACCGTCAGCTTGCCGAGGTCCATCACATGGCTGACGGTGATCCCGCTCTGCTCCGTCCAGCTGACGAAGTAGATCTCCGGCGCGACCTCGGCGACGTGCAGCCGCACGTCCTCCCACTGGCCCGCGGACTCGCCGAGGCCCTCCCAGCGCAGCCGCGTGCCGTCGGCCGAGTAGGTGTTGCGGAAGGCCGCGCCGTTGTCGGCCCGGAAGAGGTAGGTACGGCCGGCGAAGGCGGGCAGGGGCGCGGTCATGGTGGGGCGGGTCCTCGTCTCTGTCAGGTCGTGGCGAGCACCCGGTCGGGCTCGCCGCTCTTGTGCACGGCGGATGATGGCCGACGTCCAATTTATCCGACCGGGCGCAGTCGGTCAGGCACTCGCCACGGTACGGTCCGCCACCGCGCGGTCGCCCGGGTGTGCGACCGGCACATGGGCAGGGCCGCGCGCCGGTCCTACCGTCCGGCCATGAGACGTACCCCCACACGCCCCAGCCCGACCACGCGCCCCGGCAGGAGGCGCGTCCCCACCGCCCTCACCGCCGTGCTGCTGACCCTGGCCGCCGCCCTCCTCGGCACCCCCACCGCCGCCCAGGCGGGCACGGCCCAGGTCACGGCCACGGCCCCCCTCACCCTGGAAGCCACCTTCCCCACCCCCGGCAACGGCTGGGCCAAGGTCGAGCGCTACCTCGACACCACCCCCGGCTTCGGTGCCGAGCAGTTCCCCTCCGACGGCCGCGGCGACCAGGACGGAGCCCGCCGGACGTACTTCGGCACCGCCCGGCCCTCCTCCGCCCGCTTCCTGCTGTACTCCGCCGCCGGCTGGGACACCGGCAGCCAGGCCACCCCCGTCCTGCTGGTCCACGGCGCCAACGACAACGCCGACCGCGCCTGGGCGAACCCGGGGGAGAGCGGCACCTGCGGCGCCGCAAGCTGCCCGTCGACCGGGCTCGCCCAGTACCTCGCCGGCAACGGCCGCCGGGTCTTCGCGATCGGCTTCGCCCACAAGCACGGAGACAACCTGCTCCAGGCACAGGCCGTCGGCGACGCCGTCGCACTGATCCGGTCCCGGCTCGGGGTCCCCCAGGTCGACGTGGTGGCCTGGAGCAAGGGCGAGGTCGCCGCCCGGGCGTACGTGTCCTCGGTGAAGCCCTCCTGGGGGAGGGCGTACGCGGGCGACGTGCGTCGGCTGATCACCCTCGGCGGTCCGCACGGCGGGCTCGACTACGTGTACGCGCACGGCTGGGACTTCGACCTGGTCACCTGGCCGGCCTGCGGCGGCACCGCCAACGCGCCGTCCCCGCACCTCTACATGACCTGCTACGGCACGTACACCGCGCAGCCCTGCCTCGGGGTGCTGCCGAGCGGCGGCTACGACTGCTACCCGGGCCAGCGCCAGCTGCTCGCCCGCTGGGACGGCACCTACGGGGTGGACACCACCGCGCAGGACTGGTGGACCACCTACTACGGAGGCCAGGGCTTCTACACCTCCGGCCAGGGCATCCAGGCGGCGATCGACGCGGGCTCGCTGATCGCCCCGCTCCGGCAGGCCGGCATTCCGGCCTCGGTACGCACCTACCTGCTGGCGGGCGGGTCCGCCGACATCCCGGGCGTGCTCAACGAGGGCCGCGGGCCGAGCGACGGCCTGGTCTTCACCGCGAGCGCGCTGGACACCACCGGCATCGCGACGGTCGGCGGCACCCGGCTGCTCACCGGCCTCAACCACCTGAAGCTCGCCTGGGCACCGGACGCGGCGAGCCAGGTCAACGCCTGGCTGAGCTGAGTCGGGAAAACCGATCAACTCAACTGCCGTGCAGCGTCGTTGATCGCGACCGGTCCACCCCGCGCCGCAGCGGAACTCCCCGATCACCGTCGCCCGGTCGACAGGGCCACCCCTGCCGACCGGGCCACGTGACTCAGGAACCGGCAGCCGTCTCGACCACCGTGATGTCGAACGGCTGCCGGTTGTTGCCCTCGTTCCGGTCGTCCGCGCTGCGCACCGTGACCGAGCCGCCGCTCAGCCTGCCCGCCGGCAACTCCGGGTCGAGCCGGACCGGGATGAGGGCGGTCGCGCTGCGCCCCTCCCGCAGCCCGGGCCCGAACACGCAGCGCACCACGCGGCCGTGGCCCGTCACCTGGCAGTCGGACGGGAAGAACGGGCCCTCGGGGCTGACCCCCTCCGGCAGGCTGACCAGGACCGTGAACGGGGAGGCGGTGCTCTCCGGGCCGCCGTTGCCGGCGAAGGCGCGGACGGTCGTGGTGCCGCCGGGTGTCGCCGCGTCCGGGTCCGACCGGACCACCTCCAGGTCGGAGGCGGACGGCCGCGCGACGGCGGGCGCGGGCAGCGTGGAGGCCCCGGACGTTCCGGACCCGGCGTCGGACCCGGAACCCGCTCCTGGCTTCGCCCCCGGTGTCGCCGGTGCGGGCAGGGTGGAGACCCCGGGAGTCGCCGGTGCCGGCAGGGTGGAGACCCCAGGCGTCGCCGGCGCGGGCAGGGTGGAGACCCCGGGAGTCGCCGGTGCCGGCAGGGTGGAGGCCCCGGGAGTCGCCGGCGCGGGCAGGGTGGACGGTGTACCCGTCGCGAGGACCTCCACCGCGGGCCGGGGCTCAGGCCGGCGCAGCGCCCAGGACGGGTCGCCGGCCAGCACCGTCACCGCGCACCCCGCCGCCACGGCCGCGACCAGCCCGGCCCCGCCGAACCCGCGGCCGCCCGCGACGCGCCGTGCGCTGCCATGCCGTGCGCCGTCACCCCGCGCGCCGTCACCCCGCACGTCCTCGCCTCGCGCGTCCTCGCCTCGAACGTCGGCATCGCGTACCCCGCCGCCCGGTGCGGCCTCCCACGCGTCCCGGTGCTGCTGCTCCATCCCCGCTCACCCTGCCCTCGCGTCCCGGCCGCCCGCGCCGTTGCGGGCCGCGTCGGCACCAGGGTGGCGGAGCCGTCGCCGGAGCCCGGTGGCAACCCGCCCGCCGTCCGCTCGAACGGATGACGGGCGCGCCGTCCCGACCGGGTCGGCCGGCAACTGGGGTTGACGGGTTGTCAGGGGGCGAGGACCTGCCCCAGCCGGGTCGCGATCTGGTGCATCACCGGCACCAGGGAGGCGTCCCCGTCCTGCTCCTCCAGGGCGCGGATCCGGGCCTCCGGTCCGGAGACCGAGAGCGCGGTGGGCGTCGGCGCGCCCGGGACGGCGAGCGCGATGCAGCGGACGCCGATCTCCTGCTCCTGGTCGTCGACCACGTAGCCGCGGTCGCGGGCCTCGGCGAGCTGGCGCATCAGCTCCTGCGGGTCGGTGACCGTGTACTCGGTGTGCGCGGGCAGCGGGTTGGGGCCGAGGACGGCGCGGGCCTCGTCCTCGGGCAGCTGGGCGAGCAGCGCCTTGCCGACGCCGGTGCAGTGCGGCTGGACCCGTCGGCCGACCTCGGTGAACATCCGCATCGAGCGGCGCGACTGCACCTGCCCGACGTACACCACCTCGCCGCCCTCCAGCACCGCCAGGTTGGCCGTCTCGCCGGTGGCCTCCATGAGTTCGGCCAGGTAGGGGCGGGCCCAGCTGCCCAGCAGGCGGCCGGCCGTCTCGCCGAGCCGGATCAGCCGGGGGCCGAGGGTGTAGCGGCGCGCGGTGTCCTGACGGACATAGCCCTGCTGGACGAGGGTACGAACCAGCCGGTGGATGGTCGGCATCGGGAGGCCGGAACTGGTGGAGAGCTCGCTGAGGGTGGCCACGCCGCCGGAGTCGGCCAGCGCCTCCAGGAGCTGGAAGGCGCGCTCGACGGACTGCACGCCGCCGCTCGCGCGGTCCGCGCCTGTCGTCGATGCTGAGTCGGGGGTCGCGGCCACCGGTGTTTCCTTCACTGTCGGGGAGGAGCGGATTCCCGGCGAACTCTTCAACAAATCGTTGAAATTCTGTATCGCGGAAACTAGTCTCCACCTTACAGAATCGAACCCCGCCGGCCGGCGGGTGCCGATCGCGGAAGTTCCCCGAGGAAGTTCCTGCCGGAGCTCCCTCGCCAGGCTCAACCGTCTTAGGAGTGTCCTGCTCATGGCTGCAGATCAGGGGTCCGTCGGTTCCTCCCCCGCCGCTCCGGTCGTCACCGTCGCCGGTCCTCGCGTCCATCGGTCGGAGGAGGTGCTCACCGCGGAGGCGACCGCCTTCGTCGCCGGACTCCACCGCGCCTTCGAAGGGCGCCGACAGGAGCTGCTGGCCCGGCGGAAGGCCCGCCGCGCCGAGATCGCCGCCGCCGGGACTCTGGACTTCCTCCCCGAGACCGCCTCGGTCCGGGCCGCGGACTGGAAGGTCGCCGAGGCACCCCGCGCGCTCCAGGACCGCCGGGTCGAGATCACCGGCCCGACCGACCGCAAGATGGTCGTCAACGCGCTCAACTCCGGGGCGCGGATCTGGCTCGCGGACTTCGAGGACGCCACCTCGCCGACCTGGGAGAACGTGATCGGCGGCCAGCTCAACCTGATCGACGCCTTCGAGGGCCGGATCGACTTCACCAGCGCCGCGGGCAAGGCCTACACCCTCAAGCCCGCCGCCGAACTCGCCACCGTCGTGGTCCGCCCGCGCGGCTGGCACCTGGACGAGAACCACCTGCTGGTCGACGGCACTCCGATGGCCGGCGCGTTCGTCGACTTCGGCCTCTACTTCTTCCACAACGCCGCCCGGCTGCTGGCCAAGGGCGCCGAGGACCCCAACTCCGGCCCGTACTTCTACCTGCCGAAGACCGAGAGCCACCTCGAGGCCCGGCTGTGGAACGACGTGTTCACCCACGCCCAGGCCGAACTCGGCATCCCGCACGGCACGATCCGGGCGACCGTCCTGATCGAGACCATCACCGCCGCGTTCGAGATGGACGAGATCCTCCACGAGCTGCGCGACCACGCGGCCGGCCTCAACGCCGGACGCTGGGACTACCTGTTCTCGATCGTCAAGAACTTCCGCGACGCCGGCGAGCACTACATCCTGCCCGACCGCAACAGCGTCACCATGGCCTCGCCGTTCATGGCCGCCTACACCCGGCTGCTGGTGCAGACCTGCCACCGGCGCGGCGCCCACGCGATCGGCGGCATGGCCGCGTTCATCCCGAGCCGCCGCGACCCGGAGGTCAACGCGGCCGCGCTGGAGAAGGTCAAGGCGGACAAGGACCGCGAGGCCGGCAACGGCTTCGACGGCTCCTGGGTCGCCCACCCCGACCTGGTGCCCGTCGCCCGGGCCTGCTTCGACGCGGTGCTCGGCGAGCGGCCCCACCAGAAGGACAACCCCGGCCCGGCCGAACCGGTCACCGCCGCCCAGCTGCTCGACATCGCCGGCGCCGGCGGCAGGTGCACCCGCGCAGGGCTGCACAACGCCGTCCAGGTCGGCATCCGCTACATCGAGGCCTGGCTGCGCGGACTCGGGGCCGTCGGCATCTTCAACATGATGGAGGACGCCGCCACCGCCGAGATCTCCCGCTCGCAGATCTGGCAGTGGATCCACAACGGGGTCGTGCTGTCCGACACCGGCGAGAAGACCACCGTCGAACTGGTCCGCGCCCTGGTCGCCACCGAGCTCGCCGAACTCCGCGCCGAACTGGGGGAGGAGGCCTACGGCGCCGGCCGCTGGTGCGAGGCCGCCCGGCTCTTCGAACAGGTCGCCCTGGCCGAGGAGTTCGTGGACTTCCTGACCCTCCCCGCGCTCCCCCTGCTGGGCTGAGCCCCCGGCCGGCCCGGCCCGTTCCGTTTCGCCCGTACGGAACGGCCTCCCTCGTTTTCCCGCACAGGAGTCGAACCCATGGCACGCATCTTCTTCAACGGCCAGGCGATGGTCGGCGGCCCCTTCCACGCGAAGGTCGCCGACGCGCTGGTCGGGCCGGCCCGGACCGCGCCCGGCTACCGCTTCTTCTCCATCGACGACGTGTGCCCCGGCCTCCTGCGCGACCCCGCCGTCGACACCGCGATCGAGGGCGAGCTGTACGACATCAGCCTGGAACACCTGCGGGACGCCATCCTCCCCGGCGAGCCGCGCGAACTGGAGCTGGGTGTGATCGAGCTGGAGGACGGCTCCGCGTGCCTGTCCATGCTGCTCGCCCGGGGCGAGGTGGAGCGCGGCGTCCACCGCGAGATCACCCATCACGGCGGCTGGCGCGCCTATCTGGCCACGCTGGGGCGAACGGCCTGACGGCTGACAGTCGACGGATGACAGATGGCAGCTGACAACTTTCGTCATCTGTCATCTGTCATCCGTCATCGGTCGGCCGTCGGCTGTTCGCCGTCATCCGTCGACCGCCCGTCGCCAGGTCGTCCCCCGGCCCGCTGCGCCGGTAGAGGACGCTGCGCCCGTGCAGGGTGCGCTCCAGTAGGCCGGCGCGCCGTCTCCCGCAGCCAGCGAGGCCGCCGGGGCGGGTTCGTGGCCTTCGTCGCCCCGACGGCCAAGGCCATGAACAGATAACAGATGACGAAAGTTGTCAGCCGTCATCTGTCCGCCCCCTCCCCGGACACCCCGGAGCCCGATGCGGGTGTCAGACCGGACGGGCCGCCAGCTCGCGGGCGGCCCGCGCACAGTCGCGTGCGATCCGGTCCTCGTCGACGGTGGTCAGCTGCCCCTTCTCGACCACCGCGTTGCCGTTGACGAACAGCACCGACAGCGGCGGCAGTGCGCCGAAGGTGAGCGCGGCGACCGGATCGGCGATGGACGAGTGCATGATCCCGTCGATCTTCCACAGCGCCAGGTCGGCCAGCTTGCCGGCCTCGACCGAGCCGATCTCGTCCTGCCGCCCGAGCACCCGGGCGCCGCCCATGGTGCCCAGGCGCAGTGCCTGCCGCCCGGTGAGCGCGGCGGGGGAGCCGTGCAGCCGGTTGATCAGCAGCGCGTTGCGCAGCTCGGTGCCCAGTTCGCCGGACTCGTTGGAGGCGGCGCCGTCCACCCCGAGCCCGACCGGGACGCCGGCCCGGAGCATGTCGGGCACCCGGGCGATGCCGGCCGCCAGGCGGGCGTTGGAGGACGGGCAGTGGGCGACGCCGGTGCCGGTCTGGGCGAACTTGGCGATGTCGGAGTCGTTCATGTGCACGCAGTGCGCCATCCAGACGTCCTCGCCGAGCCAGCCCACCGACTCGAAGTAGTCGGTCGGCCCCATGCCGAACAGCTCCCTGCAGAACTGTTCCTCCTCGGCCGTCTCCGAGCCGTGGGTGTGCAGCCGGACGCCCTTGCGGCGGGCGAGTTCGGCGGACCGGCGGAGCAGCTCGGTGGAGACGGAGAAGGGCGAGCACGGCGCCACCGCGATGTGCAGCATCGAGCCGAAGGAGGAGTCGTGGTACCGGTCCACGGCGGCCTCGGACGCGGCCAGGATGTCGTCCGGTTCCTCGACGGCGTGGTCCGGCGGCAGCCCGCCGTCCTTCCGGGAGCGGTCCATCGAGCCGCGCAGGGCGGTGAAGCGCAGGCCGAGTTCCCGGACGGCCTCGATGGAGGCGCCGAGGACGTCGCCGCCGTCCTTGGGGAAGACGTAGTGGTGGTCGGCCGCGGTGGTGCAGCCGGACTTGAGCAGCGCGGCGGCGGAGCCCTGGCTGGCCGCGTGCACGAGCTTCTCGTCGACCCTCGCCCAGGTCGGGTAGAGGGCGACCAGCCAGTCGAACAGGATGTGGTCCTGGGCCAGGCCACGGGTGATCCACTGGTAGAAGTGGTGGTGGGTGTTGACCAGGCCGGGGGTGACGAGGTGGCCCTCGCCGTCGATCCGGCGCACCACGTCGTCCAGCCATGCGGGGGCGGGGCCGTCGCCCACCGCCTCGATGGTGTTGCCGAGAATGACGACGTGGCCGCGGGCGTACTCGGTGTCGTTCGTGTCCACGGTGGCGATCGCGGCGTTCTCGATCACGATCCGCTGGTCGCCGGGCGGGGGCTGGACTGCCATGTGTGACTCCTAGGGGAGGGCCGGAGGGAGCGTACGCCGCACGGCGCACGCCCCTCCCCGGACCGGTCAGGACGGTCTCGCCGTCGGAACTTCCGGAACCACCGGAGCCGCCGGAACCACCGGAGCCGCCGGAACCGGCGCGCCGGAGGCCGGGCCGGACCCGGGTCGGCGGGCGGCGCCAAAGTGGTGGAAGAGCAGGTTGAGCAGGGCGGCCATCACGCAGCCGGCCGAGATCCCCGAGTGCAGCAGGGTCCGGGCGGCCCTCCGGGAAGGAGTCGTAGAACGTCGGCGCGGCGATCGGGATGATGCCGACACCGAGCGAGACCGCCGCCAGGACAGTGTGCGAGTTGGACTCCATGCCCGCCTCCGCGAGTGTGCGGATGCCGCTGGCCGCGACCGTGCCGAAGAGCACGGTCCCGGCGCCGCCGAGGACGGGCTGCGGAACCGGCGAGACGACCGAGCCCAGCACGGGGAACAGCCCCAGTAGGACCAGGATGCCTCCGCCGGCCGCGACCACGAAGCGGCTGCGGATCCTCGTCAGCGCCACCAGCCCGATGTTCTGGGCGAAGGCGCTGGCGGCGAAGCCGTTGAGGACGGGACTGAGCGCGGTGGCCAGACCGTCCGCCCGCAGGCCGGCGGCGAGGGTGGGTTCGTCCGCCTCGCGATCGACGATCCGGCCGAGGGCGAGCATGTCGGCGGTGGACCCGGCCATCGAGACCACCATGACGATGCACATCGAGACGATCGCGGCGGCGTCGAACTGAGGCGCGCCGAAGTGGAACGGGGAGGGGAGCGCGAAGATCTTCGCGTTCTGTACCGAGCCGAAGTGGCCAGCCCCAGCGGGAAGGCGATCAGGGTGCCGAGTGCCAGGCCGACGAGCGGTGACAGCTGCTGCCAGAAACCGCGCGGAGTGCTGCCCGAGGCGGAGCACGGGGTGGAACGACCGGTGCTGTTCGGAGCGGAACGACAAGTGGAGCGCGAGGGCCGGTTGGCGCGGCGCTTCCGGGCGGCGTCCACCTGGTGGGGGAGGTCAGGTGACCGGGATGACCGGGACGACGCCCTCGCGGTGCACGGTGCCCTCGATCAGGCCGTACATGCGGTCCGCGGCGTAGTAGACCTCGTTCTCGTTCCTGAGGCCGAACGGCTCCAGGTCGACCAGGAAGTGGTGCTTGTTCGGCAGTTCGAGGCGGACCTCGTCCACCTCGGCGCGGTTGTCGAGGACCCGGGTGCCCATCGCGTGCAGCGTCTGCTGCAGCGAGTAGGAATAGGTCTCGGCGAAGGCCTCCAGCAGGTGCCGCTTCACCTGGGTGTAGGAGCGGTTCCAGTCGGGCTGCGCCTCGCCGTCCCGCCCGCTGTGGCCGAACTTCCACCGGGCGGTCACCTGGGTGGCGAGGATGCGGTCGTACGCCTCCTCGAGGGTGGTGTAGTCGTCCTTGATGTAGCCCCAGAACTCCGAGTCGGTGGAGTTCATGACGACCAGGTCCTTCAGGCCCGAGATGACCCGGACGGCTTCCCCGTCGTAGACGATCTCGCTGGTACGGACCTCCTGGCCGCTGCGGACGAAGGAGTGGCCCACCTCCACCTCCTTCTCCTCCTCCACCTCCTCCTCCGAGCCGATGAAGCCGGCCGAGCCGTCCCGCGACCGGATCCGCTCCCAGGCGTACTCCTCGATCCGGATCCGGGCGCCGTGCACGACGCCGCGCTCCGTGTCGTCGACGAAGTGGCGGGCCAGGAGGATGCCGAACGCCTCGGCCGACTCGATGCCGTACTCCTTGGCGAAGGCGTAGACGGTGTTCTTGATGGTGTCGGTGGGCAGGCAGTTGGCGTTGGACCCGGTGAGGTGGACGTCGTCGAACTCGCCGCGCAGCGAGACCGAGACGTTCAGGTCCTTGATCTCGTGCCGGGCGGAGTCGCGGTGGATCCGGACGATGCGGTTCTCCGCCTTGCCGTACTGGTTCTGACCGAGCACGTGGGCCATGACGTGGCTCCTAGGCTTTCCAGGTCGGTCCACTAGCTTCCGCGGTAGACCGAGTATCCGAACGGACTGAGCAGCAGCGGCACGTGGTAGTGGTGCTGTTCGGGCGCGACCGTGAAGACGATCGAGACCTCGGGGAAGAACGGAGGCGCGGAGGACTCGGGTGCGTGGTACGCGCCGGTGTCGAAGAGCAGCCGGACGACCGAGCCCGCCTCCACGGCCGGCAGGTCCCTGGCCCGGCCGTCGGAATCCGTGGCGCAGGTGCCGAGCACCTGCCAGCCGCTCTCGGTGTGCAGTGCGAGCTCGACCGGGACGCCTTCGGCCGGCCGGCCGAGGCTGGTGTCGAGCACGTGGGTGGAGATGCCGGTCATCGGTGAAGTTGCCTTACCTGTGGCGTGGATGGCGAAGCGTCAGTTGTGGGGCGAGGCGAGCGGATGTGAATCCGGACGCCCGGCCAGTGCGATGTCGTCGCCACGAATGTGACGAAGCGTCAGGACAGGTGTCGGGATGTGTCGAGCAGGCGATTGAGCCGGATGTCGTTGATCTTGCGAAGCTCCTCGCGGACGATCTCCGCCTCGGTGGCCGCGTCGTTGGGGTGGCGCTCGCGCAGCGCGGCGAGCAGGCCGACCGCGGAGCGGCCGGTCGCGCAGATCAGGAACACGTGGCCGAACTTGGCCTCATAGGCCGCGTTGGCCTCGTTCAGCTCGTCGAGGACCGCCTGGTCCACGCCCCGGATTCCGGCCTGTTCGCGCTCGGAAGTGGCGTCGCCCGTCAGGGGCTCGCCGATCCGGGCATGGCCGGCCACCGCGTCGCGCAGGTCCTCGGCCGTCAGGGACGCCACGGCGGCCGCGTTGGCGGCGAGCAGGGCCTCGCGGTCGGACCAGGGCTTGTCCGCCGCGACCGCGGCGGCCCAGCGGGGGCTGGAGCAGACCTCCAGCAGGATCCCTTCCAGCTCCGCGGCATCGGCCGCGGCCAGGGCGTCGAGGGTGTGGGGGTGGTTGGTCACGAGTGGACCTCCTGGAGAGTGGTGCCACCCGGAAAAGCTAGATCGGGCCCACCCGGTCGTCAACACTTTGTTGAACGATTGGTGGCTGCGTTTCGAACGGGGCCGCGATGTCGGGCCCTTTCGTGTGCGATTCGCCAAGTGTGCCCCGCCGCAAGCCGATCCAGTCCTGTCGTGGCGGCGGGGTCACCCGTTCGGAAGCCCCGCGGCGGGGTCCGGGCGCGCCCCGGAGGGCGCCGAACCGGGCGTCAGGACGACTTCGCGCCGTCCTGGCGGTTCAGGTAGTTGTACACGGTGAAGCGGCTGACGCCCAGGGCCGAGGCAACGGTCTCCACGCCGTGGCGGACGGTGAACGCGCCGCGCTCCTCCAGCAGGGCGACGACCCGCTGCTTCTGCGACCGGTCGAGCTCGGCCAGCGGGCGGCCGTCGAACTGGCGGGTCATCTCGGCGAGCATCCGGTCCAGCGCGCTGCTCAGGTGCGGCAGCCGGACGGCCAGGGCGGGGGCGCCCTCCCACTCCAGGACCACGTCGTCGGGCTTCGCCTCGTTCAGGGGGACGGGCGTCGCGCCGACCGCGGCCAGCAGCGGCTTCACCGCCGCGGCGAGCGGGTGTTCCACGTTCTCGGTCACGGCGTACCGTCCTCCTCGCCCAGCACGCTGACCTGGACCGAGATCCGGGTCGCCCCGGCGTCCAGCGTCTCCTTGAGCAGCTTGGTCACCGCGGCCAGGACCTGCTCGGCCTCGCCCTCCGCACCGGTGCCGAAGGGGCCGACGGACACGGCCAGGCCGGCCGCGTCGACGACCTCGCGAGCCGCCGCGGCGTGCTCCGGGAACGCGTCCAGTTCGAACGGTTCTGTCGTGAACTCCACCATCAATCGCACGGGGTCACTGTAGCGAGCGGGGGTGCGGACGGGGCAGGGGCTTGGGTGATCGAACGGTCCGGCCCCCGCGAGCGGCGACAGCCCGGCCCCGCGAGCCCCGAGGCGACTTCAACAAAATGTTGCAACTCCCTTGATGCTCGCTCGGTCGGCCGGAGATGCTTCCATCGTCTTCCATTGCGCAGAATCCTCTTCCGTATCGTGGAAATCGGCGAGGGAAGAGGGCTGAGAGGGGAGTAGCGACATGACGGCGGCTGCCAGGCACGGCTTCACGGTCAACCTGTCGATCCTGTTCGGCGAACTGCCGCTCCCGAAGCGGCCGCCGCGGCCGCCGCGGCCGGATTCACCGCCGCCGAACTGTGGTGGCCCTTCGGGGCGGAGCACGAACCCTCGCGGGCCTAACTGCACGCGCTGCGCAGGGCGTTCACCCACGCCGGCGTGCGGCTCACCGGCCTCAACCTGCTGGACGGCCTGAGCGAGGGTGCCCGTGGGACCGTCTCGCTACCGTCCGAGCGGGACCGCTACCACGCCAACCTCCCGGTCGCCGCGGAACTCGCCGCCTCGCTCGGCGCCACCGCGCTCAACGCGCTGTACGGCAACCGGGTCGAGGGCGTCGACCCGGTCGAGCAGGACGCGCTCGCGCTGGAGCACCTGGTGCTCGCTGCGCTGGAGTACCGCCCCTCCACCGGGGTCAGCGCCGACAGCGCGAGCTGGACTTCGAGGACCTGTTCGCCCGGCTCACCGCCGCGGGCCACACCGGCGTGATCGGCCCTTCGGGTGACTGCCGCGCGAACTGCGCGCCGCCGCCAGGTAGTGGAGCCGATGAGCGTCACCCCGCCGCGTGCCGCCGAGCCGCGGGCCACCGGGGAAGCGTCGCCGAGTCGCGGGCCGCCCGCGCCAACGGCGACGGCTCGCTCGACCACTCGGCGCTGCTGCGCGGCGTCGAGCGGCTCTCCGGCCGCGAGGTCGGCTGACATCCCGGGGGCTCCCGGGCGGAGCGCCCGGCTCCGAACTCCTCCTGGCGGCGTGTACCCGTTCCGGTCGTGCCGGCGCCGCCAGGAGGCCGCACTCGGCTGGCGAGCGGGCCGGGGCTCATCCGCCCGCCCGCCGGTCGAACCAGGCCCGCGACGCGTACGTCCCGCCGTGGGGGCGCCTCGATCGAGCCCGGTACGCGTGGCCCGGCTTCGTCCCCGCCGAGGGAGGCCTCCCGTACGCCCGGCCACGCAGATTGAGGGGCTCGCATCCCGAGCCACCCGGGCCCATGCTGGACGCACGCGCGTCGGGCGCACGTCTGCCGGGCGCGCGTCTGTCGGATGCATGCCTGCCGGACGCACGCCTGCCGGACGCGCGCCTGCCGGACGCACGCATGTCGGACGCACGCCGCAGGACCACCGCCAGACCCGTACGGAAACGAGGACCGCGCCATGCCACCCACCCCCCACGAGGGCCATGTGGTCGTCGCCCCCGACAAGTTCAAGGGCAGCCTGGAGGGCGCCGAGGCGGCGGCCCGGATCGCCGCCGGCATCCGGCGCGCCGCGCCCGGCACCGAGGTGCGCGAACTGCCCGTCGCCGACGGCGGCGAGGGCACCCTGGCCGCCGCGCTCGCGGCCGGCTTCAGCAGGGTCCCGGCCGAGGTGGTCGGCCCGACCGGACTGCCGGTGGACGCCGCGCTGGCCGTCCGGGACGACACCGCCGTGGTCGAGCTCGCGCAGGCCTCGGGCCTGGCCCGGCTGCCCGGCGGCCGGGCAGCCCCGCTCACGGCCGGGTCCTACGGGGTCGGCCAGCTGATCGCCAAGGCGGTCTCGCTCGGCGTCAAGCGGATCGTCCTGGGACTCGGCGGCAGCGCCTGTACGGACGGCGGCGCCGGCATGGTGCAGGCCCTCGGGGCGCGGCTGCACGACGCAGACGGCGTCGAACTCCCGCCCGGTGGCGCCGCGTTGCGCCGGCTCGCGGAGATCGACCCCGGCCCGCTGGCCGACGCCCTGGGCGGGGTCGAGGTCGTGGTGGCCTGCGACGTGGACAACCCGCTGCTCGGGCCGCGCGGCGCCGCCGCCGTCTACGGCCCGCAGAAGGGCGCCGACGGCGCGGACCTGGTGGCGCTGGAAGCGGGGCTGACCCGGTTCGCCGACCTGGTCGCCGAGGCCACCGGGCGGGACGTCCGGGAGGCGCCCGGCGCCGGCGCCGCCGGCGGGGTGGGCTTCGCCGCCCTGGCCCTGCTCGGCGCGACCGTACGACCCGGCATCGAGCTGCTGCTCGACCTGCTGGGCTTCGACGCGGCCGTGCGCGGGGCACGCCTCGTCGTGACCGGCGAGGGCTGCCTGGACGCGCAGACGCTGCACGGCAAGGCCCCCGCCGGAGTCGCCGCGGCCGCCGCCCGGGCCGGGGTCCGGGTGGCCGCCGTGGCGGGCCGGCTGGAACTCACCGAACCCGAGTGGCGCGCCGCCGGTTTCACCGCCGCGATCGCCCTGACCGACCTGACCGACTCGACCGACCCGACCAACTCGACCGACCCGATCGACCCGAACGCCCTGGCCGGCCCGCCCGACCTGACAGACCTGGCCGAGCGGTCGGGGGAGAGCATGGCCAGGGCCGCCGAGCTGGCCGAACTCGCGGGGGAGCGGCTGGCCCAGCGCCTGCTGCCGGGCTGACCCCGTGCGCGCGGAGCCGCCGGACGCCGCCGACCCTCCAACGCCCGTCCATTGACGTTTTGTTGAAGACAGGCCTAGGCTCCCGGCAATCCTTCGCCTCCACCCGTGTTCGCGCACCACCGACTCCCAGGTTCCGGAGGTCTCCCATGCCCTTCAGCCAGCCGACGGTGATCCGCTCCCGACGGGCGGTCCTGCCCGACGGCGAGCACCCCGCGGACGTGCTGATCCAGGACGGGAGGATCGTCCGGACGGCCCCGCACGGCTCGCTCACGGCCGGTGGCGGCGAACTCGTCGACCTCGGCGGCACCGCGCTGCTGCCGGGCCTGGTCGACACCCACGTGCACGTCAACGAGCCCGGCCGCACCGAGTGGGAGGGCTTCGCCACCGCCACCCGGGCCGCCGCGGCCGGCGGCGTCACCACGATCGTCGACATGCCGCTCAACTCGATCCCGCCCACCACCACGGTGGCCGGGTTGGCGGCCAAGCGGAAGGCCGCCGAGGGCCAGGCCTGGGTCGACCTCGGGTTCTGGGGCGGCGCCGTCCCCGGCAACCTCGCGGACCTCGAACCCCTGTACCGGGAGGGCGTGTTCGGCTTCAAGAGCTTCCTCGCCCCCTCCGGGGTGGAGGAGTTCCCGCACCTCGAGGCCGCCGACCTGACGGCGGCGCTGGCCGAGCAGGCCCGGATCGGGGCGCTGGCGATCATCCACGCCGAGGACCCGGCCGTGCTCGCCGCCGCCCCGCAGCAACCCGGCGTCCACTACCGGGACTTCCTGGCCTCGCGGCCCGCCGACGCGGAGACCGCCGCCGTCGCCCACCTGCTCGCGGCGCTGTACCGGACCGGCGCCCACCGCACCGGCGCCCGGGTGCACGTCCTGCACGTCTCCTCCGCCGCCGTGCTGCCGCTGCTGCGGCGGGCCCGCGAGGACGGCGTACGGGTGACCGCCGAGACCTGTCCGCACTACCTGACCCTCGCCGCCGAGCAGGTGCCGGACGGCGACACCGCCTTCAAGTGCTGTCCGCCGATCCGCGACGAGGCCAACCGGGACGCGCTCTGGCAGGCCCTGGCGAACGGCGAGTTCATCGCCGTCGTCTCCGACCACTCACCGTCCACCCCCGACCTCAAACTGCTGCCCGAGTACGGCGGCAGCGGCGACTTCGCGGCCGCCTGGGGCGGCATCGCCTCGCTCCAGCTCGGCCTGCCGGCCGTCTGGACCGAGGCCCGCCGGCGCGGCCACGCCCTGGCCGACGTGGTGCGCTGGATGTCCGCCGGACCGGCCGCCCTGGGCGGTCTCACCGGCACCAAGGGCGCCATCGCCGCCGGCCACGACGCGGACCTGGTCGCCTTCGACCCCGACGGCGAGTTCGCCGTCCGGGCGAGCGGGCTGCACCACCGCAACCCGGTCACCCCGTACGCGGGCCGGACCCTCACCGGCGCGGTGCGCACCACCTGGCTGCGCGGTCGCGCGGTGGACCCTGCCGCCCGCCCCTTCGGCCGGCAGCTCGTCCGGCCGCACTCCCACCCCGACCCCACCTCACCGCCATCCCGTCCGAACCCGCCCAAGGAGAGTCAGTGACCACTGCCGGCACCCCGAGTGCTCCCTTCACCGAGCTGGTCGACCTGGCCTCCCGACCGCTCGGCGCGGGCGTCGTCGCCACCAACGAGGACACCTTCGCGGACGCCGAGAACCTGCTGGTCGCCGCGCCGGCCGAGTTCCGCCCGCACACCTTCGGCCACAAGGGCCAGATCATGGACGGCTGGGAGTCCAGGCGCCGTCGCGGACTCTCCGCCGAGCAACCGCACCCCACCGACGCGGACCACGACTGGGCGATCGTCCGGCTCGGTGCCGCCGGGGTGATCCGCGGCGTGGTCGTGGACACCGCCCACTTCACCGGCAACCACCCGGAGTCCGCCTCGGTCGAGGCCACGTCAGTCCCCGGCCACCCCTCGCCCGAAGAACTCCGGGCCGCCGAGTGGACCACGATCGTGCCGCGCACCGGGCTCAGGGGCGACACCGCCCACGAGTTCGCCGTCGCGGACGGCACCCGCTACACCCACGTGCGGCTGAACATCTTCCCGGACGGCGGCGTCGCCCGGCTGCGGGTGCACGGCGAGGTGCTCCCGGACCCGCGCGAACTCGAAGGCCTCACCTTCGACTTGGCCGCCCAGGAGTACGGCGGCGTGGCCGAGGCGGCGTCCGACCGCTACTTCTCCTCCCCGCACAACCTGAACGCTCCCGGCCGCGCCTGCGTCATGGGCGACGGTTGGGAGACCCGGCGTCGGCGCGACAAGGCCAACGACTGGGTGCGGATCGCCCTGGCCGGGGGCGGTGAGGTCCTGGCCGCCGAAGTGGACACCTCCTGCTTCGTCGCCAACGCCCCCGGCTGGGCCGACCTGATCGGCTTCGACGCCTCGACCGGGGCCCACCCGGCCGACGGCGAATGGTTCGAACTCCTGCCCCGCACCCGGCTCCAGCCCGACACCCGGCACCGCTTCCGGCTCGACGCGGGCCGCCCGGTGACCCACGTGCGCATCAACGTCTACCCGGACGGCGGCCTGGCCCGCCTCCGGCTCACCGGCCGCCTCACCGAGGCCGGTCGCACGGCCCTCGCGCTGCGCTGGTTCGACGCCCTCCCGGCCGCCGAGGCCCGTGCCGCCCTCGCCGCGGCCGGTGCCGCCGCCGGCGAGGCCGCCGCGCTGACCGCCGCCCGCCCGGTCGTCGACCCGACCGGGGCCGCGGCCGTCGTCCGGATCCTGCTCGGCTAGTCGACGGACCGTCGGTTCACCTCCGGAGTCACGAGCCCTACGCGTACGGGCCGCCCGGCCCGGACCGGCGACGCGCCGTCCCCGCCGCCGCACTCCTGCCCGGCGGTCGCGGAACGCGCCCCTGCCTCCTGGGTGGTGGGGGAGGGGCCGTCGCGTCCGCCCAGGTCGGCGGACGGTGCTACACGGATTGTTCACCGATATGTACGGACGGCAGTCGTCGGAGCCGCCGGGTCGATAGGCTGGTGCGTGCCCGCGGTCGCTCCGTGGGGGGACATCGGAAGGGGACGACATGTCGACACCAGCCCCGGGTCGTCACGCCGCGCTTGACCAGGGTCCGACGGGCCCGTTCACCTCCCTCCAGCACGCCCTCAGACTGCTGGAGGCGGTCGACCGCCACCCCGACGGTGCCACCCTGGTGGCCCTCGCCCGGGAGACCACGCTCGGGCTGCCCACCGTGCGGCGGCTCGCCGAGATCCTGGAGGTCGAGGGCTATCTCCAGTGCCAGGACGGGGGTTGGCTGCTGGGCGGCACCTTCGCGCTGCTCGGCCAGCACAACCGGGAGCAGCTGGTGAAGGCCAGGCTCAACCGCAAACTCGCGGAACTCCGGGACGAGTTGGGCGCCGCAGTGTACTTCGGCCGGTACCACGACGGCGAGTTGTCGGTGGAGGCGGTCTCGGCCGCCGACTACGCCCCGGCCGTGCAGGAGTGGGTGGACTTCAGGGCGACCGCGCACGCCAGCGCGATCGGCAAGTGCCTGCTCAGCCAGCTGGACGTGGACGCCCGGCGCGACCACCTCTCCCGGCACCCGGTCGCCCGGCTCACCTCCCGCACCGTCACCGATGCCGACCAGTTGATGCACCGGCTGGAGCGGCAGCCGGCCACGGTGCCGGTGCTCGACATCCAGGAGTACGCGCTGGGCACGGTGTGCGCGGCGGTGCCGATCACGGCGGGCAGCACGGTCGGCTGTCTGGCCACCTCGATGCCGGCGGACAACATCCACAAGCTGAAGGCCGCCGCCGAGCTGCTCGCGGCCCGGGCGGCGCCGCTGATGCTGGCGATGGCGGTCTGACGGCGGGTCGGCGGTCGCACGCGGTCAGGGGAAGCCCTGCCGGGAAACCGGTGGGGCTTCCCGTGTTTCCCGTGGCGTCGGCCGGTGCACATCACTTATTAGACTCGATGTCGATAAGGGTGGGCGAAACCCTTGTCCCCAGGGCTACCCGCGAGTACGTTTCCCTGGAACCGAGCCGCCGCCCCCAGGTCAGGAGGGCCTGCCATGCCCCGTTCCACCCTCGTCCCCGCCCTCGCCGCCCCCGCCGCGCGCGTGCACGACAACCTCGTCCTGGAGCCCCGGGACGTCCGCTTCGACTGGGCCCAGCTGCCGCTGCACTGGATCCCGGACGAGCCGATGGCCACCCACGTCATCAACGTGCTGCACCTGCTGCTGCCCGAGGGGGAGCGCTGGTTCGTCAAGGTGTTCAAGGAGGCGTTGCCGCTCATCCGGGACGAGCAACTGCGCGAGGAGGTCCTCGGGTTCATCGGGCAGGAGGCCATCCACGCCGAGGCGCACCAGGAGGTCCTGGACCACCTGCTCGCCCAGGGACTCGACCCGAGGCCGTACGTCCGGCAGATCTCCTGGCTGTTCCAGCGGGTCCTCGGCGACAAGCCGGGGCTGACGGCGGCCCGGCAGCGGGAGAGCGTCATCGAGCGGGTCGCCTTCATCGCGGCGATCGAGCACTTCACCGCCTTCCTCGGCAACTGGGCCCTCAACTCCCCGGGTCTGGACCGCGCCAAGGCCGACCCGACGATGCTGGACCTGCTGCGCTGGCACGGCGCGGAGGAGGTCGAGCACCGCAGCGTCGCCTACGACCTGATGGTCCATCTGGACCCGGGCTACCTGCGCCGGGTGCGCGGGATGGTGTTCTCGGGGCCGCTGCTGGTCCACCTCTGGGTGCGCGGCGCCCGCTTCCTGCTCGTCGCCGACCCCACCCTGGAGGGGCGGCTCAAGCCCACCTGGCGGGAGGCGGGCCGGATCGCCAAACGCGGACTGCTGCCGGACCCGTTCAGGTCGATCCGCTCCGGGCTGCGCTACCTGCGGCCGGGCTACCACCCGACCCAGGAGGGCTCGTCCAGCCAGGCGCTGGGCTACCTCGCCACCTCCCCGGCCGCCCGCGCGGCTGCCGGGCGCGGCTGACGGCCGACAGGTTTCAGCGAACAGATGACGTTATCTGTTCGCTGAACTCTGTTCGCTGAAATCTGACATCC
This sequence comes from Kitasatospora sp. NPDC001095, assembly GCF_053598615.1. Taxonomy (NCBI): domain Bacteria; kingdom Bacillati; phylum Actinomycetota; class Actinomycetes; order Kitasatosporales; family Streptomycetaceae; genus Kitasatospora; species Kitasatospora sp. NPDC001095. Next base: position 193,726 of record NZ_JBSFKQ010000006.1, on the reverse strand, counting down.
GAAACCTGTCAGCTGTCGCCCGCCGCCCGCCCGCCGCCCCGCTCCCACCCCAAGGACCCCGCCGGATGGACCAGCTCACCCCGCCCCCCGACCTCTACGGCCGCCCCCGCGCCGACGGCTTCATGCGCTGGCTCACCGCCTTCGGCGACCGCTACCACCCGGCCCTCGGTGGCCCGCTGCTGCGCCGCAACCCCCGCCGCCCGTACAGCCGCCCCACCCCTGCGCTCCGCCTGGTCGTCGCCGAGCGCCGCCAACTTGCCGCCGACGTCGTCGAGTTGACCCTCGTCGACCCCTCCGGCAGTCCGCTGCCCGGCTGGCAGCCCGGCGCCCACCTGCGCCTCGTCCTGCCCTCCGGCCGCGAGCGCCACTACTCCCTCAGCGGCGACCCGGCCGACCGCACCGCCTACCGCATCGCCGTCCGACGGCTGCCCGAGGGCGGCGGCGGGTCCGTCGAGGTCCACGACGCCCTGCACCCCGGCACCCGGCTCACCGCCCGTCGCCCGCGCAACGGCTTCGCCTTCTGCGCCGAGCCCGCCGTCCTCCTGCTGGCCGGCGGCATCGGCATCACCCCGCTGCTCCCGATGGCCCGCGAGGCGCAGCGCCACGGCCTGGACTGGCGCCTAGTGCACGTCGGCCGCAGCGCCGACACCCTCCCGTACACGGACGAGCTGCGGGCCCTCGATCCGCGCCGGGTGCTGCTGCGCACCGACGACGAGCACGGCGGCGTCCCCACCGGCGCCGAACTGCTCGCCCACGCCCCGCGCGGCGCCGCCGTCTACTGCTGCGGCCCGGCCCCGATGCTCACCGCCGTGCAGCGCGCCCTGGACGGCTCTCCGGCCGCCTCGCTGCACTTCGAGCGCTTCGGAGCCGCCCCGATCGCCGACGGCGAGCCCTTCACCGTCCGCCTCGGCGTCGACGGCCCCGCCCTCGACGTCCCCGCCGACCGCTCCGCCCTGGACGTGCTGCGCGAGGCCCGCCCGGACCTCCCGTACTCCTGCCACCAGGGCTTCTGCGGCACCTGCGAGGTCCGCGTGCTGGCCGGCTCGCCCGATCACCGGGACCGCCGCCTCACCCCCGAGCAGCGCGCCGCCGGCGCCCTGCTGCCCTGCGTCTCCCGGGCCGCTGAGGGCGAGACCCTCGTGCTGGACCTCTAGAAGGAGCCCCTCACCATGGCGAAAGCGACCCCCGCCTTCCGCTACACCGAGCGTGACCTCACCCGCTTCCGCGAGACCCAGCAGCTCGCCTACCACTGCGCCGAACAGGTCGCCGCCTGGATCGAACCCGGCGTCACCGAGCGGCAGGCCACCGCCGAGCTGCGCCGCCGCCTGGTCGCCGCCGGGGTGCAGGACTTCTTCCACGTCCCCTTCGCCTGGTTCGGCGACCGGACGGCGTTCCGGCACTTCCACACCCCGCTGCAGTTCTTCGCCGGCAACCGCCGGCTGGAGGAGGGCATGCCGTACGTGCTGGACTGCGCGCCCGTGGTGGACGGCTACACCGCCGACATCGGCTACGGCGGCAAGGTCGGCGAGAACCGGGTCTGGGACCGCCTGGCCGCCGACCTCGAGGTCTACCGCGAGCTGATCCTCCAGGAGGTGCGGGCCCGCAAGCCGCTCTCCGAGGTGTACGCCGCGGTCGACGCCCAGATCGCCGCGCACGGCTACGACAACCGCCACCAGGTGTACCCGGGCCGGGTGATCGGCCACCAGGTCACCCGCAACACCGCGCGCGGCCCCGCCGGGGTGAACGTCCTCGGCTTCGGCGTGCGCACCCTCCAGACCCTCGGCCGTGAGCTGATCTCCGAGCGGCTGCACGGCCGTTCACCGCTCTGGGCGGACGGGCGCTCGTCCCGGCACGCGCCCACCCCGGGCCTGTGGGCGGTCGAACCGCACATCGGCTTCCGGGGTGTGGGCATCAAGTTCGAGGAACTGCTGGTGGTCACCGAGGACGACGCCTACTGGCTCGACCACGACCTGCCGCACGTCCGCCGCTGGACCGCGACCACCGGGCAGACTGCCACCCAGAACACCGCCGCCATCCAGAACACCGCCGACACCCAGAACGCCGCCGCCACCGAGCCGACCACCCTGGAGGCCACCCGATGACGAGCCCGTCGCAGCGCCGCCCGGCGAAGACCCCGGCGAAAACCCCGGCGAAGACCCCGGCGGCGCCCCCGGAGCGCCGCCGGACCGTCCACTCCGGCGGCCTCCCACTCGCCGTCTTCGAGCAGGGCGACCCGGACGCCCCCACCGTCCTCCTCGTACACGGCTACCCCGACACCCACGCCGTCTGGGACGACATCGCCGCCGACCTCGCCCGCGACCACCACGTGGTCCGCTACGACGTGCGCGGCGCCGGCGAGTCCGCCGCGCCCGCCGACCGGTCCGGCTACCGCCTGGAGCACCTCGCCGAGGACCTGTTCGCCGTCGCCGACGCCGTCAGCCCGGACCGCCCGGTCCACCTGGTCGCCCACGACTGGGGCTCGATCCAGTCCTGGGAGGCCGTCACCGCGCCCGGCGCCGAGCGCCGGATCGCCTCCTACACGACCCTGTCCGGCCCCAGCCTGGACCACATGGGCTACTGGCTGCGCCACCGGCTGCGCCGCCCCACTCCCCGCCACCTCAAGCAGCTGCTGCACCAGGGCCTGCACTCCTGGTACATCACCGCCTTCCACCTGCCCTACCTCGCCCCCGGCGTCTGGCGCCTCGGCCTGGCCCGGGCCTGGCCGCGGGTGCTGCGCGACCTGGAGCACGTCACCCCGCGCGCCGACCACCCGCAGCCCAGCCTGCGCCGCGACGCGGTCCGCGGCATCGAGCTGTACCGGGCCAACTTCCGCCCCACCCTGGGAAGTCCGCGCGAGCGGCCGACCGAGGTGCCGGTCCAGCTGATCACCCTCACCCGGGACCGGTACGTCGGCACCTACCTCTCCGAGGGGCTGGAGCGCTGGGCACCCGAACTGACCCGCAGGACGCTGCACGCCGGCCACTGGTCGGCGCTGCTGGAGAAGGGAGCCACCGTGGCCGGGATGGTCCGCGAGTTCACCGCCCGCATCGACACGGGGCAGGGCCGAGGGGCCGAGGGCGACGGCCGGCTGGTCGTGGTCACCGGCGGCGGCAGCGGCATCGGCCGGGCCACCGCGCTTGCCTTCGCCGAGGACGGCGCCCGGGTGGTGGTCTGCGACCTCGACCTCGCGGCCGCCGAGCGCACCGCCGAACTCGCCTCGCTGATCGGCGCGAAGGCGCACGCCTACCGGGTGGACGTCTCCGACGGTGCCGCGATGGACGCCTTCGCGCAGACCGTCGCCGCCGAGCACGGCGTGCCCGACGTCATGGTCAACAACGCGGGCATCGGGCACTCCGGGACGTTCCTGCAGACCACCGAGAAGGAGTGGCAGCGGGTCCTGGACGTCAACCTCTGGGGCGTGATCCACGGCTGCCGCGCCTTCGGCACCCTGATGGCCGACCGCGGCCAGGGCGGCCACATCGTCAACGTCTCCTCGGCCGCCGCCTACCTGCCCTCCAAGGCGCTCACCGCCTACGCCACCAGCAAGGCCGCGGTGTTCATGCTCTCGGACTGCCTGCGCGCCGAGTTCGTCGCCCACGGCATCGGCGTCTCCACCATCTGCCCCGGCATCGTCAACACCAACATCACCCGCACCTCCACCTTCTCCGCCACCACCTCCACCGAGCAGGCCGCCAAGCAGGCCCGCGCCGCCAGGCTCTACGCCCGCCGCGGCTTCCCCCCGGAGAAGGTCGCCACCGCCATCCTCACCGCCGTCCGCACCGGCCGCCCCGTCGTCCCCGTCACCCCCGAGGCCAAGGCCGCCCGCTTCCTCTCCCGCCTCAGCCCCGGCCTGCTGCGCCTCGCCGCCCGCCTCGACGTCACCTGACCGGGCTTCGCAGGCGGACCCCGCCCCGGGTGGCCCGCAGCGGCCGCCCGGGGCTGTGAGAGCATCGAGGCCCATGGAGATGACAACGGCCCTGTGGTCCTTCGCCCTCGTCGTGGGGTTGCTGACGCTCACCCCCGGGCTCGACACCGCGCTGATCCTGCGGACCTCGGCGCTGGGGCGGCGCCGGCAGGCGTGGGGGGTCGTGCTGGGGATCCAGACCGGGACGCTGCTCTGGGGGACGCTGACCTCGGCCGGGGTGACGGCGCTGCTGACCGCCTCGCAGGTGGGGTACGAGATCCTGCGCTGGGCGGGTGCGGCGTACCTGGTGTGGATGGGCATCGGGATGCTGCGCAACCGGGGCGGCGAGGCGGCGGCCGAGGAGGAACCGGAGGACGGCGGGTTCGCGCACGGCTGGCGGCGGGGCACGCTGACCAACCTGCTGAACCCCAAGGTCGGGGTCTTCTACGTCGCCGTGCTGCCGCAGTTCATCCCGGCCGGGGCCCCGCACTTCGCCGCGGGCGTGGCGCTGACCTGCGTGCACGTCGTGGAGGGCCTGCTCTGGTCGACCGTCCTGGTGGGCTTCGCTCAGGCGCTGCGCGGCTGGCTGCGCCGGCCGGCCGCCCGACGGCTGATGGACCGGGTGACCGGCGCGGTCGTGGTGGGCTTCGGCGTGAAGCTGGCACTGAGCGACTGACCCGGCTCGCTCGGTTCGTCCTCGTTCGTCCCTGTTCGTTTCCGTTCGTTCCCGTTCAGGCCGCGTGAGTACGGGGCTCCGGGCGGCCCGCGGTGGCGCCCCCGACGTCCCCGTCGCCCCCGTCGCTCTCCGCTTCCCGGCTGGGCGGGTCGTGGTGGATCGGCCCGTCCGAGGCGCTCAGCGGCAGGCAGCTGCCGCCGCGCCGGTGGGCGACGATCTCGGCGGCGACCGAGACCGCCGTCTCCTCCGGGGTGCGGGAGCCGAGGTCCAGGCCGATCGGGGAGCGCAGCCGGGCCAGCTCGGCCTCGGTGAGCCCCGCTTCGCGCAGCCGGGCCACGCGTTCGCGGTCGGTGCGGCGCGAGCCCATCGCGCCGACGTAGCCGACCGGCAGCCGCAGGGCGCGTTCCAGCAGCGGGATGTCGAACTTGGCGTCGTGGGTGAGCACGCACAGCACGGTGCGTCCGTCGATCCGGCCGTGCTGGGAGTCCAGGTAGCGGTGCGGCCAGTCGACCACCACCTCGTCGGCCTCGGGGAAGCGACGAGCGGTGGCGAAGACCGGCCGGGCGTCGCAGACGGTCACGTGGTAGCCGAGGAACTTGCCGATCCGCACCACCGCGGCCGCGAAGTCGATCGCCCCGAAGACCAGCATCCGCGGCGCGGGCACGTACGACTCGACGAAGCAGGTGACGGTGCCCTGCCGGCGGTCGTCGCAGGGGCGTCCGTCCAGGCCGAGTACGAGCCGGCCGGTGCGTCCGGCCTCCAGCATCGCCCGGGCCTGCGCGACGACCGCCCGCTGCAGGCCGCCGACCGCCCGCTGCAGACCGCCGACCGTCGAGGGGGCCGGCGAGAGCGCGCCCTCGACGCCGTCGGCGGTGACCGCCAAGGTGGCCCCGACCAGCCCGTCCGGCCCGGCGATCACCCGCACCAGCGCCACCGGTGTGCCCGCCGCGACGTGGGCGATCCCGGCGTCCAGTCCGGTGTCGGCCCCCGGCGCCACCGGCTGGACGAAGACGTCCAGGACGCCGCCGCAGGTCAGCCCCACCGCGAAGGCGTCCTCGTCGCTGTACCCGAAGCGTTCCAGGGCCGGCCGGCCGCTCGCGATGGCGGCCTGGCACAGCTCGTACACCGCGCCCTCGACGCACCCGCCGGAGACGCTGCCCACCGCCTCGCCGTCGGCGTCCACGGCCAGCGCGGCTCCGGGGTCGCGCGGAGCGCTGCCGCAGACGCCGACCACGGTGGCCACGGCGAAGGAACGCCCGGTCGCGTGCCAGGCCAGCAGCTGCTCGGCGATGTCCTGCATGGGGTGAGGCTCCTTACACGGTTCCGACAGTAGCGGGCGGCGCCGCCGTAGGGGAAACGATCCCGTACGACAGCGGTGCCGCCCAAGGCCGCTGCCCAGGGCGCTACCGCGCGAGGCCGTGCTGTCGGCTGAGCCCCGGCCGGGGCTCAGCCCGGCCGCTCGGTGGTCAGGTGCTCCGGCCGCACCGGGATCCGGTTGAGCGCCAGCCCGGTGGCGTCGCGGATGGCGGCCACGATGGACGGCGTCGCCGAGACGGTCGGCGCCTCGCCGACCCCGCGCAGCCCGTACGGCGCGTTGGGATCGGGCAGTTCGAGCAGTTCCACCGGGATCGGCGGGGTGTCCAGGATGGTGGGGATCAGGTAGTCGGTGAAGGAGGCGTTGCGCACCTTGCCGTCCCGCAGGACGATCTCCTCCATCACCGCGAGGCCCAGCGCCTGGGTGCAGCCGCCCTGGATCTGGCCGACCACGGAGAGCGGGTTGAGCGCCTTGCCGACGTCCTGGACGGCGGTGAGCTCGACCACCTTGACCAGGCCCAGTTCCACGTCCACGTCCACCACCGCGCGGTTGGCGCAGAAGGAGTACTGGACGTGGCCGAAGCCCTGGCCGGTCTCCCTGTCGAAGGGCTGCGTGGGCCGGTGGCGGTGCACGCGGGTCTGCTCGACGGCCCCGTCGCCGAGCAGGTCGACGACGGGGACCAGCACGCCGGCGGTCCTCGACACCACCTTGCCGCCGGCCAGCACCAGGTCGTCGTGGGTCCAGCCGTAGCGCCGGCGGCCCCGGTCGAGCAGTTCCCGGCGCACCGCCTCGGCGGCCAGCTTCACCGCGCCGCCGGTCATGTACGTCTGGCGCGAGGCGGAGGTCGAGCCGGCCGAGCCCACCGAGGTGTCGGCCGGGTGGATGGTGACCCGCTCGACGCCCAGCTCGGTGCGGGCGATCTGGGCGTGCACGGTGACGCCGCCCTGGCCGACCTCGGCCGCCGCGGTGTGCACCATGGCGACCGGCTCGCCGCCGATCGCCTCCAGCCGCACCCGGGCGGTGGAGTAGTCGTCGAACCCCTCGGAGAAGCCGACGTTCTTGATCCCGACGGAGTAGCCGACGCCGCGCACGATCCCTTCGCCGTGCGAGGTGTTGGACAGCCCGCCGGGCAGCCGGCGCAGGTCGGGGCGCTCGGTGTCCAGCGGCGGCGGAAGCGGCATCTCCTTGGCCCGGCGCAGCAGTTCGGCGACCGGAGCGGGCGCGTCGATCTGCTGCCCGGTGGGCATGGAGTCGCCCTGCGAGACGGCGTTGATCTGCCGCAGCTCCACCGGGTCCATGCCCAGTTCGGCGGCCAGCTTGTCCATCTGCGACTCGTAGCCGAACGCCGCCTGCACCGCGCCGAAGCCGCGCATCGCCCCGCAGGACGGGTTGTTGCTGTACAGCGCGAGGGCGTGCATCCGCACGTTCGGGATCACGTACGGGCCGTGCCCGAGCGAGGCCGCGTTGCCGACCACGGCGGGGGAGGTGGAGGCGTACGCGCCGCCGTCCAGCACGATCCGGCAGTCGGCGAAGACCAGCTTGCCGTCCCGGGTGGCGCCGTGCTCGTAGTGCATCCGCGCGGGGTGGCGGTGCACGTGGCCGAAGAAGGACTCGTCCCGGGAGTAGACGATCTTGACCGGTTTGCCGGTGCGCTGGGCCAGCAGGCAGGCGTGGATCTGCATCGACAGGTCCTCGCGGCCGCCGAACGCGCCGCCGACGCCGGCCAGGGTGAGCCGGACCTTCTCCTCCGGCAGGCCGAGCACCGGAGCCATCTGCCGGCGGTCCGCGTGCAGCCACTGGGTGGCGACGTAGAGGTCGACGCCGCCGTCCTCGGCGGGCACCGCGAGGCCGGACTCCGGGCCGAGGAAGGCCTGGTCCTGCATGCCGACCTCGTAGTCGCCGCTGACGATCACGTCGGCCAGCGCCCGCACCTCGTCGGTCACGCCGCGGCCGGAGACCAGCCGCTGCTCGTGGCAGATGTTGCCGTACGCATGGGACTTGTACGCGTGCGGCTCGTGCACGTACCCGTACGTCTCCGGGTCGAGGCACTGCTCCTCGGTGACGATCGGGGTGAGCACCTCGTACTCGACCGCGATCTTCCTCGCCGCGCGCCGGGCCGTCTCCGGGTGGTCGGCCGCGACCAGCGCGACGGGCTCGCCGTGGTAGCGGATCCGGTCGATCGCCAGGGCCGGCTGGTCCTGGACGTCCAGGCCGTAGTACTTGGTGCCGGGGATGTCCTCGTGGGTCAGCACCGCGTACACCCCGGGCACCTTGAGCGCCTCGGAGAGGTCCACCGAGAGGATGTTCGCCCGGGGGTGCGGCGAGCGCAGCGCCGTGCCCCACAGCATGTCCTCGTGCCAGAGGTCGGAGGAGTAGGCGAACTCGCCCCGGACCTTCAGGTTGCCGTCCGGGCGCAGCGGCGAGCCGCCGATGCCGTCCTTGGACGCCTGGTCGATGCTCCGGAGGTTCTTCTGCCCCTGGATGGTCCGCCGGACCGCCCGGCCGCTCGTGGCACCGCTCGCGACACCACCCGTGCCGCCGCCCGTGCCCAAGTCGCCGCCCGCGCCGCCGCCCGTGCCACCGCTCGCCGCGCCGCTCATCGCGCACCGGCCTTCCCCGCGCCGCCCATGCGGGCCGAGGCCAGCCGCACCGCGTCCAGGATCTTCTCGTAGCCCGTGCAGCGGCACAGGTTGCCGGACAGCGCCTCGCGGATGTCGTCGTCGCTCGGCCGCGGGTCGTCCGCCAGCAGCGCGTCGGTCTGCACCAGCAGCCCGGGGGTGCAGAAGCCGCACTGGACGGCGCCGGCGTCGACGAACGCCTGCTGGACCGGGCCCAGTTCGCCGTCCTGCCCGCTCAGGCCCTCGACCGTGCGCACCTCGCGGTCCTGCACCTGTCCGGCCGCGACCAGGCAGGAGCAGACCGGGACGCCGTCCAGGTAGACGGTGCAGGAGCCGCACTCGCCCTGCTCGCAGGCGTTCTTCGAGCCGGGCAGGCCGACCCGCTCGCGCAGCACGTACAGCAGGCTCTCGCCCTCCCACACGTCGTCGGCCTCGACCGGCTTGCCGTTGGCGGTGAAAGTGACCCTCATGCCGCGCTCCTGATCTGCTTGCCGTAGTCGTTCCAGGTCCAGGTGAGGGTGCGGCGGGCCATCACGGCGAGCGCGTGCCGGCGGTAGTCGGCGGTGCCCCGGACGTCGTCGATCGGCGAGGCCGCGGCCTTCACCAGCTCGCCGAAGCGCCGGACCACCTCGGCGCCCAGCGGCTCCCCGGACTCCCACAGGCCCCGCTCGGCGAGCACGCCCCGGAGGTACTCCTCGGCCTCGACGGCGCGGCGCGGCGTGGGGGCGGCCGAGCCGATGCCGGTGCCGACGGTGCCGCTGCGCGGGTGCAGGGCAAGACCGAACGCGCAGACCGCGATCACCATGGCGTTGCGGGTGCCGATCTTCGAGAACTGCTGCGGCCCGTCCGCCACCGGGACGTGCACGGCCCGGATCAGCTCGTCGGCCGCCAGGCAGTTGCGCTTCACCCCGGTGTAGAAGTCGTCGATCGGGATCATCCGGGTGCCGCGCACCGAGGCCGCCTCGACGAACACGTCCCGCCCGGCCGCCAGCAGCGCCGGGTGCGAGTCGCCGGCCGGGGAGGCCGCGCCGAGGTTGCCGCCGACGCTGCCGCGGTTGCGGATCTGCGGCGAGCCGACGGTGCGGGCCGCCAGCGCCAGCCCGGGCAGCGGGCCGGACAGCTCCGCGATGATCCGGGCGTAGGGGACGGCGGCGCCGAGCCGGACGACGCCGCCGTCCTCGGACCACGAGGTGAGTTCGGCGATGCGGTTCAGGTCGAGGATCGCGGACGGCCGGTGCATGTCGAAGTTCAGCTCGACCATGACGTCCGTGCCGCCCGACAGGGGCAGCGCCGTCGGCTGTTCGGCCTTCACCGCGAGTGCCTCGTCCCAGGTGGCGGGCCGAAGGAACTCCATGCGGGTGTCTCCTCACGTCGTCGCCCGCCGGATGTCCGGAGGCGTGTCGCCCAGTGAACCGCTGTGACGCGGCCCACTGGCAGTCACCGATGGCATGAAGCCCCGGCTGTGAGCCCGCCCGGCATCCTGTACGTTCCTCTAAGGAGGGGAATCCCGCAGCCCAGGTGTTCGCCGGGTGCTACCTACGACCGTAATCCCGGCCGTGACGCGAGGGCTACGGACCCGCACACGCCCCTACGGCCAGGCCCTATCGTTACCCCTTCGTTCCTCCCCCCAAGCCCCGTTAAGGAGTCCGCGGATGCGCGTCCGTGACCTGCTCGCCCCCGGCGCCCCGGGACTGCGCCTGCTCGCGGCCGAGGAAGAGCTGGACCGGCAGGTCAGCGGTGTGATGACGACGGACCTCCAGGACCCGGGCCGCTACCTGCACGGTGGCGAACTGGTGCTCACCGGCATGCTCTGGCGCACCGTCCCGGCCGACTCCGAGCGCTTCGTCCGCACCCTCGCGGCCGGCGGCGCGGTCGCTCTCGCGGCCGGCCAGGCCGAGGTCGGGCCGGTGCCCGAGGACCTGGTCGAGGCCTGCCGCCGGCACCGGATGCCGCTGCTCGTCGTCCCCGACGACGTCGCCTTCGGCACCGTCACCGAGTTCGTCGGGCGCCAGCTCTCCGCCGACCGCGCGGCCGACCTCGCCGCCCTGGTCGACCGGCACCGCCTGCTGGTCTCGGCGGCCGGCGGCGGCGGACTGGACGCGGTGCTGGACCTGCTCGGCGGCGACCTCGACCTGGACTGCTGGGTGCTCACCCCGACCGGCGCGGTGATCGCCGGCCCCGCCGACCGGCTCTCCGCCCAGGACCGCGACCAGCTGGTCCGCACCCACCTCGCCGCCCAGCGCCAGCGCCGCCGCCCCCCGCACCGGGCCCGGCTGGCGGCCGGCTCCTACTCACTGCTGCCCGCCCCGGCCCCGGTCCCCGACTCGGAGCCCACCCCCGCTCCCGCCGCCGGCGAGCCCGACGCGCCGCCGGCCGACCGACCGCTGGCCGACTGGGTGCTCGTGGTCGCCGGCGACGTCACCGAGTGGACCACCAAGCGCCAGCAGCTCGCCGAGAACCTCGCCCGGCTGGTCGCCGCCGAGCGCCACCGCCGCGACGAGGGCCGCCGGCTGCGCCGCCGCCTCGCCGACGAGGTGCTCGCCCTGCTGCGCCGCGACGCCGACCCGGCCGAGATCAGCCGCGGCCTGTACGCCTCCTCGGCGATGGCCGCCCGCTACGAGGGCCCCGGGCGCAAGTCCCAGGCGCAGGAGGACTCCTGGCTGGTGCTCAGTGCCGAGGGCACCGGCCTGCCGGAGGGCGCCGTACGGGCGGTGCTGGAGGAGGCCCTCGGCGGCACCGACGACCGCGCCCTGATCGCCGGAACGGGCACCGGCGCCGTGGTGGTGCTGCCCGCCCTGGACGGCCCGGTGCCCGCCGACACGCTGCGCGAACTGCTCGCCCCGCTGGAGGCCGGGCTCGGCGCGGACGACCGGATCACCCTCGGCGTCTCCGCCCCCGCCTCCGGGGCCGGCGGCCTGCGCGGCGCCCTGGAGGAGGCCCGGCACGCACGCCGGATCGCCGCCTCGCGGACCGGCCGGATCTGCGTCGCGGGCCCCGAGGAGCTCGCCTCGCACGTCCTGCTGCTGGCCGCCGTCCCGGACGAGGTGCGCCGCGCCTTCCGCGGCCGACTGCTGGACAAGGTGATCGCGTACGACACGGAGCACCAGGCGGACCTGGTCCGCACCCTGGAGGCCTTCCTGCGCTCGGACGGCTCCTGGACCCGCTGCGCCGCGCAGCTGCACGTCCACGTGAACACCCTGCGGTACCGGATCGGCCGGATCGAGGAGCTGACCGGGCGTGACCTCTCCCGGCTGGAGGACCGGGTGGACTTCTACCTGGCGCTGGAGCTGGCCTGACGCCGCACCCGCCCGGACGTGCCACAGGGCCCGCCGCGACCACGGTCGCGGCGGGCCCTGCCCGTACGGTTCGCTACTGCCGGTCCGTCACTGCACCGGGATGACGGACGTCAGCCACTGGAAGGCGGACGGGACCATCTTCTTCCACTGCTCGGTGGTGTGCGGGCCGGAGCCCTCCTCGACCTGGACGGTGGTCGGGGCCTTGGCCGCGGCGCGGATCGCCTCGCCGTCCTCGAAGCCGTCCCCCTTGGAGCCGCTGACCAGCAGGGCGACCTTCGGCGGCTGCGCGGCGGTCTTCAGGATGTTGACCGGGTTGTTGGCCTCGCGCAGCTTGGCGTCCTTGCCGACCAGGGAGTCCGGCTCCTGGGCCGGGTCGTTGTAGCCGGACATCGCGATGGCGGCCCGGTACCGGTTGGGGTGGGCCAGCGAGATCTTGGCCGCGCAGTGGGCACCGGCCGAGTAGCCGGCGATCGCCCAGCGGTCCGCGGACGGGTCGGCACGGAAGTTGTCCAGCACCATCTGCGGGACGTCGCGGGTGATCCAGGCGTCGGCGTTGATCTTGCCCGGGATGTCGGTGCAGCCCGCGTCCTGGTTGTTCAGCAGCTTCGTGCGGGGCGAGACCAGGATGAACGGGGCGACCTTGCCCTGCTGCATCAGCGGCTTGAGCTGGTCGGAGACCTTGAGGGTGCCGTACCAGGTGGAGGAGGAGCCGGGGTAGCCCGGGATCAGCTCGACCACGGGGAACTTCTTGTCCTTGAACGCCGGGTCGTTGTACTGCGGCGGCAGCCAGACCAGCACCTCGCCGTCGACGCCGGACACCTGGCCCTTGAGCTCGGTCCGCTGCACGTCCTTCGGCACCGCCGGGTCATCGACGCCGCCGAAGCTCTGCTTGACCTTCGGCGGCTCCTTGGCGGCGTCGGCGGCGCTCTGGCCCGGTGCGGCCGCGGCCGGGTCGACCGGGGTCACCACGGGCACCGCGCGGACGTGGTTGCCGGTGCCGAGCAGGTCGTCCCAGTTGCCGTAGATCAGGTTGGCGTTGTTGACCATCACGAAGACCATCAGGACGGCCGTGACCTGGCAGAACATGATCATGACGATCCGGGTGAGGTACCGCACCGGCTTGGGGCCGCCGACCTTCCCCCAGAACAGCAGCGCCACCGCGATGGAGACCGGCACCAGGATGACGGTGAGGAGGAAGAATGGCGTACCTGTCAGTTCCATCGATTCTCGTATCCGGGTCGCACGCCGCCCGGGCCCCACTCGCCCGGACGCACGTCAATGGCATCAGACGGCGATGGACCGATGATCGGTTGCCGTCCGAATCTGTGCGGAACCTGAGAGGAACATCACTTTCTCGTGATGAACCCCCTTCGGATCGGCACCTAAGTCTGCCACCCGAACGGACGCCGTCCGGACCAGGTGCTCAGCGAACTACCAGGAAAGGTCCCCCGGGGCACCTTACCTCCCAGGCCGGTCGACCTGCCGGGCGAGGCGGTGCGATCGCGCGCGGCCCGGGCAGGGAGACTATGGGGATGAGCATCACCCGCTTTCGCCCGTCCCGCCGCTTCTGGCCCGTGTGCGCCGTTCTGGCACTCGCGGTCACCGCGGCCGGTTGCAGCAGTACCGGAGGCAGACGCGCCGAGGAGGCCCGCGCCAAGGCCGCGGCCACCGGCGCCAGCGCCGTCACCACCCCGCGCTGGAAGGTCGCCATGGTGACCCACGCCGGAGCCGGCGACGCCTTCTGGGACACTGTGCGCAAGGGCGCCGAGCAGGCCGCCGCCAAGGACAACATCACCTTCCTGTACTCCAACGACGCGCAGACCCAGAACCAGGTCCAGCTCGTCCAGGCCGCCATCGACCAGAAGGTCGACGGCCTGCTGGTCACCCTCGCCAAGGGCGACGCCATGGCCGACGTCCTCGGCAAGGCCAAGGCCGCCGGCATCCCCGTGATCACGATCAACTCCGGTCAGGAGTTCTCGCAGAAGTTCGGCGCGCTGACCCACGTCGGCCAGGACGAGTCCACCGCCGGCCAGGCGGCCGGCGCCGAACTGGCCTCGCGCGGCCGCAAGAACACCCTCTGCGTGATCCACGAGCAGGGCAACGTCGGCCAGGAGCAGCGCTGCTCCGGCGCCCAGTCCAAGGCCGGCGGAACGTTCCAGGTGCTCTACGTCAACGGCGTCGACATGCCCGACGCCCGCGCCGCGATCTCCGCCAAGCTCCAGGCCGACCCGTCCATCGACACCGTGCTCACCCTCTCCGGCCCGATGGCCGCCACCGGCCTCCAGGCCATCCAGGACGCCCACCGCGGCGTCGAGCTGGACACCTTCGACCTGGGCACCCAGGTGGTGTCCGGGCTGAAGTCCGGCAGCGTCGGCTTCGCCGTCGACCAGCAGCCCTACCTCCAGGGCTACACGGGCGTCGACCTGATCTGGCTGTACAAGTACAACCTGAACATGCTCGGCGGCGGCAAGCCCGTCGAGACCGGCCCGCAGATCCTGACCAAGGACAACGCCGACGCGCTCGCCGAGTACGTCGCGAGGGGGACCAGGTGAGCACCCCCGACCTCCTCGCCAGGGACGGCCTGCTCGACGACCGTCCGGCGGCCCTGCGGCGGCTCCTCGCCCGCCCCGAGCTCGGCTCGCTGATCGCCGCCGTCGCGGTCTTCGTGGTCTTCGCCGCCGTCGCCGAACCCTTTCTGCGGGTCTCCTCGATGGGCACCGTGCTGTACGCGGCCTCCACCATCGGGATCATGGCCGTGCCGGTCTCGCTGCTGATGATCGGCGGCGAGTTCGACCTCTCGGCCGGCGTGCTGGTCACCACCGCCGCGCTGACCTCCTCGATGGTCTCGTACCAGTTCACCGCCGTGACCTGGGTCGGCGTGCTGGTCTCGCTGGCGACCACGCTGGCCGTCGGCTGGTTCAACGGCTGGATGCTCGGCCGCACCAGGCTGCCCAGCTTCATCGTCACGCTCGGCACCTTCCTGATGCTGACCGGCGCCAACCTGGGCGTCACCAAGGCGATCTCCGGCACCGTCTCCACCAAGTCGATCGCCGACATGGAGGGCTTCGCCTCCTGCCGGTGGCTGTTCGCCTCCGAGGTCACCATCGGCGGACTGGCGGTCAAGGCCACCGTCTGGTGGTGGCTCGGCCTGCTCGTGGTCGGCAGCTGGGTGCTGCTGCGCACCCGCTTCGGCAACTGGATCTTCGCGGTCGGCGGGGACGCGGACGCGGCCCGCGCGGTCGGCGTGCCGGTCGCCCGGACGAAGACCCTGCTCTACCTGGGCGTCGGCTTCGGCGCCTGGGTGCTCGGCCAGCACCTGCTGTTCTCCTTCGACACCGTGCAGTCCGGCGAGGGCGTCGGCAACGAGCTGATCTACATCGTCGCGGCCGTCATCGGCGGCTGCCTGATCACCGGCGGCTACGGCTCGGTGGTCGGCTCCGCGCTCGGCGCGCTGATCTTCGGCATGGCCAGCAAGGGGATCATCTACGCCCAGTGGAACCCGGACTGGTTCAAGTTCTTCCTCGGCGCGATGCTGCTGCTGGCCGCGCTGCTGAACGCCTACGTCAAGCGCCGGGCCGAGCGGGGGCCGCGATGAGCAAGGACGTTTCGGCGGCCTCCACGGTCTCCGCCGGGGACGAGCTGCTCTCCCTGGACGGCGTGGGCAAGAGCTACGGCACCGTCCGGGCGCTGCAGGACGTCTCGCTGACCCTGCGGGCCGGCGAGATCAGCTGCGTGCTCGGTGACAACGGGGCCGGCAAGTCCACCCTGATCAAGATCATCGCGGGGCTGCACCAGCACGACGAGGGCACCCTGACCGTCGGCGGCGAGGAGGTCCGCTTCGACTCCCCGCGCCAGGCCCTGGACCGCGGCATCGCCACGGTGTACCAGGACCTCGCGGTCGTCCCGCTGATGCCGGTCTGGCGCAACTTCTTCCTCGGCTCCGAGCAGGGCATGCGCCGCTGGGGCGGCCTGCGGCTGGACGCCGACGGGATGCGCGCCACCACCCGCGAGGCGCTCGCCAGGATGGGCATCGACCTGCACGACGTCGACCGGCCGATCGGCACCCTCTCCGGCGGACAGCGCCAGTGCGTGGCGATCGCCCGCGCGGTGCACTTCGGCGCCAGGGTGCTGATCCTGGACGAGCCCACCGCCGCGCTCGGCGTCAAGCAGTCCGGGGTGGTGCTCAAGTACGTCACCGCCGCCCGCGACGCCGGACTCGGGGTCGTGCTGATCACCCACAACCCGCACCACGCGTACCTGGTCGGCGACCACTTCACGCTGCTCAAGCGGGGGCGGATGGCGGGCAGCCACCCGCGGGCCGAGATCAGCCTCGAACGGCTCACCACGGAGATGGCCGGCGGCTCCGACCTCGCGGAGCTCTCGCACGAGCTGGCCAGGCCGTCCGTCTCCGGTCCGTCCCTCTCCGGTCCGTTCGCCTCCGGCTCATCCGGCTCCGGAGGTTCCGACTCCGATCCGTCCGACCCCCGTGAGGAGCGTCCGCAGCTGTGACCAGCTCCCAAGGCAGCACCCGGCCGCCCGTCCTGCCCACCCTGCTCGGCCTCGGCCCGCGCGCCGAGCGCCGCCGCCGCGCCCTGCCCGCCGGGATACTGCGACTGCCCACCATCGGCGTCGACATCGGCGGCACCAAGGTGGTCGCCGGGGTGGTGGACGGCGAGGGCAAGGTGCTGGAGAAGCTGCGCACGGACACGCCGCACAAGAGCAAGAGCCCCAAGGTCGTCGAGGACGTCATCGTCGAGCTGGTGCTCCAGCTCGCCGACCGGCACGACGTCCACGCCGTCGGCATCGGCGCGGCCGGCTGGGTCGACGCCGACCGCTCCAAGGTGCTGTTCGCCCCGCACCTCAACTGGCGCAACGAGCCGCTCCAGGAGGCGCTCAGCGAGCGGCTGCGGTTCCCGGTGATCGTGGAGAACGACGCCAACGCGGCCGCCTGGGCCGAGTGGCGCTTCGGCGCCGGCCGCGGCGAGGACCACATGGTGATGCTGACCCTGGGCACCGGCATCGGCGGTGCGGTGGTCCGGGACGGCTACGTGGACCGCGGCAAGTACGGCCTGGCGGGCGAGTTCGGGCACATGCAGGTGCTGCCCGGCGGCCACCGCTGCCCGTGCGGCAACCGGGGCTGCTGGGAGCAGTACTCCTCCGGCAACGCACTGGTGCGCGACGCGCGCGAACTGGTCGCCGAGGAGTCGCCGGTGGTGCAGCCGCTGCTGGCCCGGGCCGGCGGCACGGTCGAGGGCATCACCGGGCCGCTGGTCACCGAGGCCGCCCAGGACGGCGACCCGACCGCGACCGAGCTGCTCTACGAGGTCGGCACGTGGCTCGGCGTCGGCATCGCCAACCTGGCCGCCGCGCTGGACCCGGGCCGCTTCGTGATCGGCGGCGGGGTCTCCGAAGCGGGCGACCTGCTGCTCGGCCCCGCCCGGGACACCTTCCGCCGCACCCTCACCGGACGGGGCTTCCGCCCGGAGGCCGCCATCGTCCACGCCGCCCTCGGCAACGAGGCCGGCCTGGTCGGCGCGGCCGACCTGGCCCGGCAGGTGGCGCGGCGCTTCCGCACGATCAAGCGCCGGCGGGTGGAGCGCAGCGCGCTGTAGCGGGGGAGCCGCTGACGACGGACAGCTGACGGCGGACGGGCGACAGCTGACAGCTGACAGCTGACGACGAACAGCCGACAGATTTCAGATGACAGATTTCGTTTTCTGTTATCTGAAACCTGTCGGCTGTTGCCGTTCCGCTCCCATCGAATCCGCCGGCCCTGTCGCCCCGTCAACTACCCATTGGTATTGACGCGGTGTGGTTGTCGGATCATGCCTCCTGTGGAACAACTGATGAGTTGACGTCGACTCAGGAGGACTCGCATGAGAGCTCTGGCCCGTCTCGCGCCGTCTCTGTTACTCACCACCGCACTGGTCTGGTCCGGCGTCGGACCGGCCGGCGCCGCGGCCCCGCCGTCGAAGGTGCCGGAGGCGGTGGGCTGGGGCGGGGCGGTGGCCACCGTCGACGCCGACGCCACCGCCGCCGGCATCGAGGTGCTGCGCAACGGCGGCAACGCGGTGGACGCGGCCGTCGCCGCCGCCGCGGCCCTCGGGGTCACCGAGCCGTACTCCTCCGGCATCGGCGGCGGCGGGTACTTCGTCTACTACGACCACGCCACCGGCCGGGTGCACACCATCGACGGCCGCGAGACCGCCGGCCGCACCGCCGACAGCGGCCTCTTCCTAGAGGACGGCAAACCCCTGGCCTTCGCCGACGCCGTCACCAGCGGCCTGTCCGTCGGCGTCCCCGGCACCCCCGCCACCTGGGACGCCGCGCTGCGCCACTGGGGCACCCGCTCGCTCGCCCGGAACCTCGAACCGGCCGAGCGGATCGCCGACAACGGCTTCGTCGTGGACGACACCTTCCGCAACCAGACCGCCGACAACTACGCCCGGTTCAAGGACTTCCCGGCCACCGCCAAGCTCTACCTGCCGAACGGCAAGCCCCCCGAGACCGGCAGCGTGCAGCGCAACCCCGACCTCGCCGCCACCTACCGGCTGCTCGCCAAGGACGGCGTCAAGGCCTTCTACCAGGGCGAGTTGGCGCGGGACATCGCCGACACCGTGCAGCACCCGCCGGTCGACCCGGCCTCCGGCCGGGGCGTCCGCCCCGGCAAGGTCGACACCACCGACCTCGCCGACTACCGGGTCCGCGAGCAGGCGCCCACCCACGTCTCCCACGGCGCCTACGACGTCTACGCGATGGCCCCGTCCAGCTCCGGCGGCACCACCGTCGGCGAGGCGCTCAACATCCTGGAGGACGGCGGCGACGTCTCCGCCTACAGCAGCACCCAGTACTACCACCACTTCCTGGAGGCCTCCCGGATCTCCTTCGCCGACCGCAACCGCTGGGTCGGCGACCCGGCCTTCAGCGACGTCCCCACCAGGCAGCTGCTCTCCGAGCGCCACGCCGCCGCCCGGGCCTGCCTGATCAGCCCGGACCACGCGCTCACCAGCCCGCTCGCCCCCGGCGACCCGCGCCACCCCGCGCCCTGCGCCGACACCGGCCAGGCCGTCCCCGAGCCGTACGAGGGCCCCAACACCACCCACCTGACGGTCGCCGACCGCTGGGGCAACATCGTCTCCTACACGCTCACCATCGAGCAGACCGGCGGCAGCGGCATCACCGTCCCCGGCCGGGGCTTCCTGCTCAACAACGAGCTGACCGACTTCGACTTCACCCCGCTCGCCCCGGGCGTCCCCGACCCCAACCTGCCGGGCCCGGGCAAGCGGCCGCGCTCCTCGATGTCCCCGACGATCGTGCTGCGCGACGGCGAGCCGCTGCTCGCCACCGGCAGCCCGGGCGGCGCGACCATCATCACCACCACCCTCCAGGTGCTGCTCGGGCGGCTCGACCGGGGCCTGAGCCTGGAGCAGGCCATCGCCGCGCCGCGCGCCAGCCAGCGCAACAGCGCCGCGACCCAGGCCGAGCCCGGCTTCCTGGCCCTGCCCGAACGGGCCGCGCTGGAGGGCCTCGGGCACAGCTTCGTCAGCGGCGGTGAGATCGGCGCCGCCACCGGTGTGGAACGGCTGCCGGACGGCCGCTGGGTGGCCGCCGCGGAACCGGCGCGGCGCGGCGGCGGCTCGGCCGCGGTGGTCCGGCCCGCACGCTGATCGGACCGGCCTGTCGGTGCCGGGCGGTATGTTCGGGGTGGGTCTCCCGCGAGGGGAGGCCCACCCCGTCCGTCATGCCCGTCCGCACACCCGACGCACACCCGTCCGCACCGAACCACCGGGAAGGCCGCCCGCCGTGACCGTCCGCATCGCCACCTGGAACATCAACTCCGTCACCGCGCGGCTGCCCAAGCTCCTGGAGTGGCTGGAGAGCGCCAAGCCCGACGTGCTCTGCCTCCAGGAGCTCAAGTGCGCGGCCGACGCCTTCCCGTACGAGGCGGTCCGCGAGCTCGGCTACGAGACGGCCGCGCACGGCACCGGCCGCTGGAACGGTGTCGCGATCGTCTCCCGGCTCGGCCTGGAGGACGTCGTGCGCGGCCTGCCCGACCAGCCCGGCTACCTCGCCGACGGCGCCCTCCTGCCCGAGGTCGAGCCGCGCGCCGTCGCCGCCACCTGCGGCCCGGTCCGGGTCTGGTCGGTCTACGTGCCCAACGGCCGCGAGGTCGGCCACGCGCACTACCGGTACAAGCTGGAGTGGCTGGAGGCGCTGCGCAAGGCCGCCGCCGAGGACGCCGCCGGCTCCCGCCCGTTCGCCGTCCTCGGGGACTTCAACATCGCCCCGACCGACGAGGACGTCTTCGACACCGCCGCCTTCGAGGGCCTCACCCACGTCACGCCGGTCGAGCGCGCCGCGCTCACGGCCCTCGGCGAGATCGGCCTCCGGGACGTGCTGCCCCGCCCGCTCAAGTACGACCGCCCCTACACCTACTGGGACTACCGCCAGCTGGCCTTCCCCAAGAACCGGGGCATGCGGATCGACCTCACCTACGCCAACAAGCCCTTCGCCGACGCCGTCACCGACAGCTACGTGGACCGCGAGGCCCGTAAGGGCAAGGGCACCTCGGACCACGCGCCCGTCGTGGTGGACCTCGACCTCTGATCCGGTCGGCGGGCGGCGCGGCAGTGGGCACGGCGGCGCCATGACCGGCATCACAGCGGGTCACGGGCCGTAACCCGAACGGGTGTGAGCGCTGGCCGGGCGTGAGGCGGGTCCCTACCGTCGGTGAATGACCGGGTGCGGTTGATCGACCACGTGGACATGGGAGTCCCCGGCCGCGCCCGAGAATCCCGGAGGTTCCGGCATGCGCCCCATGCGTACGGCCGCCGCCGCCCTGATCGGCGCGACGGCGCTGACCGGCCTGACGGCCCCCCTCGCATCCGCCAGGGACGGCTCCGCCTCGGTCAGCCCGTCCCAGGCCGCACCGGGCCAGACCGTGCGGGTCACGGTCTCCTGCGAGAAGTCGGACAAGCCCGACGCCAAGACCGTCACCGCCCGCTCCGCCGCCTTCGAAGGCGGCCCGGCGACCCTCACCCTGGGCCCCGACGGCAAGCACAGCGGCTCCGCCCGGCTGGCAGGCCAGCACACCGGGGACAGCAGGGTCGACGGCACCTGCCCGGACGGCGGGGCCTTCGCCACCACCGTCAAGGTCGCCGCCGAGACCTCCACCACCCCCGACAGGAGCCTCGGCGAGTGGGGCGAGGCCGCGGGGGAGTGGGCCGGCTCGCTCGGGCAGTCCGGCGCCGACAGCCGGCAGGTCGCCCCGCACGGCTCCGTGCAGACCGGCCTCGGCGGCTCGGTCGCGGCGAACCCGGCGGAACTGGCCGGCGGCCTCGCGCTGGTCGGGGGCGGCGTCGGCGGCTTCTGGCTGCTGCGGAGGCGCGGTGCCTGAGGCCTCGCCCCGCGCCCGAGGGCGCGTCCCCGTGTCGCGCCGCCGGAGCCCTTGAGGGCCGGCGGCGCGGCAGTATGTCGGACGGTCGGACGGTCGGGTGATGCGGCTGTCCGATGATCCGACGACCAGGGTCAGGAGATTCCGGCGGTCAGGCGGTCTGCGGCCCGGCGCCGTTGTCGGCCTCGCGGTGGAGCCGCTCCTGGTGCCGGAGGGTGCCGTCCGCCAGCAGGTACTGGGCCAGCACATAGGTCGCCATGATCCAGAACTGATGGCCCGGCAGCTCCCGCCACTTCGCCAGCTGGGTGGCGATCAGCGTGTCGGAGAGCAGGAACAGCGCCCCGCCCAGTCCGGTCCGCCAGCCCAGCCCGGCCGAGGTGACGGCCGTCGAGGCCAGCAGCAGGCTGTAGCCGGCCACCGGTACGCGCAGGTCGCCGAGGTCCGGCCAGAGCTGTCCGACCATGGCCACCCAGGCCGTCGCGTACGCGGCCGCGACCACTAGGGCCCGGCGGCGGTCACTGAGCGCGCCGCGCTGGACGAACATCGTCACGTAGCAGACGTGCGCCGCCGCGAACGAGCCCATGCCCGCGAGGAACGCGGGGTCGTTCTTCAGCTGGAGCAGCACGTCCCCGCCCGCGCTCAGCAGCAGCGCCGGCGCCAGCAGCTTCGGCGCCTCCCGGCCGGCCTTCGCGGCCGCCGTCACGCTGTGCGCGGCCAGCAGTGGCATCAGGGCCGGCTTGGTGGCGTTCTGGAGCACCGAGACGCCGGAGGCGATCGCGCCCAGGTGCGCCGCCGAGGTGGCCGCGAAGCCGCCCAGCAGGCCGGTGGCCGAGCGCAGGCGTGCTCCGAGGCCGACGCGGTTGGTGGTCCGGACAGTCATGCGTGCGCCTCTCGGTGATCTGCTGCTTCGGACCGACCCTAGAGGAGCCGGAGCGGCGGCGGAAGAGCGGGTTACCGGTGCGTAACCCCCGTCGGGCACGACGGATGACGGGGCGGTCGGTTAGCGGAGCGCGGGCGCCCGCTTCGAGGGCTCTTGCGGAGAGATCCTCAGGAGGGCGGTTGCTGCCGTCGGGTGACCCGGGCACCGTCTAGTCTGGACCCCGACATGGATCAGCAGGAGTACGCGGTCGGCGCCACCCGGGTGGCCGCCGGCAGGCCGGACGGACGCACGGGCGGGGCAGGACGGGGAACCGCCGCCGCCGTCCTCGCCGTACGCGAAGCCGGGCCCGCCGCCGACGTCACGCTCTCGCCCGACCCCGGACTGCTGCGCCTGGCCCACTGGTTCGCCGCCGCCACCCCCGGCACCGCCGACGACCTCTGTGCCGCCTCCTTCGGCCTCTACCCGGCGCGCCACCTCGGCGGCGCCGCCGAACCCGCCGCCGAGCCCGGCGTCAGCTGGTGGCACGGCCCCACCGCGCACGGTGCCACACCCGTTCGCCCCCGCGAGGACCGCACCGACGGCGGCCTGCGCCGCGCCCGGCGCGACGACGCCGCACTGCCCGTCGTCCGGTCAGGTGCCAAGCCGGGCAGGCCGGGTCGGCACCGCAGGCCCGAGGGCACGCCGGTGGCGCCGCCCACCGTGACGGCGCAGGATCGTTCCGGCGAGGAGCTCCCCGCGGCCGAACGCCGGATCGCCGCCCGGCTGTTGCTCGCCCATCCGCTGGTCACCGCCTCCGGCCCGCACGCCGACGGCTTTCCGCTGATCCGCCGTCACCGCGACTGGCTCGCCGAGCGCTTCGACACCCTGCTCGGCTACCGTCTCGTGGTCGGCCCCTGGCACGCCCGGCTCTGCAAGGCCGGCCTCGGCGCCGACGCCGCCCGCCGCCTCGAACACCCCGTCACCGGCGCGCCGTTCACCCCGGCCGCGTACGCCCAACTCGCCCTCGTACTGGCCCTGTTGGTCGACGCCCCGGAGGAGCTGGCGTACCGGCGGCTGCTCGACGCGATGGGCGCCGCCGCACCCGAACTCGCCGCCGAACAGGCCGACCTCGACATGGCGCTGGCCGCGCTGGCCGGCTGGCAGGTGCTCGGCGAGCTGCCCGCCGACCCGGCCGACGGCTCCTTCGTGCTGACCGTGGACCGCGAACTCGCCCGTGCCGTCCCGGCCGGCCCGCCCGCCCTCGCCGACGACGCCGACGACCTGATCCGCCGCGCCGCCGAGGCCGAACCCGCCACCGCCGTCCGCCGCCTGCTCGCCGAGACGCCCGCCGTCCTGGCCGCCGACCTCCCCGAGGACCACCGCGCCTGGCTGGCCGAGCACCGGCTCAGCGGCCCGGCGGCGCTCGCCGAGTTCCTCGGCCTCGAGGCCGAACTCCGGGCCGAGGGCGTCGCCCTGCTCGACCCGGCCGCCGAACTCACCGACCTCGCGCTCCCCGGCGCCGGCACCCTCGCCCAGGCCGCCCTGCTGCTGGTCGAGCGCCTGGTGGAGGAGGTCCGCCCGCTGCCCGGCGAGACGGTGGCCGGCGACGTCCCGATCCCGGACGCGCTGATAGACGGGGTCCTCGGCGACATCGCGGACGAGTACGGCCTCCCCGCCCGCTACCTCGCCGACCGCACCGCCCTGCGGCGCGACGCCCTCGACCTGCTCCACCGCCTCGCCCTGATCGCCCCCACCCCCCACCCCACCCGGCCCCCGGCCTGGCGCCTGCGCCCCCCGGCCGCCCGCTACGCCCCGGCCCCCGACCTCCACCCCACTCCCGGCACCGGCCGCCACTCCCGCCCCGGCCCGTTCGTCCCACCCCCGCCCGGCCCCCGCACCGAACAGCGGGCGTAGCGGGGCCTGCGCCCCCGGCGGCCCGCTTCGCCCCGGCCCCTGATCTTCACCCCGTCCCCGGTATCGGCCGCCCGTCACGCCCTGGCGCCCGACCTCCACCCCACTCCCGGCACCGGCCGCCACTCCCGCCCCGGCCCGCTCGTCGTGCCCGCCAGTGACCGGCCGGGGGTACCTGCTCGGTGATGGCGGAAAGCAAGAAGCACCGCGTCCGGTGTGGGACCGCGGTGCCGGGTGGGTCGGATGGCTACTTGCTGGCGGAGGCGCTGGTGACGGGGCCGTGTTCGACGGTTTCCACGGTGGCGCCGACGCCCAGGGTGCCGAGGGCGATCGAGGCGAGGACGGCGGTGACGGCGAGCAGCCGGCGGTGCCATCGGGGCAGGGGGAAGCGCGGTTCCTGGAAGGGCGCCTGAGGGCTGGCGTTCATGACAGGGAGGTTTCCAGGGCGGTGTGAACGGTCGGTACGCGCGGGTGAAGTCCGGACGGGGGTTGGGCGTCGGTTGGCCGCATATGCCCCACCCGTCGCCGGGCGGGGCATATGTCCTGGTCAGCGGCGTGTGCTCGACTCGCCGACGACCTCGCGGACGGCGTCCCGCAGACCGTGCGGCGGGTGGACGCGGGAGGGGGCGGCGGCCGGGTCCTCGCGGAGCTCCTTCACCAGCGAGACGCACAGCAGCATCATCACCACCACGAACGGCAGCGCGACCAGGATCGTCGCGTTCTGGAGTGCGGTGAGTCCGCCGGCCAGCAGCAGGGCCGCCGCGACGCCGCCCATCAGCACGCCCCAGACCACCACCAGCCAGGTGCGCGGGTGCAGCGAGCCCCGACTGGAGAGCGAGCCGAGCACCAGCGAGGCGGAGTCGGCGCTGGTGATGAAGAAGGTCATCACCAGCAGCACCGCGACCACGCTGGTCACCGAGCCGAGCGGCAGCGAGCGCAGCATCTCGAACAGCGAGGCCTCCGGGCCCTGCGGGATGGTCGCGACGAGGTCGGCCGCACCGGTGGTGACCAGCCGGATCGCGGTGCCGCCCATCACGCAGAACCAGAGGACCGTCGCCCCGCTGGGCACCAGCAGCACGCCGAGCAGGAACTGTCGCACGGTGCGGCCGCGCGAGATCCGCGCGATGAAGGTGCCGACGAAGGGCGCCCAGGAGAGCCACCAGGCCCAGTAGAAGATCGTCCAGGAACCGAGCCAGCCCTCGTCGGTGAAGGCGCCGGTCTGGGTGGACATCACGAGCAGGTCGGAGAGGTAGCCGCCGACCGAGGAGGGGATCGCGTCGAGGGCGAACACCGTCGGGCCGAACACGAAGACGAAGAGCATGATCAGCGAGGCCAGGACGACGTTCGCGGTGGAGAGCCACTTCACACCCTTGTGTACCCCGGAGAACGCGGAGACCACGAACGCGGCGGTCAGCGAGCCGATGATGACCAACTGGGCGTTCTGGGTGTTGCGGACGGAGGAGATGTAGCCGAGCCCGTCGGCGACCTGGAGCGCGCCGAGGCCGAGGCTGGTCGCGGAGCCGAAGACGGTCGCGAACACGGCCAGCAGGTCGATCGTCCGCCCGGCCCAGCCGTCCGCGCCGCGCTGTCCGATCAGCGGGACGAAGGCGGCGGAGATCCGGTTGCCCCGGCCCTTGCGGAAGGTGGTGTAGGCGAGGGCCAGGCCGCCGACCGCGTAGATCGCCCACGGGTGCAGGGTCCAGTGGAAGAGCGAGAACTCCAGGGCCTGCTGGGCGGCGGCCGCGCTCTGCGGTTCCAGACCGGAGCCGGGCTGCGGGGTGGCGAAGAGCTGGAGCGGCTCGCCGACGCCGTAGAACATCAGGCCGATGCCCATGCCGGCGCTGAACATCATGGCGATCCAGGCGAGGGTGGAGAACTCGGGCCGGTCGTCGTCGCGGCCGAGCCTGATCCGGCCGAACCGGCTGAACGCGAGCAGCACGCTGAGCACCAGGAAGACGTCGGCGGCCACCACGAACAGCCAGCCGAAGTTGTGCAGCACCCAGCCGAGCGCCGTGTCGGAGGTACGGCCGAGCGAGTCCTCGGCGAAGACGCCCCAGGCGACCACCGCCAGGACCAGGACCGCGCCGATGCCGAACACCGCCCGGTCGGCCGGAAGGGTCGCGGCGGGTTCGTCGGGCTCCTTCGCGGGCTGGTCGGGCGGGGGCGGCTGGCTGTTCATCGGATGGACCTCTCGACATACTCGGCGGGCTCGGCGCGCTCGAAATCAAGCTGTATGTCGTACTATGTCCAGTTCGCTCCGCCGGCGGCGGGACGGCGCGCCGGGACGCGCCGGGTCGGGATTCACGTCCCGTCAGGCCGCCCGCTCCTCGCCGTAGCCGTGCCCGGACTCGTGCCTGGAGCCGTGGCCGGAGTCGTGTGCGGTGGCGATGTAGTGGGAGAGCGCGCGCCGGTTGCGGGCGAGGTCCTCGATCCGGGAGTCCAGGTCGGCGAGTTCGTCGCGCAGGATGGCGAGCAGCTGCGGGCAGGCCTCCAGGACGGGGACGGGGCCGGTGGCGCAGGGCAGCAGCTCGGCGATGACCCGGGTGCTCAGGCCGGCCGCGAGCAGGCTGCGGATCTGCCACACCCGGACGGTGTCCTCCTCGCCGTACTCGCGGTGGCCGGCCGTCGTCCGGCCCGGCCGGAGCAGGCCCTGCTCCTCGTAGTAGCGGAGCAGGCGGGTGGACACCCCGGTCAGGCGGGCGAGTTCTCCGATGCGCATGACCGGGCGAACGCCGCCGCCCGTCGGGGTGTTCCCGGGCGGCCTCGACTCGCTGTGAACTCCGCTGCCAGGCCCGGCGGTTCGGGAGAGGAATCGGCCATCGACGGGTGTTCGCAGGTGAGTTCGGACGCGGGCCGGGGTTTCCCCGGGGACCGGAACGGTAGGAGTCCAGACGGTGAGAAGGTCGGGCTGGGGAACGGGGCCCGTCCAGGATGGCCTTCACGCCCCGGGCGTGGTCGCGCGCAGCCGAACCTCCAACGCTGACACGGAAGGAACACCGTTCATGGACAACGAGGTCCGCATTCCGAACGAAGCAACCCCGACACAGGACACCCCGGCACGGGGCGCCAGGGCACAGGACACCAGGGCACAGGGGCGTGCGGCCGGGGACGGTACGCCGCCCGCCGACGGCATGGAGCGCCGGACGCTGCTGCGGATGGCCACCGCCGCCGGGGCGCTCGCCGCGCCGGTCCCGGCCGTCCCGGCGCTCGCCCAGGGCCGGGCGGCCGCCGCCGAGGAGGGGCCCACGCCCGCCCCCGGCCCCGCGACTGCTCCCGCCGCCGCGTCCTCGCCCGTGCCCGGGATCGTCAAACCACTGCCCGCCGAGTGGTTCGTGCCGCACGGCACCAACGCCGAGACGCGCTGGGACGCCTTCCGTGACGCCGACGGCGACGCCGTTGTCGGCCGCCACGTCCCGGTGGAACGGTTCTTCGTCCGCAACCACACCAGCACCCCGCTGATCGACCCCGACACCTGGCGCCTGCGGGTCTTCGGCAGCGGCCTGCGCGGCGCCCCGACGGCCGAGCACCCGGTCGAGTTCGGCCTCGAGGAGCTGCGGGAGCTGCCCTCCACCCGGATCAGCGCGCTGATCGAGTGCGCCGGCAACGGCCGCAGCTACTACGCCGGCCAGCAGGGCCAGCCCGTCCCGGGCACGCCGTGGACGCTGGGCGGCGTCGGCTCGGCGAGCTGGCGGGGCGTCCGGCTGGCCGAGGTGCTGCGGGCCGCCGGGCTGACCGGTGCGGCGGTGGACG
This sequence comes from Kitasatospora sp. NPDC001095, assembly GCF_053598615.1. Taxonomy (NCBI): domain Bacteria; kingdom Bacillati; phylum Actinomycetota; class Actinomycetes; order Kitasatosporales; family Streptomycetaceae; genus Kitasatospora; species Kitasatospora sp. NPDC001095. Next base: position 166,003 of record NZ_JBSFKQ010000006.1, on the reverse strand, counting down.
TGCTTCCCGTCGGCCTGGACCCGGACTACGTCGTCGGCGGCACCAACTACGGCCCGGTGCGCCGCCCGCTGCCGATCGCCAAGGCGCTGGACGACGTGCTGCTCGCGTACGAGATGAACGGCGAGCCGCTGACCCCGGACCACGGCGCGCCGGCCCGGCTGGTGGTGCCCGGCTGGGTGGGCATCGCCTCGATCAAGTGGGTGGGCAGCCTGGAGGTCGCCGACCGTCCGCTGTACTCGCCGTGGAACACCGACTTCTACCGCATGTTCGGCCCGGACTACCCGCCCGGCGGTGGCGAGCCGCTCACCATCCAGGTGGTCAAGAGCGCCTTCGAGCTGGCGGCGGGCGCGCGGCTGGCGGCGGGCCGCCGGCACCGGCTGCACGGGCGCTCCTGGTCCGGAGCGGCGGCGGTGCGCCGGGTCGAGGTGAGCGCCGACGGCGGCCGGACGTGGCGGAGCGCCGACCTGCGCGACGAGCCGCAGGCCGACGGCTGGACGCGCTGGAGCATCGACTGGCACCCCGAGCGGCCCGGCCGGTACGAGCTGCGCGCCCGCGCGACGGACCAGCGGGGCAACACCCAGCCCGAGCGGGCGGTGTTCAACCGGGAGGGCTACCTGTTCGGAGCGGTGGTGGCCCACCCCGTGACGGTGGTCTGAGCGCTGCCGGTGCCCTGAGCCGTGTGGCCCTGGGTCGCGCCGGCGCCCTGGGCCGTGCCCGGCGCCCTGGGCCGGCGGGCGCTCAGCCGGTGGACTGGACCTCGTACGGGGCCGGGTAGCGCGTCTCGTACGGGTTCAGCACCAGCCGCACCACGTCCTCCAGGCGCCGCCGAGCGTCCCCGAGGGTGGTGCGGCCGGTCACCCAGGCGGTCAGCTCGCCCTGCCAGGCGTGGGCGACGATGTGCCGCACCAGGTCGCTCGCGGCGGCCGGCACCTCGGCCGTCACGGCCTGCAGGGCGGTGCTGTCGGCCCGGGCCATGCCCTGCAGCGCCTCGCTGGCGAACGGGTCAGTGGAGGCGGCCACGGCCACCCGTAGCCGGGCGAGTTCGGGCTGCCGCTGGTAGGCCCGCATCCCGCCCCGGACGAACCGCACCGCCCGGTCGGTGGCCCCCAGTCCGGCCCTCGGCCCGCGCAACTCCGCCACCAGGTCGGCCAGCAGCAGGCGATGCCACTCGGCGATCGCCGCTGCCAGGAGGTGGTCCTTGGAGGAGAAGTAGCGGTACGCCGTCCCCAGGGCGACTCCGGACCGCTCGCAGACCTGCTTCATCTGCATCCGCTCGACGCCGATCTCGTTCACCAGGGCGAGCGCGGCCGCGATCAGGCTTTCGCGGCGTTCGAGCTGACGCGGAGACATCGCCTCCACCGGCCGTGGTGACAGGTCAACCTTGGTCACCCGCACCATGATACGGGCCGGGGCCGCTCAGGAGTATGACGCCGTCCGGCCCCCGTCCGTTCGTGCGGTGGTCACCGGGCCGCGAGGGCGTCACGAGGGGTCGCGGATCAGCGCCTCCTGGACGGCGGAGGCGACCAGTCGGCCGTCCAGGTCGTAGAACTCGCCGAGCGCCAGGCCCCGGCCGTCCGAGGAGGACGGGCTGCGCTGGGCGAACAGCAGCCACTCGTCGGCCCGGAACGGGCGGTGGAACCACATGGCGTGGTCCAGCGAGGCCATCACCAGGCGGGGCGGTTCGGTGCGCTGGAAGAAGTTTGGCTGCACGTTCAGCCCGGCGGTGGAGGCCAGGGTGAGGTCGGACAGGTAGGTGAGGGCGCCGGCGTGCAGCAGCGGGTCGCCGTCCGGCAGCGGGGAGGCGGTGCGCATCCAGACGAAGTGCTGGAGCAGACCGGGAACGGCCGGCGGCAGTCCCGGGGCGTCCGCCGGGACGAACCGCACGTCGAGGTCGCGGAAGCCGCCGCCCGCGGCGAGCGCCCGGCGCACCTCCTCGGGCAGCCGGGCGACGGCGTTCGGCAGCGACTCGGGGTGGGGCAGCGGAGGGACCTCGCGCTGGCGGTCGGGGGCCGGCTCGGGGTGCTTGAAGGACGCCGAGAGGGTGAAGATCTCGTTGCGCCCCTGGAGCGCCGTCACCCGGCGGGTGGTGTACGACACGCCGTCGCGGACCCGCTCGACCAGGTAGTCGATCGGGTGCTCCGGGGAGCCCGGCAGCAGGAAGTAGCCGTGCAGCGAGTGCACCGGGCGCTGCTTGCGGGAGGTGCGCCCGGCGGCGACGAGCGCCTGCGCGGCCACATGGCCGCCGAAGGCCCGCATCGGGGCGCCGGCGTGGCAGTGGCCCCGGAACGTGTTCTCGTCCAGCTGCTCGATCTCCAGCAGCTCGGCGAACGGGGCGGCCGGCCGGGCGTGCCGTTCGGCCCGGACGTGGGGTTCGGTCAGGTCGGTCACGAGGCCATAGTGGCAGAAGCCAACCGTGCCGCGGTGTGACCTGGGTAACGTCGTCGCGGTGGTCGTCGGATGACATAGAACACGTTCCAGTTCGATTCTCGGGTCGAGGGGGCGGGAGGCCCGTCCGGGGCCGGTGCCGAGGCGGGGCCGGTGTCGAGGTCGGTGCCGTCCCGGCGAATTGTCAGTGTCCTCACCTAACGTGCTCGGCATGACGCAATCCGCACAGGCGTACGCCTATCTGCGCCCGTCGGCCGTCCTGGACGGCGCCGACGGCCGGCGCCTCGACCTGGCCACCTCCGGCGGCGCCACCCCGCTCGGCGCCGCCGCCAACCCGCGCTTCTTCGCGGGCTTCCTGGCCGATCCGGCGCCGGCCGCCGCGGCCCTGCTCGCGGTCGCGGACGTCGCCGCCGCGCGCTACTACCAGCCGCAGCTGCGCGCCTCGCTCGACCCGGTGGTCACCGCCCACGGGGACCGGCTGCGCTTCGAGTCCTTCTCGGGCTGCTGCGGCGTCTACGCCCGGCTCGACGTGCTCCAGGCCGGGCTCGACGGGGACGAGATCGGTCACGGCACCACCAACGTGGACGTCAACAACCCGCTGCGCGAGGCGCTGACCAGGATCGGCCCCGCCGATCCGCTGCACCTCGCGGTCGGGCCGGACGCGCTGGAGGTCACCACCTTCGACGGCCCGCTGGTCGAGAAGAAGGTCCCGCTGCCGGAGCGCTGGCTGCGCGGCTTCGCCGAGACCCAGGTGGTGGCCGCCGGCTTCGAGCTGCGCGCCGAGCTGCCCGCCGCCGAGGCGGTCCGCTTCCTGCGCTCGCTGCCGCGGGCCGGGCGCGGCGGGCGGGCCGGCGTCGGCTGGGTCGTCCCGGCCGGGACGTCACTGCGGCCGACCACCCGTCCGGTCCCCGGCGCGGTCTGCCTGCCCGGGCCCGAGCGGCTGGTCGCGCTCCAGCGGGTGCTGCGGCACGCGCTCGCCCTGCGGGTGTACGGGCCGGTGCCGGCCGGGGAGCCCACCGCCTCCGCCTGGGAGGCGGTGCTGCCCGGCATGCGGCTGACCCTGACGCTGTCGCCGGACGCGTCCCGGGGCTTCTCCGGCGAGGGCGGCGTGCTCGACTCGCTCGCCACCGCGTCGGCCGAGCGGGACGCCGAGCTGATCGCGGTGCTGCTCGCCTGGGAGCCCCGGATCGAGGTCGGGGACCTCGCCGCCCAGTCCGGGCTGAGCCCCGAGCGGGTCCGTGCCGCGCTCACCCGGCTGGGCACCGCCGGGCAGATCGGCTACGACGCCGCCGAGGCCGCGTACTTCCACCGCCAGCTCCCGTACGACGCCGGGCGGGCCGAGACGGCCAACCCCCGGCTTCGGGCCGCCCGGGCACTGGTCGCGGCGGGCGCGGTGCGACTCGAGGAGGGCGGGGAGACGGCCGTCGTCACCGTGGACGACCACATCCAGCGGGTGCGCACGGACGCGTCGGGACGGTCGAGTTGCACCTGCCTGTGGTGGGGCAATTACCGGGGCGGGCGCGGGCCGTGCAAACACGCGCTGGCGGTCGGGATGGTGCGGGACGCGACTGCCGGGGCCGTGGAGACGGTCGGGACGGTGGAGGCCACCGGGGCTGCGGGGACGAAGGGGGCCGGAGCGTGAGCACGACCTCGGACACCGACCGGCAGGGGCCGGTCGACGAGCTGCTCGCCGCCGTCCGGTCCGGTCGGCTGGCGCGGATACCGGAGCTGCTGGCCGCCCTGGACCCGGCCCAGCGGCGGGCCTGCCTGCCCGCCCTCAAGGAGCTGCGCAAGGAACTGCGCCAGGACTGGTCACGGGAGTCGGCCGAGGCCAAGGGCAGGCTGCTGGTGGCCGGGGCCGGCTGCCACGCCGGCCCGGCCGGCGCCGCCACCTGGCTGGCCGGCAGCGACTTCGGCGTCCGGGACTGGGCCCGGAACTCCGTGCTGCACCAGGTCATCGAGGCGCAGCCGGTGGAGTGGCAGGTCGAGGTGGTCACCCGGCTCGCCGCCCGGCCGGTGCGGAGCTGGGGCTGGTCGATGTACCCGGTGATCGAGGCGGTGGTCCGGCGCACCGGCTGCGAGGTGCCGCGCGGCGAGTCCTTCGTCCGGAGCTGGATGGACCACATCGACGAAACGGGCGGCCCGCGCCCGACGCTGGCCGCCACGCTGCGCGAGGACGCCTTCACCCCGGTGCTGCTGCCCGAGCTGTTCGAACTCGCCGATGTCGGCTACACGTTGACCTTCCGGCTCAGCCCGCGCCCCGGCGACATCTGGACGGAGGCGATCGGCGAACTGGCCGCGGCCGGAGTGGTGGACCGCGTCCAGCTGCTCGACCGCTGCCTCGCCCGACTGCTGCGCGGCGGCAAGGCGACCGACCAACGGGCCTTCCTGGAGGTGCTGCGGGCGCTCGCCCCGACGGCCGAGGAGTACGCGGCCAGGGTGCGCGACCTGGTGGCCCTGCTGGACGGCCTGTCAGTGATCGCCGGGCACGCCCAGGACGTCCTCGCCGGGCTGGACGAGGCCGGCCTGATCGAGCCCGAGGTGCTCACCGAGGCCTCGGCGGTGGTGCTGTTCCGGAACGAGAAGAAGCTGGTCCGCGCCCAGCTGGCCTGGCTGGAGAAGGCCGCCCGGCGTGCGCCCGCGCGTTCGGGACCGGTGGTGCTGGCCGCGGCCGAGGCCTTCGGACATCCGGACACGGCCCTCCAGGAGCGGGCGCTGAACGTGGTGGACCGTCACCTGAAGGCGGCGGGGGAGGCGGTGCTGGCGGAGCTGCGCTCCGCCGCCGAGACGCTCAACCCGGCCCACCACCGGCGCGCGGGCGAGCTGTTCGGCGCGCCGGTCGGCGGCGACGGGGACGACCCGGACACCGGGTGGAACGAACTCCTGCCGCCTGCCCCCGAGCCGCGCCCGCTCGGCGCGCCGATCGGCTCGGCGGCCGAACTCGCGGAGGAACTGTCCGCCCTGCTCGCGGCGCGCGAGCCCGGCATGGCGGCCTTCGAACGGGTGCTGGACGGGCTGGTCCGGCTGACCTACCGGGACCGGGCGGCGCTGGTCGAGGCGCTGGAGCCGGTCCGCCGGGTGCACCCGTGGCGCGGCACCGGCAGCTGGGGGGACTGCACGCCCCGGGAGATCCTGTTCGTGGTGGCCGCGGTGGCCGGTGAGCTCCCGCCGCGCCGGTTCTGGGACTCCCTCCGCGGAAGGGACGGCTCGGCGCTGCGCGGGCCGGGCACCACCGTGCCCGGGGCCGTTCTCGCTGCCCGACTGGAGGAGGCGGCCTGGCAGGTGACGGCCACCCGGCCGCCGTACCTGCTCGCGACCCCGACCGATGCCACCGGCGCGCTGGACCCGGCCGTGCTGGTCGAGCGGATCGCCGGGTACGAGGCGGCGGGTGTCACACCGGGGAAGGCCGACCTGTCCCAGGCCCTGCTGCGGGTCGGGCCGGTGGCGGTCGGGCCGGTGGCGGTCGGGCCGGTGGCGGTCGGGTCGGTGGCAGAGGAGGCGGCGCTGAAGGCCGCCGAGGCGCTCACCTCCCCGGCCGGGCGCCGGCTGGCGCACTGGCTGCGCACCGGCGGACTGCACGGTCAGCCGTCCGAGCGGGTGCTGTTCGCGCCCGGCAAGGGGCTGCGGCGCACCAACGTGTACGGGGACCGCTGGTGGGAGGAGATCGAGCGGATCGCCGTCGCCCAGCCGGGCATCGGCGCCGGGCCGGTGGGGCCGGGTGGCGAGCGGCTCCCCAGCGAGTTCCTGGCTCTGCTGGACGGCACCGAGCCCAGCGTGGCCCGCGCCCGCAAGGTGTACGACTGGAGCCGGCGGCCCGTCGCGCACTGGTTCGCGATGCTCCCCTGGCACCGGGAGGAGCTGGCCGCGCGCTGGCTCGACCCCTTCGCCGAGGGCGCCGACCGGGACGAGCGCGGGGCCGCCGGCCACCTCCCGCTGCTCGCCGAGGCCGGCGGCCCGGCCGGGCTCGCGCTGCACCTGGCGCTGGCGTACGGCCTGGGCGCCCGGCACGTCGAGGACCGGACGGCGGCGGTGGACGCGCTGCTGGTGCTCGCCGCGCGCGGCGACCTGGACGGCGCGCTGCTCGGCCGCGAACTCGGGGCCCTGGTGGCCTGCGGCACGGTGACGGCCGGCCGGCTGGGAGCGGCACTCACCCTGGCTGCGGAGAGCGGCGCCCGGGCGACGGTCTGGTCGGTGCTCGGGGCGGCCCTGCCGGCCCTCCTGGGGGAGGCCGACCCGTCGACGCGCGGGCTGGGTGACCTGATCGCGCTGGCCACCGACTGCGCCCGGCGCACCGGCGCCCGCGGGCCGGTCGCCGAGGTGACGGCGGCGGCCGGGCGCGGCGGCGCGGGCCGGGTGGTCAAGGAGGCCCGGGCGCTACGGGACGTCCTCGCGGGCTGAAGGGCTGGGCCGTTGACGGGCCGGGTGGTGACGGGCCGCGGTGCGGGACCGGGGTGGCGCGGGACCGGGGTGGTGCGGGCGCGGGGTGGTGCGGGGTCCGGTGCGGGGCGGGCCTAGGGTGGGCGGGACCTTCCGCCTGCCCTGCCCACCGGAGCGCCCGTGCTGCACCTTCGCCTGATCGTCCCGCCCGACCTCCGGAACCGCGTGCTGGACTGCCTGGACGAGGTCGTCGGGGTGACACACGTCGTCCTGCTCCCGGACGCGGCCGTCCGGCCCGCCGGTGACGTGGTGCTCTGCGACGTGGCCCGCGAGGCGGCGGACGAGGCCCTGGGCGCGCTGCGCGCCACGGGGCTGGCCGAGCGCGGCGCGATCGACGTCTCGGCGGTCGAGCTGACCCTCTCGGCGGCGGCAGAGGAGGCCGAGCGGCTGGCCCCCGGGGAGGGGGCGGACGCGCTGGTGTGGGAGTCGGTCTCCGAGATCACCCACGAGGAGTCCACCCTCACGTGGGTGTTCCTGGCCTTCCTCACCACAGCCACCATGCTCGCGGCCTGTGGCGCGGTGCTGGACAGCGCGATCCTGATCGTCGGCGCGATGGCCGTCGGACCGGAGTTCGGGCCGCTGGCCGGGCTCTGCGTGGCGGTCGTCCAGCGACGGCTGCGCCCGGCACTGCGATCGTTGAACGCGCTGGTGACGGGTTTCGTGGTGGCGATGGGGCTGACGGTCTGCTTCGGGATGCTGATGGAAGGCCTCGGGCTGTTCAGCGAGGCGAGGTTCGACGCCGTGCGGCCGAACACCTCGTTCATCTGGCAGCCGGACGCGACGTCCTTCGTGGTCGCCTTCCTGGCGGGCGTCGCGGGGCTGCTCTCGCTCACCTCCTCGAAGGCCGGGGCCCTGGTCGGCGTGGCGATCTCGGTCACGACCGTCCCCGCCGCGGCCAATGCGGCCGTCGCCCTCGGCTACGGCGACGTCAAGCAGTTCTGGGGCTCCAGCGTGCAGTTGCTGCTGAACCTGCTGGGGATCGTGCTGGCCGGGGTGCTGACCCTGTTGGTCCAGCAGGCGGCTTGGGCGGTGATCCGGCGTCGACGGGTGACGGCGAAGGGCTGACGGGTTTCAGCTGACGACTTTCAGCGAACAGATTTTGAAATCTGTTCGCTGAAAGTCGTCGCCTGTTCGCGCGCCCCGCTCCCGCCCGCCGCCACTCCTTCACCCGGCCGCCGCCCGTCGACCAGCGGCGGGACCTCGCGCGGGGCGGCGGCGACAGCGCGCCACCACAGGCGCAGGGCGGGCGGGCGCGCGGGTTCGAAGGGCTTGCCGGGGCGGGGCACCGCGAGCCGGGCACCGAGCGCCTGGGCCGCGGTGACCACCCGCTCCGCGGGCTCCTCCCAGGGGTGCAGCGCGAGGTTGAAGGTGCACCAGTGGATCGGCAGCAGCAGCGCGCCGCCCAGGTCCAGGTGCGCCCGCACGCCCTCCTCGGGGGTCATGTGCACCTCGGGCCAGAAGTCGCTGTACGCGCCGACCTGCATCATCGTCGCGTCGAACGGGCCGAGCCGGCGGCCGATCTCGGCGAAGCCGGGGAAGTAGCCGGTGTCCCCGCTGTGGAAGATCCGCCGTCCGCCGCCGGCCACCACCCAGGACGCCCACAGGAACAGCGAGCTGGTGCGCGGCCCGCGGCTGCAGTAGTGCCGGGCCGGTGTGGCGGTCAGGGTCAGCCCGGCGACCTCGGCCGACTCCCACCAGTCCAGTTCGACGATCCGCTCGGCCGGTACGCCCCAGTGCTCCAGGTGCGCCCCGACCCCGAGCGGCACGGCGAACACCGCGTCCGTCCCGATCAGAGCCCGGACGGTGTCCATGTCGAGGTGGTCGTAGTGGTCGTGGGAGATCACGACCACGTCCACCGGCCCGAGTTCGGACAGCGGCAGCGGCACCGGGTGCAGCCGCTTGGGCCCGGTCCAGGAGAAGGGGGAGCAGCGCTCGCCCCAGACCGGGTCGAGCAGCACCCGCCGCCCGCCGATCTCGGCCAGCACGGAGGCGTGCCCCAGCCAGGTCAGCCGCAGTCCGGACTCCGGCGGCGCGGCCAGATCGACCGGGAGCAGCCGGTGCAGCGGAATGGCGGCGGTCGGCCTCCGGCGGGCCTTGTCCCCGGTCAGCTGGGCGTGGGTGATCTCCAGCGGGCTGCGCTCGTACACCAGGCGGCGGGTGGGCACCGGGTTGTGGAAGGCGCCGTCGGCGAACTGCGGGGAGCGGCGGATGCGGGCCAGCCGCTCACCCCTGGGTTCGGCGCCGAAGGGGTCGGTCCGGACCCGGTGCCAGGCGGCCCGGGGCAGTCCGGCCAGACCGGGGACGGCGCGCTCGGCGGCGGGGCCGGTGGTCGGCGGGGCGAACTGCGAGGACAGACCGGCGAGGCGGGAGAACCACGGGGCTGGGCGGGGCACGGCTCCTCCAGGGACGGTCACGGCTACCGGGCGGGCCGGGGCGCTCAGCGCAGCGCCCGACGGGGCTGCTGCGATACGACAACCATCTCGTCGGAGGTTACTCGTCGTGGGCCGTCCGGACCTGGTGGAGGGCCCGGCGCGGTCCAATCGGGGGACCCGGGAGGAACGGGTCGCACGCCGTCGCCCGGGCCCGCCCGCTCCACCCAGGCCCGCGCGCCCCCGGCCCGGCCCCGCACGCCTGCCGGTCCGGGCACGCCTGCCGGCCCGCGCGCCCACGGCCCGGGTGGGCGCGCTCCCGTCAGGCGTAGAAGCGGGTGATCGTCTCCGCGACGCAGTGCGGCTTGGTGCTCCCCTCGCTGACCACGGTGAACCGCACCACCGCCTGGACGCCGCCCGGCACCTCGGTGGCCGAGAGCAGCTCGGCGGTGGCCCTGATCGCGGTGCCCACCGGCACCGGGGCGGGGAAGCGCACCTTGTCGGAGCCGTAGTTCAGCGCCATCCGCACGCCCTCGACGGCGTAGCACTCCTTCGCCAGCACCGGGATCATCGACTGGGTCAGGTAGCCGTGTGCGATGGTCGAGCCGAACTGGCTGTCCTTGGCCCGCTCCGGGTCCACGTGGATCCACTGGTGGTCGCCGGTCGCCTCGGCGAACAGGTCGATCTGCCGCTGCTCGATGGTGTGCCACTGGCTGGTGCCCAGCTCGGTGCCGACGGCGGCGGACAGCTCGGCGAGGGAGGCGAAGGTCGTCACGGTGAGCTCCTGGTGGGGACGGGCCCGGGGAGGGGTCAGGACGCCGGAAGCGTATGCCTACCCACCGGTATCTGTCAGGAGCCGAACGGAAAACCGGTGTTCATGGGCCCGGCGGCGTCCGCGCTCCCCAGGCCTACCTGCCCGGCACCCATCCGCCCGGCGTCCATCCGCCCGGCACCCACCTGCCCGGCGTCCATCCGCCCGGCGCCCGAAGGCCGCCGCGTCTGGCGGGCCAGGGCGCCCGGCCCGGTCGGGAACAGCCGACGGCCGCTCACCAGCTCCGGCACCAGCGCGACGAACAGCGGCTCCGGATCGCCCACCCAGGGCCGCAGTCCTGAGCGCAGCACCCGCCGGACCTGCTCGGGGTCCGTCATCACGTCGGCCCGCCCGTGCACCAGGACGCTCCACCCGGTGCGGGTGGCCGGGTCCAGCAGATCCGCCTGGAAGGCCACCACCGTGCCGTCAAGCCCGCGCGCGGTGGCACTTCCACGGCGCACGGCGAGCACCAGCCGCCCGTCCAGGACCTCGAAGGAGACCGGCAGGACGGCCGGCAGCGCGTGCTCGGTGTACACCACGCGCCCGACGGGCACGGTGCTGAGCAGCCGCAGGCACTCGGCCTCGCTCAGGGTCTCCACACGGTCCTCACGCTCCATGCGTCCGATCGTCCTCGGTCGGCGCGCGTACCGATAGGGCCCATGGTCCCTGAGCGGACGGGCCGGGAGCCCCGTCGGAGGCCGTCGGGGGCGGTAGCCTGCCCGGCGGGTGGAGAAACGGTGGAGGAGGGGGACGGCCGGATGGCGGGCGGGGTCGATCTGGTGGTGATCGGGGCGGACGGCGGCCCCGACCGGGCCTTCGGGGGTGCGGCGCTCGCACCGGACGGCGCCCGGCTGCTCGCCGAGGTGCTGCCCGGGATGTGCTTCGACACCGGAGCGGCCGGCTGCAGGGTCACCACGGTGCCGCCGGACGCGGACGCCAACGCCATGCTTACCGCCGTCCGGGACGCCGCCCAGCACCCCGGCCGCTGGCTGCTGGTCTGCCTGGTCGGCCAGTTGGTGGCCGACCCGCGCGGGCGCCGACTCGCCCTGGTCACCGCCGGCAGCACCGCCGACAACGCCTACCGCCGGGGCCTGGCCTGGGACTGGGTGGTCAGCGCGATGGTGCACGGCGACCAGGAGGAGGCCCTGCTGCTGGTCGACGCGGTGGCCGACCGGGACACCTGGGCGGCGGTGGAGAACGGCGAGGACGGCGCCGGCGAACTGTTGAGCTACTCCAGGGTCCCGCTGTGGGGCCGGATCGGCCGCTACGCCCCGGGGAACCGTTACGCCCCGGGCAGACGCGGCCGGGACGCCGTACTGCCGGGTGGGGAGGGCTCGTTCAGCCGGGCTCTGACCACCGTCCTGCGCCAGGGCGTCCCGGGTGCCCCCGCGGCCGTCGCCCCGCTCGATCTCCAGCCGGCCGTGGCCGCCCTGACGGGCGGTGGAGAACCGGTCGGTAGTTCGGGTGCGCCTGGCGCGCGCCTGCTCGTTCCGCCGCACGCCGGGCGGCTTCTGATGCGCAATCGGGCCGCGGTTCGGGGCGCATTGGCCGGATTGTCGCTTTCCGAGGAACTGTTGGCCGTTCTGTGGCGGGAAAGTGCCCCGACGGAACCGCCTTCCGCGTAAGGTCAGGGGGCCTGAGGTGTTGCCGTGATGGGGTGGGTTGGCGAAGAATCGATCCCCAGCGGAAACACCGGTGGGACGGCGGAATTCTCCTGGCGGCCGTGGATCACGGATCAGGTCGGTCGCAATGAGGTGGGGCCATGCGGCAGCGCGGAAATGTGTTGCGCCCTGGGGCGGTTGGGGTCGGTGGGGCGGTACTGGTGTTGCTGCTCGGCGCCTGTGCGAGCGGTGGTGCGGGTGGTTCCGTCGATCGCCTCGGGTCGACTGCGCCCACCGTCGCGGGAGCGGATCCGCTAACTCCTTCGAGTGGTTCGGTAAACGGCTCGATCGCGCCGACCAGCGGCCCGGAAGGGGCCATGGGGCGGCTGGCCCTGAAGGCGTATCAGGATTGGTGGCAGGCCCAGGCGGACGTCTTCGGGCGTGCGGATTCGGACGGCTACGGACTGGAGCAGTACTCCTCCGGCCGGGCGCTGTCCGACAGCCTGGTAAGTCTCCGTCAACTACGCGACGCCAAAGCGGTCATGACCGGAGCACCGCGCAATTCCGCGGTGGTCAAGGCCATCGACCTGAAAGCCGATCCGCAGACCGCCGTGATCGAGGACTGTGTCGACCTGTCGGACTGGCACCGCGTCGATGCCGTGACCGGGGCCGCCAAGGACCCCGGATCCCGCCTGAACCGGTACGTCGCCACCGCGTCCCTGCGCTGGTTCCAAGCACATTGGTTGATCAACGACTTCAAGCGGGAGGTGGACCGGACATGCTGAACGCGCGGAAACCGGCCCGGCGGATCGCGATCGCCGTGTCGATGTCGGCCGGCCTGCTGCTGTCCTCGGCGGTGAACGCGTCCGCGGACGAACCACCGGGCGGCGGGGCCGAACAGTGCTACCCGACCGTGATCTGCGTGGACGTCCACTCCGGTGGAACGACCCCCGGGCCCGGCGGATCCCAGCCCGGCGGCGGTTCGGATACCGGGCCGCAGCTGTGCGACTACCACCAGGTCACCTGGGCCTGCCACGACCCCGAGCTGGGCTGGTTCAGCAGCAGCAAGGGCTGCTACTTCCGCCCGCTGGACAACCCGCCGGCCGCGGGCGACCCGGCGTGGGGCGGCCACGACCCGAAGGACGGCGCGCTCTACACGAAGGTCTGCCCGCAGACCGACGGGGGCATGGGCGGCGCCGAGATCGTCTTCGAGGCCACCACGCCGGGGCAGGACGTCACCACGGAGGCCAGGGTCATCGAGCGGGCCACCGACCAGGTCCACTTCACGCCGCCGGTGGGCCGGGCCGCACCCCAGAACACCGCGGTGGTCAACGCCCCGGTCTGGCTCTGGGCGGACGGCGCCGCGCTGCCGGGCGTCGGCCACGCGGAGCTCGCGGGCATCGCGGTCACCGTCACGCCCCGGCTGGTGAAGGCGGACTGGAGCTTCGGCGGCAACCTCCAGACCTCCTGCGCCACGACCGGCACGCCGTACGACCCCAAGTACGGCGACGCGAAGTCCCCGGACTGCGGCTACGAGTTCAGGACCAGCTCGGCCGGCGAGAAGAACGGCGTCTTCAACGCCACGGTGACCATGCAGTGGGAGGCCACCGTGGTGGTCACCGGAGGGCCGAACCCGCGGACGTTCAAGCTCCGGGGCATCAGGCGGAGCAGCACTCCCTTCCAGCTCAAGGTCGCCGAGATGCAGGTGCTCAACTGAGCGCGCCCGAACGGGAGCGGCCGGCCGACCGCTCCCGGGTGGTGGCGCCGGTACGGCGATTCACACACTGACCAGCCAGACCAGCCAGACCAGCCAGACCAGCCAGACCAGCCTGACCGGCCAGACGAGCCGGAGACGAACGAGGGAAGGGCGGAACCCGGTGGAGAACCGTACGTTCGCGACGCCGGGATCCGGCACCTCCGCGGGCGCGGCGGCGTCCGTGCCGCTCCCGGAGCAGCCGGAGCAGGGCGGCCGGGGCAAGGGCCGGGGGCGGGCCGTGCCGCACGCGCCCGGGCGGACCATGCGGGCGCGGCGGCGGCGCCCGGCGGTGCTGGCGATGGCGGTCGCGCTGATCGCGGCCGGCGGACTGGGCGGGGCCGTCCTCTACAACAGCACCGGCCAGCGGGTCGCGGTGCTGGCACTGGCCCGGGACGTGCCGTGGGGACAGGTGATCACCGAGGACGACCTGGTGGTCGCCCGGATCGCGGGGGACCCGGCGCTGCACCCGGTCTCGGCCCAGGACCGGGCGAAGGCGGTCGGCATGCGGGCCGCCACCGACCTCAAGCGCGGCGCGATGCTCACCGGCTCCGACCTCGCCCAGGGCCTGTCGCTGCAGCCCGGGCAGATCGTCGTCGGCGTGTCGGCCAAGCGCAGCCAGCTGCCCGCCAGCCGGCTGCAGCCCGGCGTCCAGCTGGTCATCGTCTTCACCCCCGACAACGGCCGGGCCGACTCGCTGCCCGCCACGGTGATCACCGTCGGCCGGGTGGACACCGACGGCAGCCAGGTGATCGACGTGGCGGTCGGCACCGCGGACGGGCCCCGGCTGGCGCAGTGGGTGGCGAGCGGGCGGATCCAGGTACTGCTCGCGCCCCGCGGCGCGGCGGCCGGTGCCCCTGCGGCCGGTGCCGCGCCGGCCCCGGCGGCGAGCGGCGCGCCCTCGGCCGCCGCCGGCACCCCGGGCGCCCCCGCACCCGGCACCCCCGCGCCCGGTGCCGCCACCCCGGGCGCCGCCACCTCCGGCGGTGCCTCGCCCGGAGCGCCGGCCGCGACGGGCGGTGCCTGATGGCCGTGATCGCGGTGGTCGGCGGCCCGGGCGCACCGGGAGCGACCACCACCGCCCTGGCGCTGCTGCTGTCCTGGCCGCTGCAGCCCGGCCGGCGGATCCTGCTGGTCGAGGCCGACCCGGACGGCGGCGCGGTGCTCGCCGGCGCCCTGGAGGGCCGGGTCGAGGCGGTGTACGGGCTGCGCAACCTGGCCGTCGCCGACCGCCGCGGGCTGCTCGCGCAGACCATCTGGGAGCAGCTGATCGACCTCTCGCCCGAGGGCGGCGCCGAGCGGCTGCTGCTGCCCGGGCTGACCGACCCCACCCAGGCGCCCGGCCTCGCCTACACCTGGGAGCCGCTCGCCGAACTGCTGCGCGGCGTGGAACAGCAGGGCTACGACGTCATCGTGGACCTCGGCCGCTCCGGCGCCACCGGCCACAGCGCGGTGCTGGCCCGCCGCGCCGACGTGGTGGTGGCGACCGTGCGCACCACGCTGCGCGGGCTGAGCTCGGTCCGGCCCCGGCTCGCCGCCCTGGCCGAGGACCTGGCCTCGGCCGGCACCGGGGCGGACGCGCTCGGGCTGCTGCTGGTCGCCGAGGGGCCGTACACGCGGGCGGAGGTGTCCCGAGAGCTCGGGCTGCCGGTGCTCGGGGTGCTGCCGCACGCCCTCCGGACGGCGAAGGTGCTCTCCGACGGCGGGGACACCACCGACCGGCGGTTCATCCGCTCGGAGCTGATGCGGACGGCGCGGTCGGCGGCGGACGAGGTGCAGCTGCTGATCCGCCGTCGGCGCCAGCGGCTCGCGCCGGGCGTCGCGCAGGACGCGGCGCCGGCCCAGCTGACGGCGGGCGGTGCGGCGGGTGGTCCGGCGGCCCCGGTCGCGGCGGCGGTGCCGACGCCCCCCGCCCCGACCACCCCCGCCCCGACCACCCCCGCCCCGACCAGCCCCGCCCCGACCACCCCCGCCCCGACGGCTCCGGTGCCGGCCCCGCCGATACCGACCCCGTCCGTGCCGATGGCGCCGCAGCAGTCGATGCCGTCGCAGCCCTCGCCGCCGTCGCAGCCGTCGATGCCCGTGCCCTCGGCCGGGCCCACGCCCTCGCCCGCGCCGGGCCCGTACGAGCAGTCGGCGTACGGGCAGTCGGCGTACGGGCAGGGCGGCCGGCCGGGGTACGCGCAGCCGGGGTACGACCAAGCCGGGTACGTCTCGGGTGGTGGGTACGGGCAGGGTGGCCACGGCCAGGCCCCGTACGCCTCGGGCGGGTACGGCGCGGCGGCCCACAGCCGCGCCGCGCAGGGGCAGTCCATGCAGGGCCAGTACGCACAAGGACAGTTCACACAGGGCCAGTTCACGCACGGCCGGTCCGGCTACGGGACGGCCGAGGGCGAGCAGCCCTCGTACAGCCCGCCGCAGCCCGTCCCGCCGGTGATCACCACAGGACCGGTGGCGCCGCTGGCCGGGCTCGCCCCGCAGCCGGCCGCGCCGGCGCCGTTCCCGGCCCACGTCCAGTCCGCCCCGTACGGCGAGCCGGACGACCGGTACCCGCTCCAGCAGCCGAGTGTGACGGACCGTGGGGACGATCCCGACGGTCCGTACCCGCCGAACCCCGGGGAGGTGCTCCGTGCGCGGTAGCCCCCTGCACCAGCGTCCCGCCTCCGATCCGGCCGCGCTGCCCTGGAGCACGCCGGTGCCCACACCGGCGCCGGCGCCCGGCCCGGTCGCCCCGCCGCACGGGTACCAGCCCGGCCCGGTCGCGCCCCAGCCGGCCTCCGCCCAGCCCGTAGCGCCGCAGCCCGTCCCGCCCGGCACGGCCGGGCCCACCGCCGTGCCCTCCCAGCTGCCCTCGCTGGACCTGCGCGGCGCCGCCACCCGGCCCGCCGTCGACCCGCAGGTCGCCCGCGAGCTCAAGCGCCAGGTCGCGGCCGAACTGCACCAGCAGATCACCCGGTTGACCGCCGCCTCCGGCTCCGACCCGGACCGCGCCACCCGCCGCCAGCGCGGCCGGGCGCTGATCGAGGAGGCCGTCGCCCGGTGGTCCGACGCGTACGCCCAGACCCACGGCATCCCGCCCACCCGGGAGCAGGACCGCGCCCTCGCCGAGGCCGTCTTCGACCTGCTGTTCCGCGCCGGCCGGCTCCAGCCCTACCTGGACGACCCGGAGATCGAGAACATCCTGATCAACGGCTGTGACGATGTCTGGGTCTCCAAGGTGCACCAACCCCTGCGCCAGGTACCGCCGGTGGCCGACAGCGACGCCGAACTCGTCGAGCTGCTCCAGGACCTGGCCCGCCAGCACGGCGGCGGCGAGCGCAGCCTGTCCACCGCCAGCCCGACCCTCGCCCTGCGCCTGGAGGGCGGCATGCGCCTCCAGGCGCTCACCGAGGTGACGCCCCGCCCGTACGTGGCGATCCGACGCCACCGGGTGGCCTCCGCAACCCTGCCCGAGATGGTCGAACTCGGCACCCTGGACGCCACCTTGGCGGCCTTCCTGGCCGCCGCGATCCGGGCCAGGAAGAACGTCATGATCACCGGCACCCAGGGCGTCGGCAAGACCAGTCTGCTGCGCGCGATGGCCGCCGAGATCCCGCCGGACGAGCGGATCGGCACCCTGGAGTCGGAGTTCGAACTCTGGCTGCACACCCTCGGCCACCTGCGCCAGGTCGTCCCGATGGAGGCCAGGGAGGGCAACGGCGAACGCGTCGAAGGGCGCCTGGCCGGGGAGTTGAGCATCGGCGACCTCATCCCGGCCGCACTGCGCATGACGCTCTCCCGGATCATCGTCGGGGAGGTCCGCTCCGGCGAGGTCGTCCCGATGCTGCGGGTGATGACCAACGGCGAGGGCGGCTCGATGTGCACCCTGCACGCCCGCGGCCCGCACATGGTCGTCGACCGCATCGCCGAACTCTGCCTGGAATACGGCTCGCACATGACCGACTCACTCGCCTACCGGCTCACCGCCAACGCCCTGGACCTCATCGTGCACGTCACCATGGTCGACGAGACCGCCGTCGGCGGCCGCCGGCACCGCTTCGTGTCCCACGTCCTGGAGGTCACCGGCCTCGGGGAGAGCGGCCGGCCCGCGCTGAACACCGTTTTCGGCCCCCGGCCGGACCTCGGTGAGCCGCGGGCCGTCCCGCACACCCCGCCGCAGTGCCTGGACGACCTGCGCCGGGCCGGCTTCGACGCCTCGCTGCTCGGCTCCCGGTACGGGAGTTGGGCCACCCCGCTGCAGCTGCGGATCGGCGGTGGCGCGCGGTGATGCTGCTCTTCGCCCTGTGCGGGCTGGCGCTCGCGGGCGGCCTGGTCGCCCTGGTGGTCTGGGCCCGCGGCAGCGAGCCCGGCGACGAGGACGGGGCCGAACCGGCGGTCAACCCGCTGGCCGGCCGCCTCCACGTGTTCTGGTACGGCGCCCCCGGGACGGCCGCGAACCGGATGGTGCGGCTGCGCCGCGTCCAACTGCCGCTCGCGCTCGCCGGGGCGCCGCTGGCCTGGCTGTTCACCGGCATCCCGCTGACCGCGCTGCTGGTGCCGCTGGCCGTCTTCGGCCTGCCCTGGCTGTTCGACACCACCCGCCCGGACACCCACCGGATCGAGCGGCTGGAGGCGCTCTCCGAGTGGACCCAGCGGATCGCCGACGTGCTGCTGCTCGGCGTCGGACTCAACCAGGCCATCGTCACCAGCCGCCGCACCGCCCCGGCCGCCCTGGAGGACGAGATCGGCGAACTGGCCGCCCGGCTGCAGGCCCGCTGGCGGCCCGAGGAGGCGCTGCGCGCCTTCGCCGACAGCCTTGCCGACGCCACCGCCGACAAGGTCCTCGCCGCGCTCGTGCTGCGGGCCGGGGACAGCGGCCCCGGACTCGCCCGTACCCTCTCCGACATGGCCGACTCGGTGCGCGAGGAGGTCCGCCAGCGCCGCGCCATCGAGGCCGACCGGGCCAAGCACCGGACCACCATCCGCTGGCTGGTCGGCATCATCGTGCTGGTCGTCACGGTCGGCTCCTTCAACACCGAGTACACCCGGCCGTACGGGACCTTCCTCGGCCAGGTGGTGCTCGCCGTCGTCGCAGCCCTGTTCGTGGCGATCATCGCCTGGATGCGGGCGCTGGCCTCCCACCCGCCGGTGCCCCGGCTGCTGACACCGGACCGGCGCAGCAGGAGCGGGCGGCGGTCCGCCGCACCGGCGACCGAGCCGCAGCCGGCCGAACTGCTCGGGGAGGTCCGGTGATCTCCCCCTGGTCCGTGCTGGCCGGCGCCGCCGCGGCCGGCGGCCTCGCCCTCCTGGTCGCCGAACTGCGCCCGGCGCCCCCGGACCTGCGCCAGGCACTGGACCGGCTGCACGCCACCCCCGCCGACCGCGAGCAGCACCCGGACGAGCGGCCCCGCTGGTACGACCGGATCGGCGAACGGTCCGTCCACCTGCGCGGGGTCTCCGTCCCGCGCCGCGAACTCGCCCTGATCGGCCGCACCCCGGCCCGGTTCATGGTGCACAAGCTGCTGTTCGCCGCGCTCGGCCTGATGCTCCCCGCCTACCTGGGCGCGATGGCCGTGCTGATGGACGTCGGCCTGCCGTTCGCGCTGCCGCTCGTCATCGGCCCGCTGCTGGCCGGACTGCTCTGGTTCGTCCCGGACGCCATCGTGCGCGGCGAGGCCAAGGAGGCGCGCACCGAGTACCTGCACGGCATCGCCGCCTACCTGGAACTCGTCGCGATGGAGCGGGCCGCCGACTGCGGCCCCGCCGAGGCGCTGCGCCGGGCCGCCTCGGTCGGGCAGGGTGCGGTGTTCCGGCGGATCCGCGACGCCCTGGAACGCGCGGCCACCGACCGGCTCCCGCCGTGGGCCGGACTCGACGCGCTCGCCGAGGAGTTGGGGCTGAGCCCGCTCCAGGACGTGGCCGACATCATGCGGCTGTCCGGCAACGACGGCGCCGCCGTGTACGACACCCTGCGGGCCCGCGCCAAGGGCCTGCGCGGGGAACTGCTCGCCGAGGACCTCGCCCGCGCGAACGCCGACAGCGAACGGATGGTCGCGCCCGGGGCCGCGCTGACCCTCCTGATGACCGTCCTGATCGTCTTCCCCGCCCTGCACCAGATGCTCAACTGACCGTGCCCACAGCCTCGTTCACGCCCTTCCGGGGCCCTATCGGCCCGGTCGGAGCAGCCGGCACCACCCGCCACACACCACACCACACCACACCGCCACACTCCCGGAGATCCCGATGACCGTACGACTCGTCCAGCTGGCAGATCGGGTGCTGCGCCCCGTTCTGCTACCGGTCCAGTTCGCGCTGCTGCTGTTCACCTTCCGGCTCGGCCGGCTGCGGGCCGCCCGCGCGCGCGGCGACCGCGGAGCGATCAGCATCGAACTCGCCCTGGCCATCATCGCGTTGGTGTTCGTCGCGGGCGCCGTGGCGACCGCGCTCTACCTGCTGAAGGACAAGGTCGTCAAGAAGGTCGAGCAGGACCCGAACATGCCGGGCGGCGGCGCGGGCGCGGGCGCGGGCGGCGCCACCCAGTGACGCGTCCTGCTCTCCGCCGCAGGGGCGACCGGGGGGCGATGAGCCTGAGCCTGGCCATCGTCTTCCCGGTCGTCCTGCTGCTCCTGCTGCTCGTCGTCCAGGCCGCGCTGATCTGGTACGACCGGCAGGTCGCGCTCACCGCCGCCCGCGAGGGCGTGGACGCCGGCCGGGTGCAGGGCAGTGCGACGGACGGCGAGAAGAACGAGGCGGCCCAGCGGCAGGCCCGCGACTTCCTCGACCGGCAGGGCGTGCACGGGTACACGGTGCGCACCGACGGCAGCACGGCGCAGACCATCAGGGTCACCGTGCGGTTGAACCCGCCGCTGCTGATACCGGGGCTCAGGGCGCCCGCCGTCACCCAGTTCGCCGAGGCGCCGCGAGAGCGTTTCGTGGCACCGGTGGTGACGCCGTGACGGGCGTGACGGGCGTGACGGGCGTACCGGCGGCACAGGCGGCACAGGGGGCGCCGGGCGGCGGTCGCCGGCCGCGGTCCCGTCTTCGGTTCCGGTCACGTCCACGTCCGCGCAGGCGGGACCGGGGCGGGATCGCGATCGAGGCGGCGATCGTCGTGCCGGGCGTGGTCGGACTCGTCCTGGTGGCCATCGCCGCCGGGCGGGTGCAGTCCACGGCCGGCACCGTGGAGGCCGCCGCCCGGGCCGCGGCCAGGACCGCCTCCCTGCAGCGCAGCGTGGACGGCATGGACCAGCCGGCCAGGGACTCCGCCCTCGCGACGCTGCGCCAGCAGGGCGTGTCCTGCCGCAACGGTGACGTGCGGGTCGGCAGGGGGGAACTGAACCTGCCGGGCGGACCGGTCACGACCGTCACCGTCACGGTGGTCTGCGACGTGGAACTGGCCGACCTGCTCGGCGGACCGTCCGGGGTACCCGTGACGAAGCACCTCGTCGGCGAGTTCACCTCGGTGGTGGACCGTTACCGGGGCACATGACGGCGCGCGGCGCCGTCACCCGGAAGACGGGGGATTGGAGACGGCCCGTGCGGGGGAGACGCAAGCGGAGAGCGCCCGGGGGATGACACAACGGTACCGAGCGGCGCCCGGTGGGGGCCGGTGGGGAGAGCATCGTGCGAAGCGGGGGGAGGAGACGGGAGTGGTGAGCCGTCTGCGGCGACGGCTGTCGGCGCGCCGGTCCGACCGGGGCGCGGTGGCCCTCTTCGTGGCGATCTGCGCGGCGTACGTCGTGCTCGTCATCGCCCTGGTGATCGACGCCGGCGGCCGGCTGCGGGTCGCCGAGCGGACCGACGCCTACGCCCTGGAGGCCGCGCGGGTCGGCGGCCAGCAGCTCGACCGGGCGGCCGTCCTGCAGGGCAAGGGCTTCAAGGTCCAGGAGAAGTACGTCCGGGACGCCGCCGACGCCTACCTCGCCCTGTACGGCCTGCGGGCGGGCGAGGTCGAGTTCTCCGGCGACGGCAAGGTCGTCACCGTCACCGTGCGGGCCGACTACCGCCCCGTCCTGCTGGGCGCCCTCGGGGAACGGAAGGTAACGGGCAAGGGCAGTGCGACCCTCGTCCACGGAGTCGAGAAAGCGGAGACCGACTGATGGCCGCGCCACGTGCCAAGGACCAGGCCCGTACCGCCCAGGCCCGTACCGGCCGGGCCGGGACGTCCCATCGCGCCGGCGGCGCCCGAGGGCCCGCCGCCCCGGCGCCCCGACCACCCCGCGGGCGCGGCCGTGCGGTGATCACCGCGCTCGGCGCGCTGGTCACCCTGCTCGCCCTGCTGTTCGGCGTCCCCGCGCTGCTGCTGTACGGCACGGAGGCGGTCGCCGGGATGGGCGAGGTCGCCTCGGGCGGGGTGGGCGAGGCGCTCACCAGTCCGGACGACGGAAGTCTGTTCCTGTGGGCGCTGGTGGTCGTCGGCTGGATCGCCTGGGCCTGCTTCGCGCTCTCCGTCCTGCTGGAGATCCCGGCCCAGCTGCGCGGCCGGATCGCCCGCCGCATCCCCGCCTTCGGCTGGAGCCAGCGGCTCGCGGCCGGGCTGGTCGGCTCGGTGCTCGCGCTGGTGCCGGTGGCCGGTTCGGCCTTCGCGGCCGTTCCCGAGCCGGCCCACGGGTCAGTCGCCCAGGCCCAGTTGGCGCCGGGTGGCGCGCAGCGTGCCGCACTGCCCGCCGCGCAGGCCTCGCCGGCCCTGACGCCGGCCGCCGAGCAGCAGGCCACGTACACGGTGCGGGACGCCCGCCCGGCCGACAGTCTCTGGTCCATCGCCGAGCGCCAACTGGGCTCGGGGGAAAGGTGGGTGGAGATCGCCAAGCTCAACGACGGCCGCGTGATGGGCGATTCGGGCATCCGCTTCGACGCCGAGCGGCCGATCCAGCCAGGCTGGGAGCTGCTGATGCCGGCGGACGCCAAGCCCGACGAGGCGAGGACACCGGCGCCGGCTCCCGCCCCGGCTCCCTCGGGGGACGCCGCGCAGGGCACGCCGCAGAGCGCGCCTCAGGGGGCCCCGCAGGCCGGGACGGAGGCCGGCGGCCCCGGTGGTGCGGGCGGTTCCGGTGGGCAGCACACCGTCACCGTCCAGGCCGGGGAGAGCCTGTCGACCATCGCCCAGCGGGAGCTGGGGGACGGGGAGCAGTGGCCGAAGCTGTTCGAGGCGAACAAGGGGGCGCAGGCCCCGGACGGCGAGCAGCTGACGGATCCGGACGTGGTGGTGCCGGGGATGGTGCTCACCGTGCCGGGGACGGGGGCCGCCACTCCGGCGCCTGCTCCTGCTCCCGCTCCCGTGGACCAGGCGCCCGCTCCGGCGCCCGCTCCCGCTCCCGCTCCGGCTGCCGGGGACCAGGCCGCGGCGCAGACCCCGGCGCCGGGCGCTCCCGCGCAGGGCGCGCCGCAGTCGGCCCCGGTGCCCGCGCCCACGCACACGCCGGCGCACGCGCCCGCCGCGCACGCCGACCCGGCCGCCGACGACGACTACGGCGTCGCCCTCTCGGCCTCCACCGTCGGCGTCCTGCTCGCCGCCATCATGGTCGGCACCGTCGCCCACAAGCGCGGCACCCAGCAGCGCGCCCGCCGCCCCCGGCACCGCATCGCGATGCCCGAGGCCGAGGCCGCCGCCTTCGAGAACGAACTGATGGCCCGCCAGGACCAGGCCGGACTGGAACTGCTGGACCGCGCCCTGCGCACCCTGGCCCGCAACACCGTGCGCGGCGGCAAGCGGCTGCCCGCCATCGTCGCCGCCCGGATCACCCAGGGCCAGACCGTCGAACTGCACCTGTCCGGCCCGGCCACCCCGATCGCGCCGTTCCGCGCCGCCCACGCCGCCAACGTGTGGTGGTGCAGCGCCGACTCGGGCGACCTGCTCAGCCCCGGCCAGGCCCGGAAGACCCCCGCGCCGTACCCCGCGCTCGTCACCCTCGGCACCTCGCCGGACGGCTCGGTCGTCCTCGCCGACCTGGAGGCCGTCCGGCTGCTCCACCTGTCCGGCCACCCGGACGACGCCCGGGACGTGCTGCGCACCCTCGCCATCGAACTGGCCCACAGCCCGCTCGCCGACCGGCTCCACCTGCACCTGGTGGACCTCGCCGAGGAGGTGCCGATCAGCGGCCCGGCCGCCGAACGCGTGCACCGCCACCCCACCCTGGAGGCCGCGCTCGCCGCCCTCGGCCCGCGCACCGCCAAGGCCCGCGCCACCCTGGTCGCCGCCGAGGCCACCAGCCCGCGCGAGGCCCGCAGCCGCGGCCAGGCCGACGAGTCCTGGACGCCCGAGATCGTGCTCTGCGCCCACCAGCCCGGCGGGGACGTCCCCGCCGAGCTCGGGCGCCTGCTCGACGCCCGCCCGCGCACCTGCGTCGCCGTCATCACCCGCGCCCCCGAGCGCGGCACCGGCCCGGTCGCCCGCTGGACCCTGCCGACCTCCGGCCAGGCCGCGATCCCCGGCCTGCACCTCACGGTCGAGCTGCAGCGTCTCGACGTACGGCAGTACGACCAGGTCGCCGAGCTGCTCCGGGTCGCCGACGACACCACCCAGCACCCGGCCCCGGCCTGGACCCTGGACGGACCGGAGGACGACACCGACACCACCGAACTGCCCGCCGCCGTACCGGTACTGGCCGCCGTCGGGGTCTCGGTCGCCTCGGCGGTCCCGGCGGTCCCGGCGGTCTCGGCGGTCGGCGGGGCGTCGGCTGGTGGCGCCCCGGGCGGAGGTGCCGCTCGTGGCGGGGTCGTGGCGGGCGGGACGGACGAGGGCGCGGACGCGGCTGCCGGTCCCCGGCTGCTCGCCCGGGTCATCGGCACCGGGGCCAGCCCGTTCGCGGGCACCGATCCGGTGGCGCCGGCTCCGGCGACTGCCGCCCTGCCGCCTGCGACTCCGGCTCCGGCCCCGGTTCCCGGGTCGGCTCCGGTGCCGGCCGGCCCGGCGCGTTTCGTCGTCAACGGGCAGGGACGGCAGGCAGCCACCGACGAGACCACCCGTGACCTGCGGCGGCCTGACCCGACGGAGGGCGAAGGGGCGGACGAGCCGGGGGACTCCGCTTCGGAGTCCACGGCGACGGTCGTGCTCGCCGTCCAGCCCGTCGTGCCGCAGCCGGTCGCGCCGCGGCCGGTGGCGGGAGATCCGGTGGCGGCGGAGCGGACCGGCTCGACGACCGTCGAGGAGTCGGCGCCGCTGGCCGAGCACGCTCCGGAGTCCACTTCGGAGGCGGCTTCGGAGTCCGCCGCCGAGTCCGCCGCCGGTACCGGGCCCGCCGGGGCCACCGGGTTCGCGGAGGCCGTCGAAACCGCGGACACGGTCGGTACGGAGGAACCGGCGCCCGCCGTCGAGCCAGGCCCCGCCGCCGTCGCCCAGGTCGCCCGGACGACGCCCGGTCGCAGCGACAGCGACGACCTGCTCGCCATCCTCCGCTCCCCGGAGGCGCACGCCCCGCGCAACGCCCCCCGGATCCGGTTGCTCGGCCCGGTGGACGTCGCGGGAGCCCTCGGCGCCGCCGCACCCGGCGCGCTGCCCCGGCTCACCGAGCTCGCCGTCTACCTGGCGCTGCGGCCGGGTTCCGAACTCCACGTACTCGACCACGACCTGCACCCCGGGGCGGCGCACCTCGACCCGCACCCCACCGCGGCCGACGCCAGGAGCCCGCTGCCGGCCAAACTCTCCGACCTGGCCGACTGGTTCGGCACCTCGCCGGAGGGCCGCGCCTTCCTGCCCACCGAGGGCACCGAGGGCTACGCCTTCGCCCCGGCGGTCACCTGCGACTGGGACGAGTTCCGCAGCCTCTACCGGCGCGGCATGCGCAGCACCAGTGCCACCGCCGACGCGGCCCTCGCCCACGCCCTGGCCCTGGTCCGCGGCGCACCGTTCGCCGAGGCCCCGCCGGCCTCGTACGGCTGGGCGGAGGCCGAGCGGCAGGACATGATCGCGGCGATCGTCGACACGGCCCATGAACTGGCCGCCCGCCGCCTGCAGTACGGCGACCACCGCAGCGCCGAGGCCGCCGTCTTCCGCGGCCTCGCCGTCGCCCCGGACGTCGAACTGCTGCACCGGGACCTCTTCTACGCCTACGCCTCGGCCGGCGCCCGGGACCAACTCCTGCGCGCCGTCAACCGGTTGGACGCGCTCAGTCGCCGCACCGGCCGGGACCTGGACGCCGACACCGTCGCCCTGCTGCGGGACCTGCTCGCGGGGTCCTGAAGCGGATCGCCGACTGCCCGGTCACCCCCACGGGGGTGACCGGGCAGTCGAGTTGACTGGCCGGTGGCCGATGTGGCGGCCGTGTGGACGTCTCGCACGGATGTGGCCGGCGCACCGTGGGCTGGGACGGTGCGCCGGCCGGTCAGACCGTCCGCAGCCAGGTGTCCAGGGCTGTGAAGTCCGCTTCGGTGAGCCCTCGTCGGGGGTCCACCCGGTGGAGCAGGGCGCGGGCGGGGGAGTGCGCGGCGACCCAGCGGTCGTCGGCCTCGGTGATCTCGTCGTCCACCCAGGCGAACGGCCGTCCGCCCGCCCATTCGACCAGCGCACGGGTCTTCCAGTGCAGGCCGTCCGGTCCGTCGGGCCAGTCCGGGGTGTCCGTGTCGTCCACCGGCCAGTCCACGACGGGCAGTCGGGGCAGACCGAGCCAGGGCGCGAGGCACTCGTTGGCGTCCTCCAGCCAGGTCGTGGCCCAGACCGGCTCGGCCGGCAGGCGCAGCAGCCGCGGCCCCAACTCCGGGTCCACGCGGGCGATCAGCGGGTTCCCGGCCGCGGCCGTGCCGGACGGGACGTACGGGCTGCGGTAGGTGGGGTAGCCGCCCGGGGGCGGGGCACCGAAGGGGATCAGCGGGCCGTCCACGTCGAGGAACAGCAGGGGGCGATCGGGATCGATCATGACGGCACCATAGCGGGACGGGGCGGGCGGTGGGCGCGCCGATCGGCCACCCGGCCTGGAACGGGCGAGCCGGGATCTCGTAGGGTGGCGCGCACGGAGTGTGGTGGCAGGCACCACGCAGGCGAGGGCATCAGACGCCGCGGGAGCGGCGGGGCGGGGCGGTGACCAGGAGATGGCGGAGACGACAGCGGTTTCCGGAGGTCCCGACCCGGCACCGGAACCGGGTCCCTGGGACGCCGTACCGCCGCCCCCGCGCCTCCCTGCCGAGGACCACCCACCCGGTCCCGCCGCGCTGTACGAGCCGCCGCCGGCGCCTCCGGTCGCCCCCGCTCCCGTCCCGGCGCCCGCTCCGGTCACCGCCTCCGTGCGGGGTGCCGCGCAACCGGTCGGGCAGGCGCCCGCGCCGCCGCCCGCGCCCCCGACGGCACCGCCCGTTCCGCCCACCGGATGGACCCTCACCGGGCTGCCCGCCGCCGGGGCCCTGTCCTCGGCGACCCCGCCGCCGTTCCCGGTCCAGAGCGCGGCGCCGGTCGCCGCCGTCGGTGCGGGTGGTGCCGGCAGCGCCGGTGCCACCGGCGGGCTCGGTGCCGCGCCGCGCGGGCGGATCCTGGTGATCGAGGGCGGGTACGGCACCTCCGGCCGCCGCACCTGGGGCCGTGGCGGGCCGGCCCAGGCGCCGGTGCTCTCGGCGATGCTCGCCGCCGTCTCGCCGCAGGTGCTCCTCGCAGCGGACGCGGTGGACGCCGTCCACCTCCCCGGTGCCGGCGACCCGCACACCGTCCTCGCCCACCTGCGCGCCGCCTCCCGCCACCCCGGACCGCTGCTGATCCACCTGGGCGGCCACGTCGTCGCCGACAAGCGCGGCGGACAGCTCCAACTGACCCTGCGCGACGCCAAGCAGGACGGCCTCCCCTGGCCGGCCATCGCCGCCGAGCTGAGCCACCGTCCGGCCGAGTGGCAGACCCTCGTCATCGCCGACCTGAGTGCCGACCAGAACGCCTGGCCGTACCTCCAGGGCACCGTCTCGCCGCTCAGCGAGGGCATCCCGCTGTGGGCGGTGGTCAGTCCGGACCCGGAGCAGATCGGCACCTTCACCCGCGCACTGATCGAGGCGCTGCACGGCGGTCGGCCGGGTGCGGGCGAGGTGCTCGCGCCGGAGCAGCTGCGGCAGCAGGTGTACTCGGTGCTGCGTCCGGACGTGGTCATCCTGGCCACGCACGCCCCGGACCGGCCGTTCTTCCGCAATACGGCCCGCCGCGGCGAGGGCCCGCCGGCCGAGGTTCCGCCGATGCCGGCGTCGGCCGCGTCGGCGGTGTCGATGTCGGCGGTGTCGGCGGTTCAGGCGGCCGGTGTGGTGCCCTCCGACATGTCGTCGCCCCCGGCGCCGCCGCTACCGCGTCCGGGGGAGCCGCGGGACGCGGTCCCCGAGTGGCCGGTGCCGGCTCCGGCCGCGGTGCCCGCGCCGCCGACCGGGGCCCCGGCGGCCGCGGGCGGTCCGGTCAGCCTGGTCAAGCCGGGTGTTCCGCCCACTGCGCCGCGGCCGGCCCGTCCGGTCAGCCTGCTGAAGGCGGGCGAGACAGCGGCGGCCCCGGGCGTGAGCCTGCTCAAGCCCGCCCCGGCCGACGCCGTGCCCGAGGACAGCACGCCCCCGGCGGGTGTCACGCTCCTCAAGTCCCGGCCGGAACCGACGGTCGAGGCCGTCGCCGAGCCCGAACTCCCGCAGGAGGAGGCCGTGGTGGCCTCCGAGGTCGCGGTCGGGGAGGCCGTCGAGGGGGCGCGCGAGGCCGTCGAGGAGCCCGGGATCGAGGTCGAGTCCGAGCTCGAGGTCGAGTCCGAGCTCGAGGTCGAGGTCGAGGTCGAGGCGGCGTCCGAGTCCGAGTCCGAGTCCGAGGTCGAGGCGGAGCCTGGAGCCGCGGAGGAGCCCGAGGACGCCGTCCCGGTGGAGCCCGCGCCGACGGACGAGGTGCCCGTCGAGGGGGAGCCCGTCGACATCGTTCCGGTCGAGGACGCGACTGCTGACGAGCTGTCGACCGACGCCGCGCCGCAGGACGAGGTGCCGGTCGGCGACGTGCCGCACGACGAGGTGCCGCAGGACGAGGTGCCGGTCGGCGAGGCCACCGCCGACGCGCCGTCGGCCGACGAGGCTCCGGCTCCTGCTCCGGGCGACACTCCCACTCCCGGCGACACTCCGGTCGACGCCACTGCCGGAGCCCCGGCCGATGAGGACGGCGCGGCCGGTCCGCCCCGCGCGGACTACCGCGAGGTGATCGGACGGATCGTCCGTAGCGCCGACGCCGGGGACCACGCCGCCGCCACTGATCTGGCCTTCGCCCTCGAACTGGAGGCGATCGCCGAGCACGGCGCCGTCTCCGAGCCGGTGCTGCAGGTCCGGCAGGTCCGGGCGCACGTCTGCCGGCTCGCGGGCCGGACGGCCGAGGCCGCGGACATCTACCGCGAGGTGGCCCTGACGCTGCTCCGCTCGCAGGGCCCCGACCACCCGGAGACCCAGCGGGCGGCCACCAACGCCGAGGCCTGCTGGCGGGCCATCACCGACCGTGCGGAGGCCATCCGGATCGCCCCGGAGATCATCGAACTGCGCGCCTACCTCCCGGGTGCCGACGGCCGCAAGCTCCGCGCCGCCGAGCGCTACCTCGCCCAGCTCGCCGCCACCGGCTGACCGATCGCCGACGGGCAACAGCGGAGGGACAACAGCAGACGGAAAACAGCGAACAGCTGACAGATTTCAAAATCTGTCAGCTGTTCGCTGTCGTCTGTTATCTGTTACCTGTCACCCATAGCCCGCGTCACCTGCCACGGGCGAATCGCCCGCTCACCGACCGGCGATCGCGTGCACGAACTGCGTTCCGTCGATGGTGCCCAGGCCGCTGGCGAGGTCGTAGCCCTCGGTGGCGTTGTAGCCGGTGACGCCGTCCCAGCCGTTGTCGCCCTGCTTCACGTCCACGATGCCGCTCCACTTGCTCGGCAGCAGGTTCATGCCGTACAGGCGCCAGTTGAGCTGCCCGAGGCGGTGCCCGGCGAGCTGGTCGGCGAGTGCGACGACGCCCGAGAACAGCGGGGTGGCCTCGCTGGTGCCGCCGGTGAGGTGCCAGCCGACGGAGGTCGGGTCGTAGGACTCGTAGGTCCAGGCGGCGCCGTCCACGGCCGCGCTCATGCTGATGTCCGGGGTGCCGCGGTGGTTGCCGGTGACGCCGGCGACACCCGCCTGGTACCACGGGCGCTCGAAGATGCCCGAGACGCCACCGCCACCGGCGCCGGACTTGTCGTGCCACACCTTGTCGGGCGCGGTGCGGTTGCCGGAGTCGTCCAGGGTGAGCTGGGTGCCGCCGATGGAGGTGACCAGCGGGTCCGAGGACGGCCAGGAGTTGACCTTGTACGGGTACAGGTCGGTGCCGTTCTCCTTGGCGTCGGTGGCACCGTTGTCGCCGGAGGCGGCCAGCACGGTCACGTTGTGGTCGGCGGCGGCCTGGAAGGCGTAGCGCAGGTCGGTGAGCGACTTGAAGTCGCCCTTGTCGTACCCCGGGAAGGTGTTCTCTGTGGCGCCGAAGCTCTGCGAGATGACGTCGGCGCGGCCGGCCTTGATGAGGGCCTTCTCGGCGTCCATCATCTCGGGCAGGCCGGTGGTGCCCTCGGTCTCGGCGACGCCGGTCTCGACCAGGATGATGTGCGCGTCGGGGGCGATCGCGTGGGCGTACTCGACGTCCAGGGTGGTCTCGCCCGCCCAGCCGGTGTGGTCGGGGTTCTTCGGGTCCCAGGTGGGGACGTTGCCCCACTTGACCACCTCGACGTTGGTGTCCGGGATGCCCCACTGCTTGTCGAAGACCTCCAGGTCGTGCTGGATGGTCGGCGAGCCGAAGGAGTCGACGATGACGATCGTGCGGCCCTTGCCGGTGATGCCCTCCTGGTACAGCGGGTTCAGGTTGTAGGCGGCCCGGTACTGCAGCGGTGAGTAGCAGTGGATGCCGACCTGGCTGACGCACTGGGTGGTGCTCAGCGGGGCGGGGCGGCCCTGGGTGCTGTGCTGCCCGAAGGAGGCGGGGCGCACGTGGACGCCCGTGAGGTCGCGGGCGGGGGCGGCGATCGCGGTGCCGGCGGCCGGAACGGCGACGGTGCCGGCCGTGAGGGCGGTGGCCCCCACGGCGAGCAGGGCCAGGGCGCGGCGGAGGGTGGCGGGGCTGCCCATGGGGCTCCTTGGGGCGCAGGGCCCGACCTGGTTCGGTCGGGTCGGTCCGGCCATCCCATCGAGAGCTGCATGATCATGCCATAGTCATTTGGTGGGGTCGCACGATCGAGGCCATGGTCATGCTCGGCCACGCGAAAAGGTAAAGGTCATCCCAGGGGAAAGTAACCTCCCACCTGGGGGCGCCAGGTGATGACGCGTCAGAAATCCGCCCGACCGTGCCGTCTCCTGGCATCGGTGCCTCGCCGTCAGACTTGGCGGGCGCAGGACGTGAGGCGATCGGCGAACGCGATGACGAGACCGCGCAGCGCGTCGGGGCGCTCGATGACGAACGGCCGGTCGAGCGAGGCGAGGACCCGGGGCAACCAGTCGAGCTCCTGCGCCCGCAGCTCGACGCGCAGCCAGTGCCCGGCCGCCGGGTCCTGGCCGGCCGCGGGCTCGTACTCCTCCAGAATCGCGACGCTCGCTGAGCATGAGCGGAGGCAGGCGGTACCCGGGGGCCAGCCGGTACCCGCCGTAGCGGCCGCGCACCGACTCCACGGGCACGTCCAGGTCGATCAGCTGGTCCACGTACCGCCGCACGGTGCGCCCTTCGACGCCGAGACGGGCGGCGAGTTCGGCCACGGTCCGGGTGCCGCCCGACTGCAGCAGTTCCAGGAGCGTCAGCACGCGGCCGGTGGGTCGGGACATGTCCGCAGCCTGACGCGAATAGAGGACCGATTCTGTCCACTAATCCTCCTAGCCTGCGACGTGCACGCCTCCAGCACGGCCAAGGAGATTCCCATGGACTTCGTCTCGATCCGCATCATCACCGGCGACGTCGCACGCCTCGTCGAGTTCTACGAGCGAGCGACGGGGATTCGGGCGGTACGGGTCACCGAGGACTTCGCCGAACTCAGGACCGCGGGCGCGACCCTCGCGATCGCCAGTACCCGCACCGTCCCGCTGTTCGCCCCGGGCTCCGCCCGCCCGGCGGACAACCACAGCGTGATCACCGAGTTCCTCGTCGACGACGTGGACCGTGTTCACCGGAACCTGACCGGCTTCGTCACCGACTTCGTCAACGAACCCACCACGATGCCCTGGGGCAACCGGTCGCTGTTGTTCCGCGACCCCGACGGCAACCTCGTCAACTTCTTCACCCCCGCCACCGCGGAGGCCGTCGAGAAGTTCGCGCGCTGACGCCACGCGCGGCCGCTCACCGGAGCCCTGAGATCGTGGGGCGCCCGGTGAGCGGCCGCCGCGTCCAGGAGCCGCCACGGGCGGGGGCGGCGGACCAAGCCGCCGGCCCCCGAAGGACGTCCGCGCTCCCGCGGCGGCTCGCCGTCGAGGGTGCCACGGAACCGGCGTCCCGAGACAACACGCCTAGCGCGCACCGCCGTTGACGTACAGCGTCTGTCCGCTGACGTAGGAGGCCTCCTCGCTGGCCAGGAAGGCGACGACCGAGGCGACCTCCTCCGGCTGCCCGACCCGGCGCAGCGGCGTCCGGGCGGCGACCTCGGCCTGGTGGTCCTCGGCGCTGCTGCCGACCCGCTCGGCGGTGGCGGCGGTCATCGCGGTGGCGATGTACCCGGGCGCGACGGCGTTGACGTTGATGTTGAACGGCCCGAGCTCGATCGCCAGGGTCGCGGTGAGGCCCTGGATGCCGGCCTTGGCGGCCGCGTAGTTGGCCTGGCCCCGGTTGCCGAGGGCGGAGCGCGAACTGAGCGAGACGATCTTGCCGTACTTCTGCGCCACCATGTACTTCTGCGCGACGTGGCTGCAGTTGTACGCGCTGGTCAGGTTGACCGTCAGCACCGTGTCCCAGTCGGACTTCGGCATCTTGAAGAACAGGTTGTCCCGGGTGATCCCGGCGTTGTTGACGAGGATGTGCACCCCGCCGAGGTCCGCCGCGACCTGCGCGAACACCGCCTCCACGGCGTCGTAGTCGGCCACGTCGCAGCCGTACGCCCGGGCGGTGCCGCCCTTGGTGGTGATCTCGGCGACCGTCCCGGCCGCCCGCTCGGCGGTGAGGTCGACCACGGCGACCGCCGCGCCCTCCTCCGCCAACCGGCGGGCGGTGGCCGCCCCGATGCCCTGCGCCGCTCCGGTCACCACGGCGACCTTCCCCGCGAACCGCGTCATGTGAACTCCTTGGAAGTTGGATCAACAGGCGACGAGCGACGGGTGGCAGGTAACGGCTGACATCGGACGGCGAACAGATGACAGCTAACAGATAACAGATTTCGTCATCTGTCATCCGCCATCCGTCATCTGTTCGCCGCCACCCGTCAGCCGCCTCCCCGCCACCGTCGGTCGTCAGACGTTCTCGACCAGCACGGCCGTACCCTGCCCGACACCCACGCACATGGTGGCCAGGCCGCGCCTGGCGCCGGTACGGCGCATCCGGTGCAGCAGGGTGGTGAGGATGCGGGCGCCGGAGCCGCCCAGGGGGTGGCCGAGCGCGATCGCGCCGCCGCTGGGGTTGACCACCTCCTCGGCCCGCTCCGGGCTGAACCCGATGCCGTCGGCCGAGGCGAGCGCCTGGGCGGCGAAGGCCTCGTTCAGCTCGGCGGTGTCCAGGTCGGCGAGCGACCAGCCGGCCCGCGCGAGCACCTTCGCCGTGGCCGGCACCGGCCCGATGCCCATGACGTCCGGGTGCACCCCGGCCGAGGCCCCGGCCACGTACCGGCCGAGCGGCTGGAGCCCGAGGTCGCGCAGCGCCTCCTCACCGACCAGGAGCAGCCCGGCCGCACCGTCGTTCATCGGCGAGGCGTTCCCGGCGGTGACGGTGCCCCCCGGCCGGAACACCGGCTTGAGCCCGGAGAGCTTCGCCAGGCTGGTGTCCTCGCGGATGCTCTCGTCCCGGCTCACCGTCACCCCGTCCGGCCGCTCGACCGGGACGAGTTCGGCGTCGAAGTGCCCGTCCTTGCGAGCGGCTCCGGCCCGCTGGTGGCTGCGCAGCGCGAAGGCGTCCTGGCGTTCCCGGCCGATGCCGTACCGGGTGGCCACCTCCTCGGCGGTCTCGCCCATGCTGAGCACGCCGTGCAGTTCGGCCATCCGCGGGTTGGTGAGCCGCCAGCCGAGCCTGGTGTCGAAGGTCTCCATCCGGTGCGGCAGCGCCTCGTCCGGGCGGGGGAGGACGAAGGGGGCGCGGGTCATCGACTCGCAGCCGCCGGCCAGCACCACGTCCGCCTCGCCGGAGCCGATGGCCCGGGCGGCGAGGGTGACGGCCTCCAGCCCGGAGGCGCAGAGCCGGTTGACGGTGGCACCGGGGACGGTCTCCGGCAGGCCGGCCAGCAGGACGGCCATCCGGGCGGCGTTGCGGTTGTCCTCGCCGGCCTGGTTGGCGGCGCCCCAGTAGACGTCGTCGATCCGGGCCGGGTCGAGCGCGGGCGCGTCGGCGAGCAGGGCGCGCAGCACGGTGGCCGAGAGGTCGTCCGGGCGGACCGTGGCGAGCGCACCGCGCAGCCGGCCGATGGGTGTGCGGCGGGCGGCGGCGAAGTAGACGGGACGCACGTCGTCGGGCTCCTTGTCGGGTGGCGGGGGCGGGTGGCGGGGCGGAACGGGTCAGAAGGCGTTGACGCCGGTGAGGGCGCGTCCGATGAGCAACTGGTGGACCTGGCTGGTGCCCTCGTAGAGGGTCATCACCCGCGCGTCGCGCAGGTACTTGCCGACCGGGTACTCGTCGATGAACCCGTACCCGCCGAAGACCTGGAGCGCGTTGTTGGCGGCCCGGACGGCGGCCTCGCTGGCGTACAGCTTGGCGACGGAGGACTCGGTGGCGAACGGCAGGCCGCGCTCGATGTGGTCGGCGACCTTCCAGGTGAGCAGCCGGGCGGCCTCGACGTCCACGGCGATGCCGGCCAGCAGCTCCTGGACGAGCTGGTGGGAGGCGATCGGCCTGCCGAACTGCTCGCGCTCGCCCGCGTAGCGGACGGCGGCCTCCAGGCAGGCCCGGGCGATGCCGACGCAGCCGGCCGCCACCGACATCCGGCCCTTGGCCAGCGCCGCCATGGCCACCGAGAACCCCTTGCCGACCTCGCCGAGCCGGGCGCTGTCTGGCACCCGGACGTCCTCGAAGGTGAGCCCGGCGGTGGCCTGGCCGCGCAGGCCGAGCTTGCCGTGGATCTCGGTGCGGGTGAAGCCGGGCAGGTCGGTGGGGACCAGGAAGGCCGTGATGCCCCGGTGGCCCCGCTGTTCGGGCGCGTCGCCGCCGGTGCGGGCGAAGACCAGGGCGACGTCGGCCCAGGTGCCGTTGGTGATGAACGTCTTGGCGCCGCTGATCAGCCAGTCCTCGCCGTCCCGGACGGCCCGGGTGGTGAGGTTGGCGGCGTCCGATCCGGTGCCCGGCTCGGTGAGCGCGAAGCAGGCGAGCGCCTCGCCCGAGGTGAGCCGTGGCAGCCAGTGCCGCTTCTGCTCCTCGGTTCCGAAGGCGTTGACGGACTTGCCGACGAGGCCGAGCGAGACCGAGACGATCCCGCGCACGGCGGAGTCGCCGCGCCCGAGTTCCTCCAGCACGAGGCAGTACGCGAGGTGGTCGCCGCCGCTGCCGCCGTACTCCTCCGGGATGGTCAGCCCCAGGAAGCCCACCTTCGCCAGCTTGCCGACGATCGCGCGGTCGACGGACTCGGCGCGGTCCCACCCGGCGGCGTACGGAACTATCTCGCGGTCGGTGAAGGAGGCGGCGAGGTCCCGGACGGCGGCCTGCTCCTCGGACAACTCCAGGTTCACGGAGGCTCCCGAATGCGGTGTCCAGGGCCCGGCGCGGGGCCCGGGCCCATTAAACTAGCGCTGCAAGTTTTATGGGGGCGACTGTAGCCCCGCCCGGCCCGCGCTGGGAAGAGGCACCTGCCAGAATCGGTCCCCACGCACCCGACCGGACGAACCGGAGGAACCCGTCGCGATGGCCCGTCCACGCACCCCGTTGCTCAGCCGAGAGCGCATCGTCGCCGCCGCGTTGCGGCTGATCGACGACGAGGGGCTGGACGCCCTCTCCACCCGCCGACTCGCCACCGAGCTGTCGGTCAGCGGGCCGTCGCTCTACAACCACTTCGCCACCAAGGACGACCTGCTGGACGCGGTGGTGGACAGCGTCATCGGCGAGGTCGACCTGTCGATGTTCGGGACCGCGGAAACCACCGGGACCGCCGCAGCCGACGAAGCCGCAGGGGCGGCCGGAACCGCCGGCGCCCCCGCCACCCCCGCCACCCCCTGGGCCGAGGCGCTGCGCGACTGGGCCCGCTCCTACCGCGCCGCGCTGGCCGCCCACCCCAACATCGTCCCGGTGCTCGCCCAGGGCCCCCGGCGGCGGCCGAACGCGCTGCGGCTGGCCGACGCGGTCTTCGGCCACCTGGTCGAGTCCGGATGGCCGCGCGGCCAGGCCACCAGGATCGGCGCCCTGATGCGCTACTTCGTCACCGGCTCGGCCCTCGCCTCCTTCGCGGCCGGCTTCCCGGCGGACGCCGACGTCTACGACGCGGCCGACTACCCGCACCTCGGCGAGGCGCACCGGCTGGCCGGGCACCGCGGGACGGTGGACGAGGGCGCCTTCGAGACCGGGCTGGAGGCGCTGCTCGACGGCCTCACCCTGCGCTACGCCCGGCTCGCCGAGCGGACCTGAGCCGCCGGACCCCCGCCTCGCCCGACCCCAGGGCCCGCGCCCCGCGGCCTCCGCCGGCACCCCCCGCCCCGCGCTTCGTGCCCCGGGGCCCTGCCCCCGCCTCGCGACCCTCCGTAGGGCGATCCCGGACCGGCGGAAACGATTCGGCCCCCGCACCCTCGCGCTGATCGCGCCGGGGTGCGGGGGCCGAGAGTCCGACGGGCGGATCAGCCCATGTCCTCCAGTCGGACGCCCTTGGTCTCCTTCATGAACTTCGCCACGAAGAGGATGGACAGCGCCGCGAAGGCGGCGTAGATCAGGTAGGTCGACGACAGGTTCCAGCGCGACATGGACGGGAACGAGACGGTGATCGCCCAGTTCGCGATCCACTGCGCGGAGGCGGCGACGGAGAGCGCGGCGGCGCGGATCCGGTTCGGGAACATCTCGCCGAGCATCACCCAGACGACCACGCCCCAGGACATCGCGAAGAACAGCACGAAGGCGTTGGCGGCGACCAGCGCCACGGTGCCCTGGAGGTCCGGCAGGGTGAGGTTGTCCCCGCTGCCGGTGGCCGAGGAGAAGGCCCAGCCGGCCGTGCCGAGCGCGACCGCCATGCCGGCCGAGCCGATCAGGGCGAGCGGCTTGCGGCCGATCCGGTCGACCAGCACGATCGCGATCACGGTGCCGAGGATGTTGATCACCGAGCCGACGAAGCTGATCAGCAGCGAGTTGCTCTGGTCGATGCCGACCGACTGCCACAGGATCGACGAGTAGTAGAAGATCACGTTGATGCCGACCAGCTGCTGGAAGACCGACAGGCCGATGCCGACCCAGACGATCGGGAGCAGGCCGAACCGGCCGCCGAGCAGGTCGCGGAAGCGCGGGCGGTGGTCGGAGGCGATCAGCGTCCGGATCTCGGTGATCCGGGCGTCGGGGTCGACGCCCTCGCCCTCGACGTCGGCGAGCACCTTGCGGGCCTCGTCCAGGCGCTCGGCCTGGATCAGGTAGCGCGGGGACTCGGGGATGACCGAGGCGAGCACGAAGTAGACCGCGGCCGGGACGACGCAGATGCCGAGCATCCACTGCCAGGCCTCCAGGCCGAGCAGGTGGCCGCGCGTGTCGCCGCCGGCGGCCTGCGCGAGCACCCAGTTGACCAGCTGGGATATCGCGATTCCGAGCACGATCGCGGCCTGCTGGAAGGAGGCCAGCCGGCCGCGGTACCTGGTCGGAGCGACCTCGGCGATGTACGTCGGGGCGATCACCGAGGCGATGCCGATGGCCGCGCCGCCGAGGACGCGCCACAGGGCGAGGTCCCACGCGGAGAACGGCAGCATCGAACCGACCGCGCTGACCGCGAACAGCAGCGCGCCCGCCTTCATGACCTTGATGCGGCCGTACCGGTCGGCAAACCGTCCGGCGAGCGCCGCGCCGATCGCCGAGCCCAGCAGTGCCGAGGAGACGATCAGTCCGGTCACGCCGCTGCCGACGCCGAACTTCTCCTGGATGCCGGAGACGGCGCCGTTGATCACGGAGCTGTCGTAGCCGAACAGGAAGCCGCCGAGGGCCGCTGCCGCGGTGATGAAGACGACGAAGCCGAGGCGGCCGGGCACGGGGGCCTCGACCGCCCCGGAGGGCTTCTGGGTGACGCTCACGATCTGACTCCTGGTACTCAACGCTGAGCTCGGTAGCCGAGATCGTAACCCCTATTCGTTTAAGTCTTGTACACCAGGACCCTCAAGTTTTGCTCTGAGAATTCGTAAGGTGAACAAGCAAATTGGGGCGCCACGGGAGCCCGGGGCGCGCCGGTCAGACCGGCGAGGAGAGCGAGAGCCCGAACCGGCCCTGCGGGTCGGTCCACCAGTGGGTCAGCCGCAGCTCCGCCGCCGCCAGCTCCCCGGCCACCCGCTCCCGGCGGAACTTGGCCGACACCTCCGTGCGCAGCTCCTCGCCCCGGGCGAAGTGCACCGGCAGGTCCAGGGTCGGGATCTTCACGGTCTGCGCGCGCAGCGAGCGCAGCCGCATCTCGATCCACTCCTGCTCCGCGTCCCAGAGCGCGACGTGCTCGAAGGCGTCCGGGTCGAAGTCGGCGCCCAGCTCGCGGTTGAGCACGTTGAGCACGTTCCGGTTGAACTCGGCCGTCACCCCGGCGGAGTCGTCGTAGGCGGCGACCAGCACCGCCGGGTCCTTGACCAGGTCGGTGCCGAGCAGCAGGAAGTCGCCCGGCTCCAGGGCCGCGCGCAGGCCGTGCAGGAAGGCCGCGCGCTCCAGGGGCAGCAGGTTGCCGAGGGTGCCGCCGAGGAAGGCGACCAGGCGCGGGCCGCCCTCCGGGGGCAGGCCGAGCCGGGCGGTGAAGTCGGCGAGCACGCCGTGCACCGCGAGCCCGGGGTACTCGGCGGCGAGCGCGGCGCCGGCCGAGGTCAGCGCGCTCTCGCTGACGTCCACCGGGACGTACGTCTCCAGGGTGTCGAGCGTGCGCAGGGCGTCCAGCAGCAGCCGGGTCTTCTCGGAGGAGCCGGAGCCCAGTTCGACCAGGGTGCGGGCCCCGGTGGCGGCGGCGATCTCGCCGGCCCGGGCGGCCAGGATGGCCCGCTCCGCGCGGGTCGGGTAGTACTCGGGCAGTCGGGTGATCTCCTCGAACAGCTCGCTGCCCCGGGCGTCGTAGAACCACTTCGGCGGCAGCCACTTGGGCTGGGAGGTCAGCCCGTGCTGCACGTCGTGGCGCAGCGCGGTGCTGAAGTGGTCGGCGGGCAGCAGTCGGGTGAGATCGAAGGTGTCCATGACAGGGTGGTTCCTCTGTTCAGAAAGTGAAGGGAGAGTGTGGAGTGGGAGTCAGTTGCGGCCGGGGAGGCGGCTCACGGTGACGCCGCGCGGGTCGGCCAGCAGCAGCGAGCCGTCCGGGACGGGCGTCCAGCCCGGCGCGTCGTCGTACGGTTCGGAGGCCACCACCGTGCCGAGGCCCGGCAGCGCGCGGTGGTACAGGGAGTCGCCCCAGGTGGTCGCGGCGATCACGGTGCCGTCGGTGAGCAGCAGGTTGAGTCGCCCGGTGGTGTGCGCGGCGACGTCGGCGACGGTGCCCGCCAGCGCCTCGCCAGGCCCGGCGCCGGCCCGCAGCCGGTGCAGGGTCAGTGCCCACAGCAGCGCCGAGTCGGTGCGCGCCTCGAGGTCCAGCAGCTCGGCCGGGGGCAGCAGGGCGGCCAGCGCGTCCAGCTTGCCGGGCCAGCCGGCCACCGCGCCGTTGTGGCTGAACAGCCAGCGCTCGGCGGCGAACGGCGCGGCCGCGCCCTCGCCCGGCGCGCAGCCCTCGGTGGCGGAGCGGACGGCGGCCAGCAGTGCCCGAGTGCGGACCACCCGGGCGAGGTCGGCGAAGGTCTCGTCCGCCCAGATCGGCCCGGTCCGGCGGTAGCGCGCGGGCACCTCGTCCCCGTCCGCGTACCAGCCGAGGCCGAAGCCGTCCGCGTTGACCGTGCCGTACTGCTGGACCCGGGGCGCCCAGGACTGGCGGTACAGCCCGAACGGCGGGTGCACCAACAGCTCCCGGGGCGCCACCGGCTCGCCCACGTACGCGATGTGACGACACATCAGGCAGCCTCCAGGTCGCGCGCGGTGCGGAACCCGGCGAAGATCTGCCGACGGATCGGGTAGTCCCAGTTGCGGAACGTGCCCCGGCAGGCGACCGGCGCCACCGCGAAGCAGCCGCCGCGCAGCACCTTGTACTCGGGGCCGAAGAAGACCTCCGAGTACTCCCTGTACGGCCAGGCCCGGAAGCCGGGGTAGGGGCGGAAGTCGCTGGCCGTCCACTCCCACACGTCACCGATCAACTGCCGGACGCCGTACGGGGACCGGCCCTGCGGGTAGCTGCCCGCCCCGGCCGGGCGCAGGTGGCGCTGGCCGAGGTTGGCGTGCTCGGGGCCGGGCGGGCCGTCGCCCCAGGGGTAGCGGCGGGAGCGGCCGGTGGCCGGGTCGTGGCGGGCCGCCTTCTCCCACTCCGCCTCGGTCGGCAGCCGCCGTCCTGCCCACCGGGCGTACGCGTCGGCCTCGTACCAACTGACGTGCAGCACCGGCTCGTTCGGTTCGACCGGCGCCACCGTGCCGAAGCGCCGGCAGAGCCACTGGCCGTCCTGGTGGCGCCAGAAGAGCGGGGCGGTCAGGTCGGCGCGCCGACGGTGCTCCCAGCCCTCCGGCGTCCACCAGCGCGGGTCGTCGTAGCCGCCGTCCGCGATGAAGCGCTGGTAGGCGGCGTTGGTGACCGGGGTGGTGTCCAGCAGGAAGGCCGGCAGGTCGACGGTGTGCGCCGGGCGCTCGTTGTCCAGTGCCCACGGTTCGGTGTCCGTGCCCATGGTGAACGGCCCCGCGGGGATGAGGACTTCGGCGGGCAGGGTGGCCGCGTCGGCGGGTGCGGGCGGCGGCGGGGGAGCGGCCAGGGCCGGCTCGCCCCGGCGGAGCTGGTGGGTGATCAGCATCGTCTCGTCGTGCTGCTGCTCGTGCTGGGCGATCATCCCGAACGCGAACCCGGCTTCCAGCAGCGGCGCGCCCTCCAGCGGGCTGGCGGCCAGCAGGTCCAGCACCCGGCCGCGTACGTCGTGGGCGTAGGCGCGGGCCTCGGCGGGCGGCAGCAGCGGCAGGCCGGGGCGCTCGGCGCGGGGGTGCTGGAAGGCGTCGTACAGCGGATCGATCTCGGGGTGCATCGGGTCGCGGCCGCCGACGTTGCGCAGCAGCCAGAGCTCCTCCTGGTTGCCGATGTGCGCGAGGTCCCAGACCAGCGGCGACATCAGCGGGGAGTGCTGGGCGGTGAGATCGCCGTCCTCGACGCAGTCGGTCAGCGCGGCGGTGCGGGCGCGGGCGGCCAGCAGCTCGGTGGCGATGCTCTCGCGCAGCGCCTCGGTGCCGATGCTGTCGATGGCGCCGATGCTGCCGGTGGCGCCGGCAGGGGTGGTGGCGTCGGTGGCGGGGGCGCCGGCAGGGGCGGTGGCGTCGGTGCGGTCCGTGCGGCCTGCCCCGGTGCCCCCGTGGGGTCGGACGTCGGTCATGGTGCGGCCTCCTCCGGGGGAGTGCGTAGGGCGCCGGAGCGCAGGGCGTCCAGCTGGTCGTCAGCCGGGCAGCGGCCGCGCGCGGGGTAGCGCTCGGCGAACTCGGCGACGGCGGTGCGCAGCCGTCCGGCACCGGGCAGGCGGCCCAGCGCGGCGTCGGCGGCGGCGAAGCAGGCGAGGGCGGCCCGGCGGAGTTCGGGGTCGGCCATGGCCAGGGTGGCGGCGCGGCGCCAGACCTCGTTGCGCGGTGCGCGCGGACCGTCCGCCCCCGTCGCCGGCTCCAGCGGCTCCACCGCGGCCAGCGCGGCGTCGGCGGCCACCGGGTCGTCCAGCAGCGCGGTGACCAGCGCGGTGACCACCACCCAGCCGTCCCCGGGCTGGGCGTCGACCATCCGCAGCTCGAGGTGGCCGCGCGGGCGTACCGGCGGGAAGAGGGTGGTGCGGTGGTATTCCAAGTCGTCGAGCGTGGGCGGGCGTTCGCCCGCACCGCGGATCCAGTCGCGGAAGGTCAGTCCGGCGGGGGCCGTCCACGGCAGACCCTCGGGCCTTCGCACGCACAGCACCCGGGCATCCAGCACGTACTGCGCCCAGGCCTCGCGAGGGTCCCCGTGGTCCGGCTCAGGGGCGAGCGTGCGGGTCGGGTCCATCCGCGACCAGACGGTCTGTCGGGTGGACCGGTGGCCCGTCGGACTACCGTCCAGGACAGGGGAGTTGGCGAAGGCGGCGACCAGTACCGGGCCCAGCCGGTGGGCCAGGCTCCAGCGGCGCTCGACCGCCTGCGGGCCGTCCGCCTCGCCGGCGTCCAGGCACACCTGCACCGACGCGGTACCCGTCATCATGATCCGGCCCCATGGCCCGGCGGAGTCGAAGAAACGCTCCATCGCGAGGTAGCGGGGGTGGTCCAGCACCATCCGTCGGGAGCGGGCCAGGGGGTCCGTCCCGGTGCCTGTGAGTCGCAGGCCCTGCGCCGCGAAGGCGGCCCGCAGGGCGGTCAGATCGCGTCGGGTGTCCTCGACGCAGGCCAGGAGGCCGGTGGCGGGCGGGGAGCTGAGCTCGACCTGTCCGCCGGGTTCGAGCGTGACGCGCGAACCGGAGGGGAGCGAGGTGCCGTCCGAGCCGCCGAGGGGCAGCGACTCCAGCGCGGCGTGGAGCAGTTCGGGCCGTACGGGCCGGGAGGGACATCGTTCGTCATGGACGAACCACTCGACCTCCACCCCCACCAGCCGGGGCGGTCCGATCTTGAAGCAGACGCCCGACACGTGGCTGCGCGCCCCCGATTCGGTCAACGGGGTCACCCCGGGCGGGGGCGGTGGCGTGCTCTGCCGGTCGGGCGGAGTGGTGCGGGAT
The DNA here is from genome assembly GCF_053598615.1 of Kitasatospora sp. NPDC001095. NCBI lineage: Bacteria > Bacillati > Actinomycetota > Actinomycetes > Kitasatosporales > Streptomycetaceae > Kitasatospora > Kitasatospora sp. NPDC001095. The sequence continues at coordinate 123,664 of NZ_JBSFKQ010000006.1, read as the reverse complement.
ACCGGTATCACCGGACTCACCATCCTCGGGATCACGATTGCGGCCCGGTCTACCCTGCCCAGTCTGCTACGGAGCATGCGGGGGCGCCCCGCAAAATTCGCATGAACATACGTTTCCGCAGGTCAGAAGTGTGGCGAACGGGTGATGCCGGGGTTTTCCGGCGGGTCGGGGGGGCGCGTTCCGAGGGCGGGCGAGCGAGGCATGTGCCGGGGTCACAGGCGCTCCAACCGCTCCAGGACGGTCGCCAGCACCGGGCCTGGCAGGGCGTAGTTCAGACGCAGCGAACCCCGGCCGCCGGGGCCGAACTCGGCGCCGTCGGAGGCCTCCAGGCCGCAGCGCTCCAACAGCGCCCGGCGGGCGTTCGCGGGCGGCAGACCGAGCGCGGCCGAGTCCAGCCAGAGCAGGTAGGAGGCCCGCGGGGTGGAGCGGACGGCGGGCCCGAGGCGGTCGGTCAGCAGGGTGCGGGCGGCGGCCAGGTGGGCGAGCAGCGCGTCCAACCAGGGACCGCCCTCGCGCAGTGCCGCCTGCTGCACGGTCTGCTCCAGCAGGCCGCCCTCCCAGAGGCCGTAGCCTGCCAGTGCCTCGGCGAACCGGGCGCGCAGGGCGGCGTCGGGAACGAGGGCGAAACTGCTGGGGATCCCGGAGCAGTTGAAGGTCTTGCCCACGGAGTTGAGGGTGACGACGAGGTGCCGGTGCGCCGGGTCGGCGACGGTGACGGCGACGGGGTGGGCGGGGCCAGGACGGGTGGCGTCGGGGCGGGTTGCGCCGGGTTGGGCGGCGTCGGGGTGGGTGAGGTCGCCGTGCACCTCGTCCGAGACCAGCAGCGCGCCGCCTTCGGCTGCCGAGGCGGCGAGACCGCGCACCGCCTCGACCGACCAGACCGTGCCGGAGGGGTTGTGCGGGTTGCTCAGCAGTACCGCTGCGGCGGGGCGGGGGAGCGGGCCGGGTGGCAGCCGGTAGCCGCCCGGGCCCCGGAGGAGCGGCAACTCGCGGTACGGGAGGCCGGCGGCGCGGCAGAGCTGGGCGAAGCCGCCCCACTCGGGGGTGGGGAAGAGCACCGGGGCCTGCGGCCGTACGGTCTCCAGCAGGACGCGCAGGGCGGTGCGCGGGCCGCAGGGCAGCAGCAGCACCCAGTCCGGGTCGACCTCGGTGCCGTGCCGGGCGCGGTACCAGTCGGCCACCAGCGTGCGGCCGGCCGGGTCGCACACCGTGTAGCCGTACGCGCGGTGGCGGGCGCGCCGCTCCAGCGCCGCGGCGACGGGGGGTGGGCCGGGCAGGTCCATGTCCGCGAGGCCCATCGGGATCACCCCGGGGGCGTCGGCGCGGGCCCACTTGCTGCTGCCGGTCCCGGCGCGGTCGAAGGGGGTGTCGAATCCGAAGTCGGGGTCGAAGTCGGGGCCGGGGTCGGAGGCGCAGCGGACAGATGACAGATTTCGAAATCTGTCATCTGTCCGCTGAAAGCCGTCGTCTGTCATCTGTTCGCCGTCACCCGCCCTCCGCCTCCGTCCTCCGGCAACCGCGTCCCGCAGCGACCGCCGTCCGACGCCCGTCATCGGCCACCCGCCCCGCCAGGTGCGCCGCCAGCCCCCGGCGCCCCCGGCTCATCATCACCGCGTGGTTGGCCCGGAACAGCGGGTGCAGCGGCAGGGCGAGCCGTCGCAGCAGGGCCTTGTCGGGCCGGGTGTCCTCCTCGAACAGCACCCGGCTGCCCGAGCCGTCGGCCGTCACCGTGAACCGGGACCACCCGGTCAGGTCGCCGCTCATGGCCACCTCCAGTACCCCGGGGACCGGGTCGCGCCGGCTCGCCGCCAGGCCGATCACCAGCCGGTACGGCAGCAGCGCCCGCACCACCACCTCCCCGGAGTCCTCCCCGGTCGGCCGGACCTCGCGGATCTCCGGCCACCACAGCGGGTAGCCGCGCACGTCCTCCAGTGCCGCGTACACAAGGGGTGCCGGGGCCGCGAGCCGCCAGACGCCCCGGAATCGGTAGTGGTTGGGGTCCACGGCCCCACCCTAGATCCGGCCCGGCCGGCCCGGAGGGCGAATGCGGTCGGAGCGTTGCCGAACCGGTCCGCGGTACGGGTCGGACCGGAGGTGAACGCTCCACAAGCGCCCGCCCGTAGGGAAGGGTGCACTCCGCTTGCACCCGTTCGAGGTGCGGGGGAGGATCTTCCGTGCTTGTAGTCTCATCAGTCACGGCAGCATCCCCAGGGCGCTGCATCCCCAGAACCGGAGTGAAGGAGTCACAGGCATGCGGCGACCGAGCTGGGTCCCGGAGGGCATAGACCTGGACAAACCGAACGCCGCGCGGGTCTACGACTACTACCTGGGGGGCTCGCACAACTTCGAGGTCGACCGGGAGATGGCCCGCAAGGCGATCGCCCTGTGGCCGGAGCTGCCGCAGATCATGCGCTCCAACCGCGCCTTCCTGCGCCGCGCCGTGACCTTCCTCGCCGAGCAGGGCATCAGCCGCTTCCTGGACATCGGCTCCGGCATCCCGACCTTCGGCGCGGTGCACGACATCGCCCGGGCGATCCGCCCCGAGGCCGAGGTCGTCTACGTCGACCGCGACCCGGTCGCCGTCGCACACAGCCGCCTGCTGCTCGAGGACGACCACGGCAGCGACGCCGTCCAGGCCGACCTGCGCGACGTCGCCGACCTGCTGGCCCGCCCCGAGGTCACCGGACTGCTCGCGGCCGGCGAGCCGGTGGCCGTGCTGCTGGTCGCCGTCGCCCACTTCGTCACCGACGAAGAGGACCCGTGGAAGCTGATCGGCGTGATCCGCGACGCCCTCCCGCCCGGCAGCGCGCTGGTGCTCTCGCACGCCTCCCTCGAAGGCCGCCCCGACCAGGCCGAGGACCACCAGAAGCTGTACCAGCGGACGCCGACCCCGCTGACCATGCGCACCCACGAGCAGATCACCGCGATGTTCTCCGGCTTCGAGCTGGTCGAGCCGGGCGTGGTCCACCTGCCGCTGTGGCGCCCGGACCAGCCCGGCACGGTCGGCGAGCACCCCGAGCGGATAGCCGGGGTGGCGGGCGTGGGATTCCGCCCTTGAGCGGACGCGACGGACGGCGCACCGGCGGCCGCACGCCCTGCGCGGCGGCCGCCGGGAGCGCTGCGCCGGGTACGGGCGGCAGCGGGACACGCACCGCCCGGACCGGCGTGCACCACAGAGGAACCAGGTTCAGCAGATGAGTACCACCCCGGTGCGCGGCAACGCGGAGCGGTTCCACGAGGACTGGGCCCGACTGCTCTCCGCCGACCACGGCATCGCCGTCCACCCCGGCCTGCTGGGCCGGCTGGTCGCGCGCACCGCCGCGCTGCTGCACCGCGCCCAGGAGGACGACCCGTTCGAGCCGCGACTGGCCGCGCTGGCCGGCGCTGAATTGGTCGACGCGCACTTCACCGACCCGGTGCTGCTGGCCAGGGCGGTCGAACTGCTCCAGGCCCAGCCCGTCCCCGACGACCGCGGCCCGGCCCTGACCGGCGCCTTCGCGGCCGGCTGGGCGGGGGCCCTGCGCGAGCGCACGCTGACCGAGCAGGAGGCGATCCGCACCGCCGCCGACTCCGCCCGCAAGGAGGCCGAGCGGGCGCTGCGCGCCTCCGAGGCCCGGTTCCGGGCGCTGTTCGAGAGCGCCGCGATCGGCATCGGCATCGGCGACACGGACGGTAACATCCTGGCGGTCAACAAGGCCCTCCAGGAGCTGTTCGGCGCCGGCCCGGAGGACATGATCGGCCGCCGGGTCGGCGACCTCGTCCACCCCGAGGACACCCCGGGGGTGTGGGAGGCGTACGAGGAGCTGATCAGCGGCAAGCGGGACTACTTCCAGTTCGACAAGCCGTACTACCGCCAGGACGGCGAGATCATCTGGACCCACCTGACCGTCTCGCTGATCCGCGACGACGACGGCACGCCGCAGTACCAGGTCGCGATGCTGGAGGACGTCACCGACCGCTACCGGCTACAGGAACGGCTGCGCCACCAGGCCACCCACGACCCGCTGACCGGCCTGCCTAACCGCGCGGCCTTCTTCGAGCGACTGGAGAAGCTGTTCGAGGAGCCCGAGCCCGGCGCCCGCTTCGGCCTCTGCTACGTCGATCTCGACGGCTTCAAGGTGGTCAACGACAGCCTCGGCCACGACATGGGCGACCAACTGCTGGCCGCCGTCGCCGCCCGGCTGAAGGCCGCCCTCAGCCCGCTCGGCCACCTGGTGGCCCGGCTCGGCGGCGACGAGTTCGTCGTCCTGCTGGAGAGGTGCCGGGGCGAGCAGGAGGCGGTGGCCGCCGCGAAGACCGTGCTCAGGGCGCTGGCCGGGCCGGTGCTGATCGGCGACCACAAGCTCGCCGTCGGCGCCAGTGTCGGCGTGCTGGAGCGGCGGGTGTCCACCACCACCCCCGGCGCCGCCGTCCGGGCCGCCGACCTCACGCTCTACCGCGCCAAGGAGGCCGGCCGCGGCCGCTGGACGCTGTTCGACCCCAAGGAGAACGCCCGGGCGGTCAGCCGCTACGCGGTCTCGGTGCGGATGCCCGCGGCCCTCGACCGCGGCGAGTTCTTCATCGACTACCAGCCGCTCTACCGCCTCGCGGACGGCCGGCTGGCCGCCGTGGAGGCACTGGTGCGCTGGCGCCACCCACAGCTCGGCGTGCTCGGCCCGGACGAGTTCGTCACCACCGCCGAGGAGACCGGGCTGATCATGCCGCTCGGCCGCTGGGTGCTGGAGCAGGCCTGCGGCCAGGCCGCGGACTGGATCAAGCGGTACGGCGACGCCGCCCCGCAGCTCAACGTCAACCTGGCGGTCCGGCAGGCCCGCAGCGCCGCCCTGGTCACCGATCTCGGCCGGATCCTCGACAGCACCGGACTGGACCCGGCCCGGCTGCAGCTGGAGATCACCGAGTCGACCGTGGTCGGCCCCGAGGACGAGGCGCTGCGCACCCTGCACGGGCTGGTCGACCTCGGGGTGTCGCTGGCCGTGGACGACTTCGGCACCGGCTGGTCCAACCTCGCCTACCTGCGCGACCTGCCGGTCTCCGGGCTGAAGATCGCCGGCTCCTTCGTCGGCGACCTGCACGAACCGGGGAAGGACGAGTCCACCGGGTGGCGGATCGTCAGCGGACTGGTCTCGATGGCGCACGCGCTCGGGCTGAACGTCACCGCCGAGGGCGTGGAGACCCACCGGGACGCCGAGCGGCTGCGGACCCTGGGCTGCGACTGGGCGCAGGGCTGGCACTTCGGCCGCCCGGTGCGGCCGGACGAGATCGCCCGGCGGATCGTGGAGGAGCCGTTGGGGCGCCCGGTCGAGGAGCGCTGAGGCAGGCCTGACGCTCGGGCCCCGGTCGGGGCCGGCTCGGGTCCGCGGCGAACGGCGAACAACTGACCGCCGACAGGTGACGGATGACAGCTGACAGTTTTTGAAATCTGTCAGCTGTCATCCGTCGGCCGTCGTTCCGTCCCCGCGCGCGGCTCCTCAGCTGACCAGTCGGGAGAGCTCGATCGAATGGCCCGTCCGCTCCGCCTTCGCCCGCAGGTAGCGGACGTTGCTCGCCGACAGGTGCCGCCCCACCACGGCTTCCAGCATGTGGATGGTGCGGGACCCGCGGTGTGGACACTGCGAGACTGGCCGCGTTTCCTGGGCACGTCCCTCAGGCCCGCCGGGACAACCGCGCCATGCCCATCGACGACACGGAAGGGTCCTGACCAGATGCCGACGACCCCCGCCACCCCCAACTCCTCCCCCTCCTCCTTCGACGCGGAGCAGCGCGCGATCGAGGCGCTCTACGCGGACGTGGTCCGCCGCAACCGGGGCGAGGACGAGTTCCACCAGGCCGTCCACGAGGTGCTGGAGACCCTGGCGCCGGTGCTCGCCCACCGCCCCGAACTCCTCGACGCCCGGATCATCGAGCGGATCTGCGAGCCCGAGCGGCAGCTCATGTTCCGGGTGCCGTGGACGGACGACTCCGGCGACATCCACGTCAACCGCGGCTTCCGGGTCGAGTTCAGCAGCGCCCTCGGCCCGTACAAGGGCGGACTGCGCTTCCACCCCTCGGTGAACCTCGGCATCGTCAAGTTCCTCGGCTTCGAGCAGATCTTCAAGAACGCGCTCACCGGCCTGCCCATCGGCGGCGGCAAGGGCGGATCCGACTTCGACCCCAAGGGCCGCTCGAACGCCGAGATCATGCGGTTCTGCCAGTCCTTCATGACCGAGCTGTACCGGCACCTCGGCGAGTACACCGACGTGCCGGCCGGGGACATCGGCGTCGGCGGCAGGGAGATCGGCTACCTCTTCGGTCAGTACAAGCGGATCACCAACCGGTACGAGAGCGGCGTGCTCACCGGGAAGGGCCTCGGCTGGGGCGGCGCGCAGGTCCGCACCGAGGCCACCGGCTACGGCTGCGTCATGTTCACCTCCGAGATGCTGCACAGCCGCGGCGAGAGCCTGGACGGGCGCCGGGTGGTCGTCTCCGGATCCGGCAACGTCGCGGTCTACGCGATCGAGAAGGCGCAGCAGCTCGGCGCGACCGTGCTCACCTGCTCCGACTCCGCCGGCTACGTGGTGGACGAGAAGGGCATCGACCTCGACCTGCTCAAGGAGGTCAAGGAGGTCCGGCGGGGCCGGGTGTCCGACTACGCCCGACTGCGCGGCGGCCACGTCCGGTTCGTCGACGGTCCGAGCGTGTGGAGCGTGCCCTGCGACGTCGCGCTGCCCTGCGCCACCCAGAACGAGTTGTCCGAGACCGACGCGCTGGCCCTGGTGCGCAACGGGGTGCTCGCTGTCGCCGAGGGCGCGAACATGCCCACCACCCCGGCAGCGGTGCGGGTGTTCCAGGAGGCCGGGGTGGCCTTCGGCCCGGGCAAGGCGGCGAACGCGGGCGGCGTCGCGACCAGCGCGCTGGAGATGCAGCAGAACGCCTCGCGGGACTCCTGGACCTTCGAGCACACCGAGGAGCGGCTGGCCGGGATCATGAAGCACATCCACGACTCCTGCTTCACCACCGCCGAGCGCTACGGCCATCCGGGCAACTACGTGGTCGGCGCGAACATCGCCGGCTTCGAGCTGGTCGCGGACGCGATGCTGGCCCAGGGCCTGATCTGACCCGTCGTGTCACGGCCGCCGGCCCCGAGCCGCCGACGGCCGTCGCCCGGCGATCGGTACCCGACCCGAGCGGGCACCGATTGTCGGGTGCGGCAGGGTGGGTCCTTCCTACGGTGGACGCAGTAAGGGAAGGACGGGGGTCGGCGTGCTGGAGCACCTGAACCAGGCGATGGACCGGATCGAACGGGACCTGGACCGCGAGGTCGACGTGGCCGAGCTGGCGCGGATCGCGATGACGTCGGAGTACCACTTCCGGCGGCTGTTCTCGATGCTCGCCGGAATGCCGCTGTCGGAGTACGTCAGGCGTCGACGGCTCACCGTCGCCGGGGCCGAAGTGCTGGACGGCGAACGGACGTTGCTCGATGTCGCGGTCCGGTACGGGTACTCCTCGGGGGAGGCGTTCGCCCGGGCGTTCCGGGCCATGCACGGAGTCGGGCCGGGCGAGGCCCGGCGCGGCGGTGCGGTGCTCGTCTCCCAGCCCCGGATGTCCTTCCGACTCGTCGTGGAAGGAAGCAGCAGCATGGAATACCGGATCGTCGAGAGGCCGGACTTCCGGATCGTCGGCCGGAAGGCCCGGGTCACCCTGATCTACATGGGGATCAACCCGGGGATCGCCGAGTTCGTCAAGGGGCTCGGCAAGGAGACGGTCGAACGGATCGCCGCCCTGTCCGGGGACGACCCGGCCGGGATCGTCTCGGTGAGCGACGGCTTCTCGCCGAACCGCGAGGAGGGGTCCGAACTCGACTACTGGCACGCGGTGGTGGCGCGCGAGGGGGTCGCCGTCCCGGCGGACCTGGACGTGCTGGACGTACCGGCGGGCACCTGGGCGGTGTTCACCAACACCGGGCCGTTCCCGCAGGCCTTGCAGGAGATGTGGGGGGACGTGGCCGCCCAGTGGTTCCCGTCCAACCCGTACGAGGCGCGGCCGGGCCCGGAGATCCTCCGGACCCGCTCCGTCCCGGGGACGGCCGACGCCGAGGCGGAGCTGTGGATCCCGGTGGCGCGGGCCGTGCGCGGCTGACAGGTGACAGCCGACGGATAACCGACAACGGATAACCGAAAACGGATGACAGATGACAGCTGACAGATTTCGAAATCTGTCAGCTGTCATCTGTTCGTCCACCCCCTGTCCACGCCCCACCCGCTCCGACGGCCGCGACCGGCCCGCTCCGCCCGCCCCATCCGCGCCCCGCCCACCCCGTTCGGCCCACCACCGCCCGCCAAGCTCCGCCCCCGCCCCGCATGCTGGGGCAGGAGGTGCGGGGGCCGAGGCGCCGAAGACTCGGGGGTTCCCGAGCAACGACCAAGCTGCGAGGACAGACGCCATGAAGCAGACCTCCGTGACCACCAACGCCCCCTGCTGGACGGAGCTGGGCACCTCAGACCCGCCCGCCGCCCGGGCCTTCTACACCGAGCTCTTCGGCTGGCAGGAGGACCACAGCGCCCGCCCAGGGGACGGCGACTACACCCAGATGCTGGTCGGGGGCGCCCCGGCCGCCGCCATCACCCCGCGCTACGCCCCGCAGCAGCCGATCGCCTGGACGGTCTGCATCGCGGTCGCCGACGCCGACGCGACCGCCGCGAGGATCAAGGAGTCCGGCGGCCGGATCCTGAAGGACCCCACCGACGCGTTCGACTTCGGCCGCTTCTCGGTGGCCGCCGACCCGTCCGGCGCCGTGTTCATCCTCTGGCAGGGCCGCTCCTTCAAGGGCGCCGGCGTGTTCAACGAGCCCGGTTCGCTCGGCTGGGCGGAACTGCTCACCCGCGACCCGGCCGGCTCGCTCGCCTTCTACCCCGCGGTCTTCGGCTGGGACGTCGCCCCGTCCGAGAGCTACCCCCAGTGGCGGCTGGACGGCCGGGACTTCGGCGGCGTGCTGACGATGGACGACCGCTTCCCGCCGCAGGTGGCCCCGCACTGGCTGCCGTACTTCGCGGCCGCCGACGCCGACAACACCGTCAGCCGGGCGGCGGCGCTCGGCGGTGACGTGCTGATGCCCGCCACCGGCACGCCGGGCGGCCGACGGATCGCCGTGCTGCGCGACCCCCAGGGTGCGGCGTTCGGCGTCTACACCGCCGGCGCCGAGGGCTGACCGGCACGCCGCAGGGCGCGCGAGCGACGCCACCCGGCCACCGCCACCCCGGCCGCCCCCGCCGTGACGGCCAGCGCGCCCAGCGGCACCACGTCGCCGACCCGGTCGTACCAGGTCAGCGTCCCGGGCGCGGTGAGCGGAAGCCGGACGGTCAGCGCCCCGGTGCCGTCGGTACCGAGCCGGGCGAGCTCCCGGCCCTGGGCGTCGAAGGCGGCCGAGACCCCGGTCAGCGAGGCCTGCACGGCCGGCCGGCCGGTCTCGGCGGCCCGGATCGCCGCCAGCGAGACGTGCTGCTCGGGCGCCCAGGTGTGCTGGAAGGTCGAGGTCGAGGACTGGTAGACCAGCACCCGGGCGCCGTCCCGGGCGGCGGTGCGGCCCATGTCGGGGAAGGCCGACTCGAAGCAGATCAGCGCCCCGACGGGCAGCGGCGCACCCGCCCGGTCGGTGGCGGCCAGCAGGTGGAAGGACGTGCCGGGTGCCCGGTTCTCGCCCGCGGCCCGGCTGACCCCGGCGATCCAGCCGAGCATCGGCCGCAGCGGGATGTACTCGCCGAACGGCACCAGCCGGATCTTGCGGTAGCGGTCCACCACGCCGGTGGGGGAGACCAGCACCGCGTCCTTGGAGATCGGCCCGTCGGCCTTGCGGGCGTCCTCCCCGGCGACGACCTCGGCGCCGGTGGCCGCGGCGAGCCGGCGCAGCGCGTCCAGCGCGGCCGGGTCGCGGTCCAGATCCGCGGCGGTGCTGCTCTCGCCCCACACGACCAGGTCCACCGGCCGGCCGACCAGTCCGGCGGTGATCCGCGCGCTCGCCTCGAACCGGGCCTGCGGGTCCTCCACGATGCCGGGCTGGACCAGCGCCACGGTCACCGCCCCGTCGCCGGCCGGCGCCGCACGCAGCGCGAACAGCAGCGGGCCGCACGCCAGCACCAGCACCACGGACCCGGCGGCGAGGGCCCGCGGCCGCCAGTGCACCGCGGTCAGCGCGATCAGCACCCCGGTGTTCACCGCCGCCACCGCCGCGCTGACCAGCCAGATCCCGCCGGCCGAGGCCAGCCCGAGGATCGCCGGGTGCTGCCACTGGGTGGCGCCGAGCAGCGCCCACGGCCCGCCGAGCGCGGGCCAGGACCGTGCGTACTCGGTGGTCACCCAGACCGCCGGCACGACCAGCAGCGCCAGCGCCGCCCGACGGGCGGTCAGCCGCGGGTGCAGCAGCCGGTGCACGGTGTACCCGACGGCGCTCTGCAGCGCCCCGAACAGCACCGCGAGCACGGGCAGCCCCGGCCCGATGGACGGGACCAGCCAGTACATCGCGGTCAGGATGAACCCCGAGCCGAACCACCAGCCGCGTACCGCCGCCTCCCGGCCCGACGGCGCCCGCTGCATCAGCAGCAGTCCGGGGACGAGCGCGACCCAGGCCAGCCAGGCCTGCCCGGGCGCGGGGAAGGCGAGCACCGGTACCGCTCCGGCCGCCAGCGCACCGATCCGCGCGCGGTACCGGTGCGGCGCGTGGGGCTCCCGTTCCTCGGCGGCAGGCGTGCTCAGGGGCGGGCTGGCGGGAGCGGAGCGACGCGGCATGACCCGTATTGTCCGCTGGAAGGGCGTACACCACCAGTACGTTGATCAGCCGAACGGGTGACGGAAACATGATGTCCGGAACCAGTGGCCTCGGCCGTACCAATGGACGCGATCGAACTGACGAGCCGGTCCGCCGACGCACCGCCACACCGGCCGACGCACCGCCACACCGGCCGACGGACGGCCACACCGGCCGACGGACGGCCACACCGGCCGGCGAACCCGGGGCGGGCCGGCGAACCCTGGGCGGGGCCGGAGGACTGAGAGCCCTGGCCCCACCTCGCCCCGCCCGCGCGTGCGGGCTCAGCCCTCGCCGCCCTCCAGGTCCCCCTCGGTCTCCAGGAACGCGGCCTGCAGCTGCTGGATCAGCTCCGGGTCCGGCTGCTCCCACAGCCCGCGGCTCGCCGCCTCCAGCAGCCGCTCGCTGATCCCGTGCAGCGCCCACGGGTTGGCGCCCGCCAGGAACTCCCGGTTGACCGGGTCGAGGACGTACTCCTGGGTCAGCTTCTCGTACATCCAGTCCGCGACCACGCCCGTGGTGGCGTCGTAGCCGAACAGGTAGTCCACCGTCGCGGCCATCTCGAAGGCGCCCTTGTAGCCGTGGCGGCGCATCGCCTCGATCCAGCGCGGGTTGACCACCCGTGCGCGGAAGACCCGGGCGGCCTCCTCGGTCAGGGTGCGGGTGCGGACCGTCTCCGGGCGGGTCGAGTCGCCGATGTAGGCGGTCGGCGCCTTGCCGGTGAGGGCGCGCACGGTGGCCACCATGCCGCCGTGGTACTGGAAGTAGTCGTCCGAGTCGGCGATGTCGTGCTCGCGGGTGTCGGTGTTCTTCGCGGCGACGGTGATCCGCTTGTACGCGGTCTCCATCTCCTCGCGCGCCGGGCGCCCGTCCAGCCCGCGGCCGTACGCGTAGCCGCCCCAGACCGTGTACACCTCGGCCAGGTCGGCGTCGGTGCGCCAGTCCCGGCTGTCGATCAGCTGGAGCAGGCCCGCGCCGTACGTGCCCGGGCGGGAGCCGAAGACGCGGACGGTGGCCTTGCGCTCGTCGCCGTGCACCGCGAGGTCGGCCTGGACGTGGGCGCGGACGAAGTTCTGCTCGTCGGGCTCCTCCTGGGCGGCGGCCAGGCGCACCGCGTCGTCCAGCAGGGCGACCACGTGCGGGAAGGCGTCCCGGAAGAAGCCGGAGATGCGCAGCGTGACGTCGATGCGCGGGCGGCCCAGCTCGGCCGGCGGGATCGGCTCCAGGCCGGTGACCCGGCGCGAGGCGTCGTCCCAGACCGGGCGGACGCCGAGCAGGGCGAAGGCCTCGGCGATGTCGTCCCCGGCGGTGCGCATCGCGCTGGTGCCCCAGAGCGAGAGCCCGACCGAGGGCGGGTAGGCGCCGTCGTTGTCCGCGCGGTAGCGCTCGACCAGCGAGGCGGCGAGGGCCTGGCCGGTCTCCCAGGCGAGCTTGCTGGGGACGGCCTTCGGGTCGACGGAGTAGAAGTTGCGGCCGGTCGGCAGCACGTTGACCAGGCCGCGCAGCGGCGAGCCGGAGGGCCCGGCCGGGACGAAGCCGCCCTGCAGCGCGTGCAGCACGGCGTCCAGCTCGTCGGTGGTGGCGGCCAGGCGGGGCACCACCTGGGTGGCGGCGAACGCGAGGACCCGGTGCACGGCCTCGGGCCGCCCGGCGGCGACCTTCTCTACCGCCTCGGGCGCCCAGTCCTCGGCCTCCATCGCCTCGACCAGGGCGCGGGCCTCGGCCTCGGCCGCGTCGGTGGCGCCCAGGGTCAGCGCCGCCTCGTCCAGCCCGAGCGCCTCGCGCAGGCCGGGCAGGGCGCTGACGCCGCCCCAGATCTGCCGGGCGCGCAGGATGGCGAGCACGATGTTGACCCGGTCGGCGCCGGTCGGGGCCTGGCCGAGGACGTGCAGACCGTCGCGGATCTGGGCGTCCTTGACCTCGCAGAGCCAGCCGTCGACGTGCAGCAGGAAGTCGTCGAAGCCGTCGTCCTCGGGGCGCTCGTCCAGGCCGAGGTCGTGGTCGAGCCTGGCGGCCTGGATCAGGGTCCAGATCTGGGCGCGGATCGCCGGCAGCTTGGCCGGGTCCATCGCGGCGATGTTGGAGTGCTCGTCCAGCAGCTGCTCCAGGCGGGCGATGTCGCCGTAGGAGTCGGCGCGCGCCATCGGCGGGACGAGGTGGTCGACGAGCGTGGCGTGGGCGCGGCGCTTGGCCTGGGTGCCCTCGCCCGGGTCGTTGACCAGGAAGGGGTAGACCAGCGGCAGGTCGCCGAGGACGGCGTCCGGGCCGCACTCGGCGGACAGCGCGGCGGTCTTGCCGGGCAGCCACTCCAGGTTGCCGTGCTTGCCGAGGTGGATCACCGCGTGGGCGCCGAAGCCGCCGTCCTCCCGGGCGGCCTCGATCCAGCGGTAGGCGGCCAGGTAGTGGTGGCTCGGCGGCAGGTCGGGGTCGTGGTAGATGGCGACCGGGTTCTCGCCGAAGCCGCGCGGCGGCTGGATCAGCACGAGCAGGTTCCCGGAGCGGATCGCGGCCAGCACGATGTCGCCGTCCGGGTTCTGCGAGCGGTCGACGTACAGCTCGCCGGGGGCCGGGCCCCAGTGCTCCTCGACCCGGTCGCGCAGGCCCTGCGGGAGGGTGGCGTACCAGCGGCGGTAGTCGGCGGCGGGGATGCGCACCGGGTTGCGGGCCAACTGGTCCTCGGTGAGCCAGTCCTGGTCGTAGCCGCCGGCCGCGATCAGGGCGTGGATCAGCGCGTCGCCCTCGTGGCCGCCGTCGCCGTCCTCGAACGAGGGGAGGTCGTCCCCGAGGTCCATGCCCTCCGCGCGCAGCCGCTCCAGCAGCCGTACCGCGCTGGCCGGGGTGTCCAGGCCGACGGCGTTGCCGACCCGGGCGTGCTTGGTCGGGTACGCGGACAGCACCAGCGCGAGGCGGCGCTCGGCGGCCGGGACGTGCCGCAGCCGGGCGTGCTTGACGGCGGTGCCGGCCACGCGGGCGGCGCGCTCCGGGTCGGCCGCGTAGACGGTGAGGCCGTCCTCGTCCAGCTCCTTGAAGGAGAACGGGACGGTGATCAGGCGGCCGTCGAACTCCGGCACCGCGATCTGGGTGGCGGTGTCGAGCGGGGACAGTCCGTCGTCGCTGCCCTCCCACTGGGCCCGCGACCAGGTGAGGCAGAGCGCCTGGAGGATCGGGCGGTCGAGCGCGGCCAGCGCGCCCGCGTCCCAGGCCTCCTCGTCCCCGCCGGCCTGGGCGTCGGCCGGGCGGGTGCCGCCGGCTGCGAGCACGGTGGTGACGATCGCGTCCGCCTCGCCGAGTGCGGCCAGCAGCTCGGGCTCGGCACCGCGCAGCGAGGCGCAGTAGTAGGCCCGGGCCTGGGCGCCCTGGTCCTCGACGGCCCGGCAGAGGGTCTCCACGAAGGCGGTGTTGCCGCTCATGTGGTGGGCCCGGTAGTAGAGCACCGCCACCGTCGGGCCCTCGGACGTACGGGCTTCGCGCTCCAGCGGGCCCCAGGCCGGGGCGGAGGCGGGCGGGGCGAAGCCGTGGCCGGTCAGCAGCACGGTGTCGGAGAGGAAGGCGCCCAGCTCGGCCAGGTTGGCCGCGCCGCCGTGGGCCAGGTAGGCGTGCGCCTCGGCGGCGATGCCGGCCGGGACGGTGGACAGTTCCATCAGCTGGGCGTCGGGGGCCTGTTCGCCCGTCAGCACGACCACCGGGCGGGGGCCGGCCAGCAGTGAGTCCAGGCCCTCCTGCCAGGCGCGGCGTCCGCCGAGCAGGCGGACGACGACGAGGTCGGTGCCCTCCAGCAGCGCGGGCAGGTCCTCGGGGGTCAGGCGGGCCGGGTTGCCGAGCCGGTAGCGGACCGGGCCCTCGGAGGCCCGGGCACTGAGCAGGTCGGTGTCGGACGTCGACAGCAGCAGGATCATGCGAAGGCCCTCCCGGCCTCGTCGGTGGCCGGGGTGGCCGGGATCTGGGCCGGGTCGGCCGCGCGGTCGACCGGGGTGGTCGTGGCGGCGGCCTGGTCGGCCGCGGAGACGGCCGGAACGACCGTGGTGGCGGCCGAGGACGCGGGCGCGGGCATGCGACAGCGCTGGAACATTTCTGCCTTCCTCGGGGTCCGCGCCCCGGGCCGGTGGAGGACGGCAGGAGTTCCTGGCTCCCGCGGCCACCGGGCTACCGGTGAACCGCGGTCACAGTGGCGGGACCGCACCGGGTTCGCACCGGTTTCCTCCCCTGCGCCGTCGCTGGCGTTCGGACGGCCCGCGGGGGACCGTCCGCCAGCATCGTACGGGGTACGGCTGACCTGGGGGAGAGTGAGCTTTCGGACGTCCGGTTCGCGAGGCAGGTGGCGGGGCGGGCCGCGGGACCGGTGGCGGGGCCGGGGTGCGGGCGGGCTCGGGGCCGGGGTGCGGGTGGGCTCGGGGCCGGGATGCGGGCGGGCACGGGACCGGGTGCGGGCCGGGTGTGACGCAGCAGGCGGAGGCAAGCGATCGGATCATCTGTATGCTCGCCGCCATGCCACCGACACCCGACGCCACCGCGCCGGGCGCCGCAGGACCCGACCGGGAGGTGCCCGACCGGGGGCGTGCGGACGCCTGCCCCGGAGCGCTTCGTCTGCATGCGGCCGACGACGGCGCCCTCGCCCGGATCCGCCTGCCCGGCGGGCTTCTGACGGATCGTCAGGCGCTCGCACTGGCCGAGGCGGCCGAGGCCCTCGGCGACGGCGAACTGGAGACCACCTCGCGCGGCAACGTCCAGTTGCGCGGCCTGGCCCCGCACTGCGCGTCCGAGCTCGCCGACCGGTTGCGCGCCGTCGGACTGCTGCCCTCGGACACCCACGAGCGGGTCCGCAACATCGTCGCCTCCCCGACGGCCGGGCTGGACGCCGCCGACGGCACCTCCGGCAGCCGCGGCAACGCCGATGTGCAGGCCTGGGTACGGGAGTTGGACGCGCGCCTGTGCGCGAGCGACTGGGCGGCCGGGCTCTCCGGCAAGTTCCTGTTCGCGCTGGACGACGGGCACGGCGACGTCGCCGCGCTCGACGCCGATGTGACATTGATCGCAGGCCCGGACGGCACCCGGCTGCTGCGCCTCGGGCGCGACGACCACGGGCACCCGGTCGAGGCCGGGCGGGAGGTCACCGCCGTCCTGGACGCGGCCCGCTCCTTCCTGGCAGCGCTGCGGACGAACGGACGCAAGGCCTGGCACCTGCGCGAGGTCCCCGAACTGCTGCCGGCCGGCTCGGTACCGCTGTCCGCCTTCGCCGGTGCCGCGCCCGCCGTCGGCGCGCTGCCCGGCGGACTCTCGGTGGGACTGCGCTTCGGCCGGGCGAGCGCCGGACAGTGGCGGACGCTGGTCGCCGCCTCGGCCGGTGAACTGCGGCTGACCCCCTGGCGCGGGGCGGTCCTGCCCGGCGCACCGGCCGACCGGCTGCCCGCGCTCGCCGCGGCCGGCTTCCGCACCGAGCCGGGCTCGGCCTGGGAGCGGGCCACCGCCTGCACCGGACTGCCGGGCTGCGCCAAGTCGCTGGCCGACGTCCGTACCGACGCGGCCCGGGCGTTGGACGCCGGTGCCGGTGCCGGTGCCGGTGCCGGTGCCGGTGCCGGGCCGGCTGGTGCGGTGCCCGCCCGGCCGCCCGTCCGACTGCCTGTCCGACTGCCCGTCCACTGGTCGGGCTGTGAGCGGCGCTGCGGCCATCCCGCCGGGCGGTGGGTGGACGTGCTGGCGACGGGGCGCGGCTACCGGGTGACGGTGAACGGCGCCGCCGCCGACGCGGCGGATCCCCGGGCGACGAGCGTCGGCGCGACGAGCATCGATGTGACGAGCATCGACGTGACGAACGAGGAGATGGCCGAGGCGGTCGCCGAGGCCAGGAGGACCACGAAGTGATCGAGTACGAGAAGGACGGCGCGTCCATCTACCGCCAGTCCTTTGCCACCATCCGCGCGGAGGCCGACCTGGCCGCCCTCCCGGCGGACGTCTCCCAGGTCGCGGTGCGGATGATCCACGCCTGCGGGATGGTCGACCTGGTCGAGGACCTGGTGTACTCGCCCGGCGTGGTCGCCTCCGCGCGCGCCGCGCTGCGCGCCGGTGCGCCCATCCTCTGCGACGTCAACATGGTCGCGAGCGGTGTCACCCGCAAGCGGCTGCCCGCCGACAACGAGGTGATCTGCACCCTCACCGACCCGTCGGTGCCCGAACTCGCCCGGGCGATGGGCAACACCCGCAGTGCCGCGGCCATGGAGCTGTGGCTGCCCCGGCTGGAGGGTGCGGTGGTCGCCGTCGGCAACGCGCCGACCTCGCTGTTCCGGCTGCTGGAGATGATCGAGGCGGGCGCCCCCCGACCCTCCGCGGTGATCGGCGTCCCGGTCGGCTTCATCGGCGCCGCCGAGTCCAAGCAGGCCCTGGCCGAGCACCCCTCCGGCCTGGAGCACCTGGTGGTCCGCGGCCGGCGCGGCGGCAGTGCGATAGCCGCTGCCGCCATCAACGCGATTGCGAGCGAAGTAGAGTGACGGAACCTCAGAAGGTCACGGGTCGGCTGTACGGCGTCGGGCTCGGCCCGGGCGACCCGTCGCTGGTGACCGTCCGCGCCGCCGAACTCATCGGCAGGGCCGACGTGGTGGCCTACCACAGTGCCCGGCACGGCCGGTCGATCGCGCGGTCGATCGCCGAACGGTACCTGGCGGGTGGGCAGATCGAGGAGAAGCTCGTCTACCCGCTCACCGTCGAGACCACCGACCACCCGGGCGGCTACCGGGGCGCGCTGGACGAGTTCTACGAGGAGGCCGCCGCCCGGCTGGCCGCCCACCTGGACGCCGGGCGCGACGTGGTGGTCCTCGCCGAGGGCGACCCGCTCTTCTACGGTTCCTACCAGCACATGCACAAGCGGCTGGCGCACCGCTACCCGACCGAGGTGGTGCCGGGCGTGACCTCGATCAGCGCGGCCGCCGCCCGGCTCGGACAGCCGCTGACCGAGGCCGAGGAGACGCTCACCGTCATCCCCGGCACGCTGCCCGAGGAGGAGCTGACGGCGCGGATCGCGGCTGCCGACTCGGCCGTGGTCATGAAGCTGGGGCGCACCTTCCCGACCGTCCGCCGCGCCCTGGAGCGGGCGGGACGGCTGGCCGACGCGCAGTACGTCGAGCGGGCCTTCATGGCGGGCGAGCGGATCGCCCCGCTCGCCGAGGTCGACGACGAGACGGTGCCGTACTTCTCGGTCGCGGTGCTGCCGAGCAAGGTCGCGCCGCTGGAGCCGGAGGTCCGGCTGTCGGACGGCGTCGGCAGCGTGACCGTGGTCGGCACCGGGCCGGCCGGACCGCTCTGGCTGACCGCCGAGGCGCGCGGAGCGCTGTCCGAGGCCACCGACCTGGTCGGCTACACCACCTACCTGGACCGGGTGCCGGAGCGTCCGGGGCAGCGGCGGCACGGCTCGGACAACAAGGTGGAGTCGGAGCGCGCCGAGTTCGCCCTGGACCTCGCCCGGCGCGGGCACCGCGTCGCGGTGGTCTCCTCGGGCGACCCGGGGGTGTTCGCGATGGCCACCGCGGTCCTGGAGGTCGCCTGTGAGGAGGCGTACCGGGACGTCCCGGTACGGGTGCTCCCCGGGATGACCGCAGCCCACGCCGCCGCCTCCCGGGCCGGCGCCCCCCTGGGGCACGACTACGCGACGGTGTCGCTCTCGGACCGGCTCAAGCCCTGGGACGTGGTGGCGAAGCGGTTGCGGGCCGCGGCCGAGGCGGACCTGGTGCTCGCGCTGTACAACCCGGGCTCGAAGTCCCGGACCACCCAGGTCGGCCTCGCCCGGGACCTCCTGCTGGAGTACCGGACGCCGGAGACCCCGGTGGTGATGGCCCGCGACGTCGGCGGCCCGACCGAGCGGGTGCGGATCGTCCGGCTGGGCGAACTCGACCCGGCGCTCGTCGACATGCGGACCATCCTGCTGATCGGCTCCTCGCAGACCCGGGCGGTCGAGCGGGGCGGCGGCGTGGAGGTCGTCTGGACGCCGCGGCGGTACCCGGAGGAGTAGCGGGCGCCGGGTGACGGGCGACGGATGGCAGATGTCAGCCGACGGATGTCAGCTGACAGATGACGGACGACAGATGACAGCGAACAGATTTCATCATCTGTTCGCTGTCATCTGTCATTCGTTCGCCGTCCTCCGGCCGTCGCTCTCCGCTCCGCGGCCCCCCGCTACCGGGTCGGCTTGGTGATCAGCAACTCGGTGTTGTGGTCCGTGCCCGTGCCCAGCAGTGCCGTGGCGCGGCCGTTCGGGTCGTTGTACGACAGCTCGCGGTAGAGCGCCGCGAGGTTGGCGTCCGAGGTGCTGCCGAAGTCCGTCCCGTACGGTGCGGAGGACTCGATCAGCGTGGTGAACAGCGAGAGCGTGCCGTCCCCGTTGTCCGCGATCTCGATGATCCGCCCGTGCTGCGGGTAGTCGATGTGCGAGGCGGTGTTGATCTCCCAGAACGCCCGCTCCGGCACCGCGTGCCCGTGCGGCGTGATCTTGTTCATGTGGGTGTGCCCGTTCACCCACGCGACCACGTTCGGGTAGCGCTGGAGCAGCGCCACCAGCTCGTTGCCGTCGTGCCGCCCCTCGAAGATGTTGCGCGGGTCCGGCAGCAGGTTGCCCATCGTGCCGCTGGTGTGGTGGCTGAAGACGAGGACCAGCTCGTCCGTGCTCCCGCCCGTCACCTTGCGCCCGTCGGCGTCGTACCAGTGACCGCTGTGCGCCTGCAACTGCTGCTCCAGCCAGCGCAGTTGCGCGGTGCCCAGCGAACCGTCGGCGAACCCGGCCTGGTTGGTGGTGTCCAGGCTGATGCCGACCACCTTCTCCGAGATGCGGAAGGTGTAGTAGAGCTTGCCGCTGTTCGCCATGTCCGAGGTGAAGCCGTGCCCGTACGGGCCGGCGCCGGTGACCGCCGGGTTCAGGTGGGCCTTGGCGAACTCCTTGAGCGTGAACGGCCGGCGGCGCTCGTCCGGGGTGACCTTGCGCACCAGGTCGCCGCCGGCGATCAGCTTCGCCAGCAGCAGCACGGCGCCCGCCGGGTCGCGGCGCAGCGAGTCCATCAGCTGGGCGGCCGTGGCGTCGTCGCAGCCCTCCAGCTTGTACTGGCCGGTGTAGAGGTCGTTCAGCAGTCCGAGGTCCGGCAGCGAGCCCTCGATGCTGTCGTCGTGGTTGCCGACCGTGGTGTACCAGGGCGTGCGCAGGCCCGGCGCGTCGAAGGGACGTCCGGCGGCCGACAGGAAGCCGGGTATCTGCGGGAAGCCCTTCGCCTTGTAGCCGTCGCTGTAGGCGAGTTCGGGGTTCCAGTAGGCGGCGTTGCCGGAGTTCTGGACACCTTCGTAGCGGCCGAGGTCGCCGGTGCTCTGGGCGAGCCGGCCGCCGCCCATGACCTTGAGGTACCAGTCGAGTTCGGCGAGCTCGTGGTTGTCGGTGTTGTCGCCGGTGGCCATCACCATGCTGAACGGCATCCCGGTGTAGGGGCCGCCGGCGAGCGAGTTGACGCGCTCGACGAGGGCCGACACGCCGCGGGCGTTCAGGGCCTCCTGCGGCCGGTACGCGCTGCCGTTGAACTTGGCCAGGTACTCGAAGCGCACCGGGGACTCGGTGTCCACCAGGTGCAGGTCGCTGAACTGGACGAAGCTGGCCAGGCCGGTCCGGCGGTCGTCCCGCCCGGTGGTCGCCGGCGCCAGCTCGCCGCGCACCACCAGCGGCCAGCCGGGACCGGCCGTCAGCCGCTTGTAGCCGCCGGTGCCGACCGGCGTGGCCACCTGCTCCAACGTGGTCCCGGCGACCCTGACCGCCCGCGCGGCCGTCGTCGCCAGCGCCCGGTCGCGCGCCGCGGCCGAGGCGAACTGCGCGCCGCCCAGCGACAAGGCCGACCAGGCGGCAGCCACCGACGTACCGGTGAGGAACGTACGCCGACTCATCCCTGCCACAAAAACCCCCACATGCTGATGGCCCGGCGGGGCAGTCGACCCCGGCCGGGCCCACGTCTGTCATGAACCCGCTTCTGGCGGACCGCCAGATTACTCACTGGTAGGCGCGGCGGGCGAGGCCCGTGCGGAGAACTCTTCGGGAACGCGGGGCGGCCGCCCCTGCGCAGCTCCCGCACGAGACGCCTCCACGCCGCGCACGACGCGGCCCGCCACCACCCCCGGTCGGGCCCCGCCCGGCCCGGTGGGGGAAAATCGGCGACGGCGTCCGAGGTGGCCGCCGAGCGGAGCGGGACGGCGCGGGCGCTGTCGGAAACGGGGCGCAGGTGGCCGCAGCAGGAGCCGAGCCGGGAGTGGGAGCCGCGAACGGAGCGGCCGGAGCGGGCGGCCGGGCCGGCCAGCTGAAGAGCAGTGGCCTGCGGCCCGGCTGGACGACGGGCGCCTGCGCCACCGCCGCCACCAAGGCCGCGTACACCGCGCTGCTCACCGGGGAGTTCCCGGACTCGGTGGTCGTCACCCTCCCCAAGGGCCAGCAGCCCGCCTTCGCCCTCGCGGCCGAGGAGCTGACGACGGCTGAGGAGCTGACGAGGGCCGAGGAGCTGACGGGGGCCGAGGGGCCGGACGGCTCGACCTGTGCCGAGGGGCCCGCCGGCACCGACGGGTCGACCGCCGCGCAGTGGCCGGCCGCCGGAGGCGAGCGCATCGCCGCCATGGCCGGGGTGGTCAAGGACGCGGGCGACGACCCCGACGTCACCCACGGCGCGCTGATCCGCTCGACCGTGCGGTCCGGCGAGCCCGGTGCCGGCGTGGTGTTCCGGGCCGGTCCGGGGGTGGGGACGGTCACCAAGGCCGGCCTGCCACTGCCCGTCGGCGAGCCCGCGATCAACCCGGTGCCCCGGCAGATGATCCGGGACGCCGTCGCCGAGGTGGCCGCCGCGCACGGCGGCAGCGGAGACGTGGTGGTCGAGATCTCCGTCGACCACGGCGAGGAGATCGCCAGGTCCACCTGGAACCCCCGGCTCGGCATCCTCGGCGGCCTCTCCATCCTCGGTACGACCGGGGTGGTCGTCCCGTACTCCTGCTCGGCCTGGATCGACTCGATCCGCCGCGGGGTGGACGTGGCCCGGGCGGCGGGGCGTACCCACGTGGCCGGCTGCACCGGCTCGACCTCGGAGAAGGTCGCGGTCGCCGAGCACGGGCTGCCCGAGGACGCGCTGCTGGACATGGGCGACTTCGCCGGTGCCGTGCTCAAGTACCTCAAGCGCCACCCGGTGCCCCGGCTGACCATCGCGGGCGGCTTCGCCAAGCTGTCCAAGCTCGCGGCCGGCCACCTCGACCTGCACTCGGCGCGCTCCCAGGTGGACAAGGGGTACCTGGCCGAACTGGCCCGCCGCGGCGGGGCGGACGAGGTGCTGGCCGAGGCGGTCGCGGGCGCCAACACCGGCCTGGAGGCGGTGCAGTTGTGCCGCGCCGCCGGGGTGCCGCTCGGGGACCTCGTCGCCGAGGCGGCCCGGGCGACGGCGCTCGGCGTGCTGCTGGGCTCGCCGGTCGCGGTGGACGTCATCTGCATCGACCGCGCGGGCACCGTCGTCGGCCGCGCGGAGCCGCTGGGGCCGTGACGCCGCAGGACGGCGACCGCCGCCGGGGTCGTGACGCCGCGGGACGGCGACCGCCGCCGGAGCCGTGACATTGTCACGAGTGTCACGACGATGCGACAACATCACCTGGTGATGTGAAGAACTGACGCCCATACGGGATGAGAAACGGACAAATCGGGTACTGCATCGACCCCCGATTCTGTCGTCATCTCAGCCATGAGATATCGTCTGGCGAGTGACAGGCGACTACCTCACCCGTATCGGCACCCTCATCCGTACCGCGCGCCAGCACCGGGGCTGGTCCCAGGCGCAGCTCGGAGAGGCTCTCGGAACCAGTCAGAGCGCGGTCAACCGCATCGAACAGGGCAAGCAGAACGTCAGCCTTGAGATGATCGCCCGCATCGGGGAAGCCCTCGACAGCGAGATCGTCTCCCTCGGCTACTCCGGCCCGATGCACCTGCGCGTCGCCGGCGGCACCCGGCTCTCCGGCGCGATCGACGTCCGCAGCAGCAAGAACGCCTGCGTGGCGATCCTCTGCGCCTCGCTGCTGACCACCGGCCGCACCACGATCCGCAGCGTCGCCCGGATCGAGGAGGTCTACCGCATCCTCGAGGTGCTCACCAGCATCGGCGTCAGAAGCCGCTGGATCAACGAGGGCCGCGACCTCGAACTGACCCCGCCCGCCGAGCTGGACCTCGCGGCGATGGACGTCGAGGCCGCCCGCCGCACCCGCAGCGTGCTGATGTTCCTCGGCCCGCTGATGCACCGCGCCCAGCGCTTCGCCATCCCGTACGCGGGCGGCTGCGACCTCGGCACCCGCACCGTCCAGCCGCACCTGACCGCGCTGCGCCGCTTCGGCCTGGAGGTCGCCACCACCGGTGGCGCCTACCACGCCTCGGTCGAGCCGGGCACCCCGCAGGACCGTCCCATCGTGCTGACCGAGCGCGGGGACACCGTCACCGAGAACGCCCTGCTGGCCGCCGCCCGGCACGACGGCGTCAGCGTCATCCGCAACGCCTCGCCCAACTACATGGTCCAGGACCTCTGCTTCTTCCTGGAGAAGCTGGGCGTGAGGATCGAGGGCATCGGCACCACCACCCTCACCGTGCACGGCGTCCCGGAGATCACCTGCGACGTCGACTACACCCCGGCTGAGGACCCGGTGGAGGCGATGAGCCTGCTGGCCGCCGCCGTCGTCACCTCCTCCGAGCTGACCATCCGCCGGGTGCCGATCGAGTTCCTGGAGATCGAGCTCGCGGTCCTGGAGGGCATGGGCCTCGACTACGACCGCACCCCCGAGTATCGCGCCCACAACGGCCGCACCCGGCTCGTCGACCTCACCGTGCGCCCCTCCAAGCTGACCGCGCCGATCGACACCATCCACCCGATGCCGTTCCCCGGCATCAACATCGACAACGTGCCGTTCTTCGCCGCCATCGCCGCGGCCGCGCACGGCACCACGATGATCCACGACTGGGTGTACGACAACCGCGCGATCTACCTGACCGAGCTGACCCGCCTCGGCGCCGACGTCAAGCTCCTCGACCCGCACCGCGTGCTGGTCCAGGGCCCCACCCGCTGGCGCGCCGCCGAGATGGTGTGCCCGCCGGCCCTGCGCCCCGCCGTGGTCATCCTGCTCGCCATGCTCGCCGCCCAGGGCACCTCCGTGCTGCGCAACGTCTACGTCATCAACCGCGGCTACGAGGACCTCGCCGAGCGCCTCAACTCCATCGGCGCCCGGATCGAGACCTTCCGCGACATCTGACCGGCCGACGTGCCACTGACCAGCCTCAGCCGTCGAGGCCGGTCAGCAGCACCGCGACCTCCAACCCGGTGTTCAGGTAGTCCACGAACACCGGGTTGTTCAGCGCCCAGGGCGAGCGTCGCTCCCGGACCAGCCGGACCGCCTCGCCGCACTCGTACCCGAGGCCGACCAGTGCCTGCGCCACCACCAGGCCCGAGCGGTTGTACCCGGAGTGGCAGCGCACCAGCGTGCGCCGGCCCCGGCGGACGGCGGACGCGGTGAGCTCCGCCGCCTCCTGGACGGCGAGCAGCTGGCCGGGGGAGAGCGGGCCGTCGGGCACCTCCCGGACGACGTGCTCCACCCCTGGCGCCGGGCCGTGCCCGGGGAGCGTGAACAGGCTGACCACCAGGTCGAACTCCGCCCGCACGGTCGCGAGTTCCAGCTCGCCGCCGGGCGGGGTGTAGTAGTGCCCGCCCATCCAGAGTCCGGGGACGATCTCGTTCCAGGGCTCGGACGGCCCGGGAGTCTCGCGTTCCTTCTGGCGGGTGCGCACTGCCTGCTCGTTCCTTGCTCTCGGGTGGCTGCTCGGTGCTGCTCGATGCTCTTTTTTCGGCGCCGTTCGGCGCTCTTCGCCGCTACTCGCCGGTGGTGCCGTCGAGGCGTTCGCGGAGCGTCCAACGACTCCGCGGCGGCGACGAGTTCCCTGGCGTGGTCGCACTCGCGACGCCAGATCGCGAAGGCCTCGTCGGGGTCGGCGGTGTCGGTGTCGAACTCGGCGAAGGAGCCGTCCGGGTGCTACCGGAAACCGGGTGCGCCTTCGTCGTCGAGGACGTTGCGGAACCAGCTGCGCTCCACCTCGGCGAGGTGGCGGGCAGGACCGAGCAGGGAGAGCCCGGACGGCTCCAGCGCGGCCCGCCCCGCTTCAGCCGCGGCCCAGCCCGGCCCGGGCGGCCTGGTGGGAGCGTCAACGGCCTTGCCCTCTAACGCAGTTGCTCCAGCCAGTGCAGCGCGCCCGGGACGTCGGGTGTGACCGGGACGCCGTCCGGCACCGGTGGGCGCTCCACGATGATGACGGGCAGGCCGAGTCCGCGGGCGGCGGTCAGCTTGGGGGCGGTCGCGGCGCCGCCGCTGTCCTTGGTGACCAGGACGTCGATGCCGCGCCCCCGCAGCAGCGCCTCCTCGCCCTCGATCGTGAACGGCCCGCGGTCCAGCAGGACTTCGCACGAGGGCGGCAACGGAGGCTCGGGCGGGTCCACCGACCGGGCGAGGAAGTGGACCCCGTCCAGGTGGGCGAAGGCGGCGACGCCCTGCCGGCCGATGGTGAGGAAGACCCGTTCCCCGCGCCGGGGCAGCAGTTCGGCCGCCGCGGCGAGGGAGGGGGCGGGGAGCCAGCGGTCGCCGTCGACCCGGGTGAAGCCGGGGCGGCGCAGCACCAGCAGGGGGACGCCGGTGGCGGCGGCCGCGAGGGCGGCGTTCCGCGAGATTCCGGCGGCGAACGGGTGGGTGGCGTCCACCACCGCGTCCACGCGTTCCGTGCGCAGCCAGTCCGCCAGTCCCTCCGGCCCGCCGAAGCCGCCGATCCGCACCTCCCCGGCGGGCAGCCGGGGCCGGGCGACCCGGCCGGCCAGCGAGCTGGTGACCCGGAGCGCGGTCGGGGCGAGTTCGGCGGCCAGCGTCCGCCCTTCGGTGGTCCCGCCGAGGATCAGGACGTGCCGCATCAGGCGCCGCAGGGCTCGTGCGGGCGCTCGCGGTCCGCCGAGTAGAGGTGGCTGTCGCGGAACTGCTCGGCGGCCAGCGTGCGGCCGACGATGATGACGGCGGTGCGGACCACGCCCGCCGCCTTGACCTGCTCGGCGATGTCCCCGACGGTACCGCGCAGCACCAGCTCGTCGGGGCGGCTGGCCATCGCGACCACGGCGGCCGGGCAGTCGGCGCCGTAGTGCGGGAGCAGCTGCTCGACCACGTCGTCCACGTACGAGGCGGCCAGGTGCAGCACCAGCAGGGCGCCGCTGCGACCGAGGGTGGCGAGGTCCTCGCCCTCGGGCATCGGGGTGGCGCGCTTGGCGATCCGGGTGAGGATGACGGTCTGGCCGACGGTCGGGACGGTCAACTCCCGCTTCAGCGCCGCCGCGGCGGCGGCGAAGGCGGGCACGCCGGGGACCACCTCGTACGGCACGCCGGCCGCGTCCAGGCGGCGCATCTGCTCGGCGACGGCGGAGAAGACGGACGGGTCGCCGGAGTGCAGCCGGGCCACGTCCTGGCCGGCCTCGTGGGCGGCGACCAGTTCGGCGGTGATCTGGTCCAGGTTGAGCTGCGCGGTGTCGATCAGGCGGGCGCCGGGCGGGCACTCGTCCAGCAGCTCGCGCGGGACCAGGCTGCCCGCGTACAGGCAGACCTCGGCGCGGGCCAGGATGCGCTGGCCGCGCAGGGTGATCAGGTCGGCCGCGCCCGGGCCTGCTCCGATGAAGTGAACGGTCACGAGGCGTTCTCCTGAGGGGTGTTGAACACGGCGGCGTCGGGGTCGGCGATGTCTGGGTCGGCGGTGTCGGACTTGGCGGTGTCGGGCTTGACGGCCGACCACTGGGTGACCGGCATGGCCTGGCGCCACCC
Organism: Kitasatospora sp. NPDC001095; assembly: GCF_053598615.1. NCBI lineage: Bacteria > Bacillati > Actinomycetota > Actinomycetes > Kitasatosporales > Streptomycetaceae > Kitasatospora > Kitasatospora sp. NPDC001095. The sequence continues at coordinate 97,029 of NZ_JBSFKQ010000006.1, read as the reverse complement.
GGTGAAACCGCCCACGGGGACGGCGTGGGCGACGGAGAGTTTGACGAGCTCCCCGCCGTGGCGCCGGTACCACTCGGTCAGCAGCGCCTCGGACTCCAGCGTCACGGTGTTGGCGACGATCCGGCCGCCGGGGCGCAACGCGGACCAGCAGGCGTCCAGCAGACCGGGCGCGGTGAGGCCGCCGCCGATGAACACGGCGTCGGGGGTGGGGAGTTCGGCGAGCGCGGCGGGAGCGGGGCCGGTCACCACACGGAGCCGGGGCACCCCGAGCGCGGCGGCGTTGCGGGCGATCCGCTCGGCCCGCACCGGGGCGCGCTCGATGCTGACGGCCTGGCAGTCGCGGTGGGCGCGCAGCCACTCGATCGCGATCGAGCCCGAGCCGCCGCCGACGTCCCAGAGCAGTTCGCCGGGGGACGGGGCCAGCGTGGCGAGGGTCGCGGCGCGGACGTGCCGCTTGGTGAGCTGGCCGTCGCTCTCGTACGCGGTGTCGGGCAGGCCGGGGACGACGGAGGTGCGGGGGCCGTCGCCGAGGTCGACGGCGATGACGTTCAGCGGGTCGCCGGGCGGGTGCGGCCAGCCGTCGGCGGGGCCGTCCAGGTGGCGTTCGGAGGGGGCGCCGAGCTGTTCGAGCACCCGCAGGTGGGCGGTGCCGTAGCCGCGGGTGGTGAGCAGTGCGGCGACGGCGGCCGGAGTGGCGGCGTCGGCGCTGAGCACCAGCAGGCGGCGGCCGGGGTGGAGGGCGAGGGCGAGCGAGTCCAGCGGTCGGCCGACCAGGCTGACGACCTCGGTGGCCTCCAGCGGCCAGCCGAGCCGGGCGCAGGCGTAGGTGACGGAGGAGGGGTGCGGCAGGACGCGCAGGCGTTCGGCGCCGACGGTCTCGGCGAGGGTGCGGCCGATGCCGTAGAACATCGGGTCGCCGCTGGCCAGCACGGCGATGCGGCGGCCGGCGTGGGCGGCGACCAGCCCGGGGACGGCGGGGCGCAGCGGGGACGGCCAGGGGACGCGTTCGGCGGTGACCTCGTCCCGGGGGAGCAGGTCCAGTTGGCGGGGCCCGCCGACGACGACCTCGGCCTCCCGGAGCGCGGCCCGGGAGCCGACCGCGAGGCCGGGCCAGCCGTCGGCCCCGATCCCGACGACGGTGATCGGGGGTGGCAGCTCGGGCACCGGGTGGCTCCTCGTCGATCGATGGGCCGATGAGCAGGAAAACTCACTGGCCGGGGCAGCCTACCTGGCGGTCTGTGGGAGGTTCGGTGGCGGATGACAACCGACAGGCGGCAACCGACGGCCGACGACCGACAAGTGACAGGCGACAGATTCCAGATTTCAGATGACAGGTGACAGATGACAGCGAACAGATTTCAAACTCTGTTCGCTGTCATCTGTCACCCGCCTCCCAGTCCCCCGACTCGATCAGCGCCGGCTGCTCCCGCAGCCGCGCCTCGGCCCTCGGTCCGGCGAGGTAGACCCAGGCCTCGCGCGGCTCGCCCGTCGCCGTCCGCACCGTCAGCCGTCGCCGCACATACAGCCCGGTCCCGTCTGCCCGGCAGTCCTCCAGCCGGTCCAGCGCCTCCAGGGCTCCGGCGTACGCGCCCGGGCGTACGGTGACGAGCTCGCCCAGGATCCGGCGCCCGGGCGCCGGATCCGCAACCGCGTACGGGAAGCCGGGGCCCTCGTGCAGCGCGGCGCCCTCCAGTACCGCCGGCCGGATCTCGGCGTACCGTCCGGCCAGGTGGACGGCATGATTGCGGCCGCCGCTGCGCAGAGTGCCGTACACGAAGAACGGCAGGGCCTCCTCGGATGCGGACACGGGTTCGACCTCCTCGTCGGGGAGCGCCCACGGTACGTCCTGCGGTCCGACTTCTGATACCGACTGGCGCGCCGGGCCGTCCATGCGCTGTCATGTCGGATGTTCGGCCAGCACCGTCCAAGGGGGACACGCATGACATCGCCCGCTTCACCCTCCCAACCGGCCGCTACCCCCGGCTCAGCTCCCGACACCCCCGACACCCCCGGCATCCCCGCCGCCACCGCCACCGAAGCGAAGAGCAAGGCCATGACCAAGGCAGCCCCGACCCCCACCCCGCCCACCGACGCGGGCCCCGCCGCCCGTCTCGGCGGCGCGGTCTGGCTCGCCCTCCTCGTGGTCTACGTCGTCTGGGGCTCGACCTACCTGGCGATCCGGATCGCCGTGGAGACGATGCCCTCCTTCCTCTCCGCCAGCGCCCGCTTCCTCACCGCCGGCCTGCTGCTGGCCGGCTACCTCCTGGTGCGCCAGGGCCCGGCCGGTCTGAAGGTGACCCGGCGGCAGCTGGCCTCCTCCGCCCTGGTCGGCCTGCTGCTGCTGACCGGCGGCAACGGCATGGTGGTCCTGGGCGAGACCTCCGTCCCCTCCGGCCTGGCCGCCCTGCTGGTGGCCGCGGTCCCCCTGTGGATGGTGGTGCTGACGGCGTTCGGCGGAGAGCGCCCGAGGCCCGCCGAGCTGGCCGGGGTGCTGCTCGGCCTGGTCGGCCTCGGCGTCCTGTCGGCCCCCGCGATCGGCGGGTCGATCGAGCCGGGCGGCGTGATCCTGATCATCGGCGCCACCCTGCTCTGGGCGACCGGCTCCTTCGTGAGCAAGAAGATCCCCATGCCCGGCAACGTGCTCGCCGCGAGCGCCTTCCAGATGCTGGCCGGCGGCCTCGGCAACCTGGTGGTCGGACTGGGCCGCGGTGAACAGCACGGGCTGGACCTCGGGGCGATCTCCGGCCGGTCCTGGCTGGCCCTCGCCTACCTGGTGCTGTTCGGCTCGCTGCTCGCCTTCACCGCGTACGCCTGGCTGCTGCGCGCCGCGCCGCTGACCCTGGTGGCCACCTACGCGTACGTGAACCCGGTGGTCGCGGTGCTGCTGGGCTGGCTGATCCTGGCCGAGCCGCTGACCGGCCCGACCCTCGCGGGCGGCGCGATCGTGGTGGCGGGCGTCTGCCTGGTGGTGAGCGTCAGCCGGCGGCGTCCGGGCCGCTCGTCGAGCGCCGGGAGTCCGGCCCGCCGGGAACGTCAGCCCCGCCGGGAACGTCAGGCCGGCTGAACCGGCTGAACCGGCCGAACCGGCCGTCCCGGCTGAACCGGCCGTCCCGGCCTTCCGACCGGGACGATCCCCCTGGCCTGCCGCCCGACGTTCGGCTCAGAAGGAGTGCGGCGCCCTGCCCGTCCACCAGTTGCCGGGAGCGTCCGGGTCGCGGCTGGTCCAGAACTCGATGATCGCGTTGGTGAACTCGGCCGCGGAGAGCACGCCGTCGCCGTCGGTGTCGAGGTGGCGGAAGGCCTCGTCGGCGTCGTCGCGGGAGAGGCCGGCGAAGTGGCCGCGCTGGAAGACGAAGAACTCGCCGGCGTCCACCGTCCCGCTGCGGTCGGCGTCGGCGACGGCGAGGAAGGCGCGGGCGAGTGCGCCGAGGATGTCCTGCGCGGCCTCCGGGTCGTCGGCGAGCGAGCCGGTCGAGGCGACGAACTGCTGGCGGGTGATCGCCTCGGTGCCGGCGGGCAGCCGGGCGAGGTGCAGGTCGTGCCAGGTCGTCAGGTAGGCGCGCACTATCACGGCCTCCGCCTCGGAACCCTCCTGGTGGCCGAGCGAGCGGGCCACCGAGAGGCCCATCAGGACGTGGTCCCGCTCGGTGAGCAGGCCGTCGCCGTCGGCGTCGAGGTGATCGAAGCCGTGGTTGATCTTTGCGATGAGCAGGTCGTCCGACAAATGTGCCCCCTCGGTTGGTGATTCCTTGCCCGGGTCTCCTACGTCACACCGCCTGCACGCTAGCGCCTCGAACCGGAGCGGCGCAGCCGAACGAAGGGTGCACGACCTTCCGTTCACTCCTCCTGGTGGTCGGCCCAGACGTACGCCCCCGGCAGAAGGGCCGACACCGGCACGGTGCGCAGCTCCGGCCCCCGCCCGACGATGACCCCCACCTCGGGGAAGTAGTCCAGCAGCACCTGCCGGCACCGCCCGCACGGCGGGATCACCCCGCGTTCCCGGTCGCCCACGGCCACCACGGTGGTGAGCTCGTACGCCCCCTGGCCGGCCGCCGCGCCGATGAGCACCAGCTCGGCACACGGCCCGCCGGTGAAGTGGTAGGCGTTCAGCGCGGTGACGATCCGCCCGTCGGCATTGCGGCCCGCGGCCGCCACGGTGTGGTTGTCGCCCCGCGCGTACCGTCGAGCGACCTCCAGGGCCGCCTCCACGAGTTCCTCGTCCACGGTCGTCCGGTCGCTGGTGGTGGACATCGTCGCTGCACCTCTCCGATTGCGTCCGACGGGTCCGGTCCCGTCCGACGGGCCTCGATCATCTCAGTGCACCGCCGCCAGCAGCTCCCGCGTGTACTCGGTGTGCGGCGCCTCGAACAACCGGTCCCGGTCGGTGGACTCGACCAGCCGGCCCCGGTGCATCACCGCCACCCGGTCGCAGAAGTGCCGTACCACCGCGAGGTCGTGGGAGACGAACAGGAAGGCGACGCCGAGCCGTTCGCGCAGCTCCATCAGCAGGTTGAGCACCTGGGCCTGTACCGACACGTCGAGTGCGGAGACCGGCTCGTCGGCGATGATCAGGCGCGGCTGCGGGGCGAGCGCCCGGGCGATGCCGATCCGCTGGCGCTGTCCGCCGGAGAACTCGTGCGGGTAGCGGTCCAGGTGCCGGGCCTCCAGCCCGACCTGCTCCAGCAACTCGGCGGAGCGCTCCCGCCGTTCGGCCGGGCTCAGCGAGGTGTGCAGGCGCAGCGGGGTGTCCAGGGTCCGGGCGATGGTCCGGCGCGGGTTGAGCGAGGCGTACGGGTCCTGGAAGACCAGCTGGATCTCCCGGCTGAGCCGCTTGCGCAGCTCCCGGTCCGGCCGGGTGACGTCCTGCCCGTCGTACGACACCCGTCCGCCGGTGGGCCGTTGCAGCCCGGCCAGGACCCGTGAGGTGGTGGACTTGCCGGAGCCGGACTCGCCGACCAGCCCGAGCGTCTCGCCGGGGGCGATCCGCAGGCCGACCCCCTCGACCGCCCGGACCGGTTCGGCCCGCAGGCCGGGGAAGCGCCGGCGACCGGGGAAGTGCACGGACAGGTCCTCCACCTCGACCAGCCAGCGCTCGGGACGCCGGACGGTCCGCGGCCGGAACGTCCGGGACGGCGCCGGCTCGTCGACCGTCGGCAGGGCGGTGCCCGGTACCGAGTCCAGCCGGAGCGCCGCGCCCACCAGCGCCCGGGTGTACGGCTCGCGCGGTGCGGACAGCAGCTCGGCGGTCGGCGCGGACTCGATCCCGACCCCGCCGCGCAGCACCAGCGTGCGGTCCGTCGTCCCGGCGACCACGCCCAGGTCATGGCTGACCAGCAGCACCGCCGTCCCGTGCTCGCGCTGCAACTCGCCGAGCAGGTCCAGAACCTGCCGCTGGACGCGGGCGTCCAGGGCGGTGGTCGGCTCGTCCGCGATGATCAGCCGGGGGTCGTTCATCAGGGCCATCGCGATCATCACGCGCTGGCGCATGCCACCGGAGAACTGGTGCGGGAAGTCGCGGGACCTGGCCGCCGGGATGCCCACCCGGTCGAGCATCTCGCCCGCCCGCCGGCCAGCCTCGGCCCGGCCGGCGCCCGGGTGGTGCAGCCGGTACATCTCGGCGAGCTGGGCGCCCACACCGTGGAAGGGGCTGAGCGAGGTGAGCGCGTCCTGGAAGACCAGTGCGGCCGTCCCGCCCCGCACCCCGCGCAGCGCGGACTCCTCGGCGCCGACCACCTCCTGCCCGCCCAGCCGGATCGAGCCGGTGACGGTGGTGGTGCGCGGGTCGTGCAGGCCGAGGACGGCGAGCCCGACGGTCGACTTGCCGGAGCCCGACTCGCCCACCAGGCCAAGGACCTCACCCGGCGCGAGGTCGAACGACAGGCCCCGGACGGCGGTCACCGGCGCGCCGCCGCGCGGGTCGGCGAAGGCGACGGTCAGGTCGCGGACGCTCAGCACGGGCTCGACGCCCGTCTCCCCGGCGGCCTTCGCTGAGACGGTCTTCACGCCGTCCCCCGGAACAGTGGATCTCATCGACGGACTCCCCATCAGCTCAGCCGGACACGCGGGTCGAGCCAGGCGACCGCGAGGTCGGCCAGCGCGACGAACAGCACCATGAAGCAGGCGGCCAGCAGCACCGCGCCGACCACGGCGGGCAGGTCCTGCCCGCCGACGGCCTCCGCGGCGAACCGCCCGACCCCGTTCAGCCCGAACACCGTCTCAGTGATCACAGCCCCGCCGAGCAGCGCCCCGGCCTCCAGCCCGATCAGCTGCACCAGCGGTCCCGCGGCGCCGCGCGAGGTGTACTTGAGGTGGGCGCGCAGCCGTCCCAGGCCCTTGCCGCGGGCCGTGCGGACGTACTCCTCGTTCATCGTCTCCAGCAGCTGCGAGCGCGAGAGCCGGGCGAACACGGCCGAGTTGACGAAGCCGAGGACGAGCCAGGGGAGCAGCATCCCGCCCGCCCAGGCGGCCGGGTCGTCGGCCGGCGCGGTGTAGGAGGGCAGCGGCAGCAGCCCGGTGGAGTACACCAGCAGCCACTGCGCGACGTACCCGAGGAAGTAGATCTGCACGCTCGCGCCGACCAGGGTGAAGCCCGACAGCAGCCGGTCGGTCCGCCGCCCGTGCCGCAGCGCGGAGACGAACCCGGTGCCGAGGCCGAACACCAGCAGGACGGCGAGCGCCCCGGCGGTCAGCGAGAGGGTGACGGGCAGGTGGTCGGCGAGCGCCTCGGTGACCGGCTGGTGCAGCCGGTAGGAGTAGCCGAGGCACGGGGCGTCGCAGTGGATGGCCGAGCCGTCCACGTCGCCGATGTCCCGCCCGGCGACGACCCCGACCAGGTAGTCGGTGTACTGGGTGAGCAGCGGCTGGTCCAGGCCCATGCTCTGGCGGACCGCCGCGACCTGCCCGCTGTCGCAGCGCGGGCCGCAGGCGGCGCGGGCCGGGTCGGCGGGCGCGGCGTAGAAGAGGGCGAAGGCGGCGGCGGAGACCGCGACCAGGACCGCGAGGGCCTGGGCGGTCCGCCGCAGGACGAAGGAGAGCATGGCCGATCCGGGGTCGACGTGACGGGGGAGGCGTTAGAGGGGGACGGGCGGAAGGAGGGGACAGGTGGGAGAAGCGAAGAAGCGAAGAAGCGAAGAAGCGAGGACGAAGGGGCCCGCGCCCGTTCCACCGAGGAACCCGGGGCGGGAGCGGGCCCGGCCGTCAGGACTTCAGGTACAGCCAGGCCAGCGAGACCGTCCCGTAGATCGGGTGGATGAACGCCCCGCCGACGTTGCTGCCGCGCAGCTGGTTGACGGTCGGGTAGGCGAACGGCAGCACCGGCACGTCCTTCATCACGGTCTGCTCCAGCGCGTACAGCTCCTTGGCCTTGGCGCGCGGCTCGCCGATCTGGTTGATCCGGTCGATCTCCTTGTCGACCTCCGGGTTGCGGTAGCGCGCTGAGTTGATGTCGCTGCCGGCCCGGCCGTCGAAGGAGAACGGGACGAGGGTGGACGGGGTCGGCCAGTCGACCGAGCTGGTCTCCTCGAACAGGTCGTACGGGGAGTCGGCGCGGTGCACCTCGTCCAGGAAGGCCTTGGGGTCGACCGGCTTGGGCACGACGGTGATCCCGGCCTTGCCGAAGCCCTCGACCAGCACCTGCGCGACGCGCTGCCCGGTCGGGGTGTTCCGGTACGCGTAGGTCAGGCTGCCGGGCGCCTGCTTGGCCTTGGCGAGCGCGGCCTTCGCGGCCTCCGGGTCGCCCTCGGCTCTGGCCGGGTAGAGGTCGTACTTCTGGTAGTCGATCAGCGCGGGCGAGCTGAGCGTGGTGGCCAGCTCGCCGGTGCGGGCGCCGCCCTGGACCTGACGGGCCTGCTGGCGCGGGTAGGCCAGGTGCAGCGCCTTGCGGACCTCGACGTCCGGCACCCGCTCGTTGTTGATCATCAGCTGGGTGACGAAGGCGCCCTGCCGGCCGGAGACGACCAGTTCCCCGGCCTTCGGATCGCTGTCGGTGGTCTGGTACAGCTCGGCGGAGAGGATGTCGGACGCGGTGGTGGCGTTGGCGCCGCCGTCCCGGCCGGAGAGGATCTCCTGGTTGAGGTTGAGCGCCTCCTTGCCGTACGTGAAGACGAACTTCTCCGGGTACTGGCTGCGGATCGGGTCGGTCTCGGGCTTCCAGGCGGGGTTGCGCTCCAGCACCATGCGGGTGTTCTGGACGTGCTCGACGATCCGGTACGGGCCGGTCGCGAACGGCAGGCGGTCGTAGTCCGTCCCGGTGTCCTTGTCCCGGCGCACCGGCGAGGAGGAGGACTGCGCGGCCATGTACGGCACGTCGGCCTGCGGCTGCGGGAAGTGGAAGACGATGGTGCGTTCGTCCGGCGTCTCGATCGCGTCCAGGTCGCCGGCCTGCGGGCCCGCGTACTTGGCGCGCGCCGCCTCGTAGCTCGCCTCGCCGGTGAGCCACTGCGGCCAGTACGGCGGGCCGACCTCGTAGCCCTTGCCGAAGGTGCGCTCGATGCCGTACTTGACGTCCCCGGCGGTGATCGGCTGACCGTCCTCCCATGCGACGCCCGCCTTGAGCCGGTACGTCCAGGTGCGCCCGCCGTCGGTCGGGGTGCCGGTGTCGGTGGCCAGGTCGCCGACCAGCTTGGCCTTGCCGTCCACGACCTGGTACTGGGTCAGCTGGCGGCCCCAGAGCAGCGAGGCGTTGTAGGTGGCACCCGCGTAGACCTTCTGCGGGTCGAGGTGGCGGAACTCGACGCTGTTGTACACGTTCACCGTGCCGCCGGCGCGGGCGCCGGGGACGGCCGGGGCCGGGCCGGCGCTCTCCTGCTCGCTGCCGAGCACGGCGGTCAGCGGGGACGTCTCCTTGGCGGAGGCCCCGGCAGCACCGCCGGATCCCGCGGTGCTGCCCGCGCCGGCCGAGCAGGAGGTCGCCAGCAGGACGGTGGCGACGACGGCGAGGGACGATCTGGTCCAGCGCATGGCGAATCTCTCCTTGTCCCGGCGGATCGTGCCGGGACGGGCTCGGTTGAACGAAAGAGGGGCGAATGGAAGAGGGGATCGAAAGGGGGAACGGAAGGGAGCGGACGAGGGGCTTCAGCGGGCGGCGCCCGGTGAGAGCCTTCAGCGGGCGCCGCCGACGCGCGGGTCCAGCGCGTCCCGGACGGCGTCGCCGAGCAGGTTGAAGGCGATGACGAACAGCAGCAGCGCCACCCCGGGGAACACCATGTAGGTGGGGTCGGCCCGGAAGACCTCGGAGCCGCGCGCGATCATCCGCCCCCAGTCCGGGACCGGCTCGGTGACGCCGACGCCGAGGAAGGACAGCGCGGCCTCGGACGCGACGAACGTCGGGACCGCCATGGTGGCGTGCACCAGCAGCTGCGAGCGGACATTCGGCAGCAGTTCGTGGACGACGACATGGAACCGGCTCGCACCCTGGGCCCGCGCGGACTGCACGAAATCCCTTTCCCGGAGCGAGCGGACGGTGGCCCGCAGGGAAAGCGCGAGCGGAATCCAGCCGAACGCCGAGAAAACCAGGACCAGCACCAGGAACTGCATCCACTCCGGTTCCGCGGTGCCCGGGTCGACCAGCCGGGACTGGATCACCGGGCTGAGCGCGAGCAGCAGGAGCAGCGTGGGAAAGGCCAGCAGCACATTGGCGAGGAATCCGAACAGCCGGTCCGTGACCCCGCCGAGGTAGCCCACCGCGACACCGGCGAGCACCCCCAGCGTGGTGGTCACCGCGGCGGCCGCGAAGGCGATCAGCAGCGAGGTGCGCATGCCGTACAGCAGCTGGGTGAACACGTCCCGGCCGAGACCGGGTTCCAGGCCGAACCAGAAGTCCCCGGAGATGCCGCCGTTCGGCAGCATTGGCAGGCCACCATCGCTGAGCAGGCCGGGAACGTTCTGGCCGTAGTGGTCGACCGGGTTCTTCCCGTACAGCGCCGCGACCAGCGGGGCGCCGAGGGCGAGCAGCAGGAACAGCACCACCACCGCCAGGGCGGCGGCGCCGACCCGGTCCCGCAGGATCCGGCGGAGCGGCCCGGGGGCTGCGGGCGCGCGGCCTGCCGCCGTGGTCGGGGTGGTGTCCGCGCCGGTGCTTGGGCCGGTGTCGACCACTGCCATGAGGCGTAACCCCCGAATTCTCCGCCGCCCCATGGGTGAGGGTGCGCTGGTGTGCATTTCCGGTGCGGCCTCCGGAGGTTTCCCGAAAGCCGTTCGGGCGACATTTGATCGGATGCGTCCGAGGTTCCGCAAATCACCTCCGGGGCTCGTTCGAGCCATTCCTGCGGAACTGTTTCGGGAAATGTGGCGGCTTCATTTCGCCGAAACACCGGCGTTGCAATAGAACGGATAAAGCGGGACAAAACGGACTGCCCGTTCCGCATTCTGAGACCTCCGCCACAGTCCCTCGGGGGTTGATACGATCCCGGTGGGCCGCAACTGGCGCGTAGGGATGGAATCAACCATCGGGAAGCGGCCCCGTGAACCCTCACGTGAAGTTGCCGAGCGCCTGGGCCCCCGCAATCCCCACCAGGAGACCGCCATGGCCCAGCAGCCCCACACCACCGCCTCCGCCGCGGCCGACACCGCCTTCCGCAGCGCCCTCGACGTGGTCGCCGGCGTCGAACCGAGGATCGCCGCCGCCATCGGACAGGAACTCGCGGACCAGCGCGACTCGCTCAAGCTGATCGCCAGCGAGAACTACGCCTCCCCGGCCGTCCTGCTCACCATGGGCAACTGGCTCAGCGACAAGTACGCCGAGGGAACCGTCGGCCGCCGCTTCTACGCGGGCTGCCGCAACGTCGACACCGTCGAGAGCATCGCCGCCGAGCACGCCCGCGAGCTGTTCGGCGCCGACCACGCCTACGTCCAGCCGCACTCCGGCATCGACGCCAACCTCACCGCCTTCTGGGCCGTCCTCTCCCAGCGGGTCGAGAGCCCGGCCCTGGAGCGCGCCGCGGTGCGCAACGTCAACGACCTCACCGACGAGGACTGGGCGCGACTGCGCCAGGAGCTCGGCAACCAGCGGATGCTCGGCATGTCCCTGGACACCGGCGGCCACCTCACCCACGGCTTCCGGCCCAACATCTCGGGCAAGATGTTCGAGCAGCGCAGCTACGGCACCGACCCGGCCACCGGCCTGATCGACTACGACGCGCTGCGCGAGACCGCCCGCGAGTTCCGCCCGCTGATCATCGTGGCAGGCTACTCCGCCTACCCGCGGCTGGTGGACTTCCGCAGGATGCGCGAGATCGCGGACGAGGTCGGCGCGACCCTCATGGTCGACATGGCGCACTTCGCCGGCCTGGTCGCGGGCAAGGTGCTGACCGGTGACCACGACCCGGTCCCGTACGCCCACATCGTCACCACCACCACCCACAAGTCCCTGCGCGGACCGCGCGGCGGCATGGTGCTGTGCCAGTCCGAACTGGCCGAGCACGTCGACCGCGGCTGCCCGCTGGTGCTCGGCGGCCCGCTCTCGCACGTCATGGCCGCCAAGGCGGTCGCCCTCGCGGAGGCCCGCCGCCCCGAGTTCCAGGCGTACGCCCGCGCCGTCGTCGCCAACGCCCGGGCGCTGGCCGAGGGCCTGCTGCGCCGCGGCGGCAAGCTGGTCACCGGGGGCACCGACAACCACCTGGTCCTCGCCGACGTCTCCGGCTACGGCCTGACCGGCCGCCAGGCCGAGGCGGCCCTGCTCGACTCGGGCATCGTCACCAACCGCAACTCCGTCCCGCAGGACCCGAACGGCGCCTGGTACACCTCGGGCGTCCGCCTCGGCACCCCGGCCCTCACCACCCGCGGCCTCGGCACCGCGGAGATGGACGAGATCGCCGACCTGATCCACACCGTCCTGACCGCCACCACCCCCACCACCACCGCCAAGGGCTCCCCGTCCAAGGCCGCCTACACCCTGGACGCCGCCCTCCGCGACGCCACCGCCAAGCGCGCCGCCGACCTGCTCACCCCGTACCCGCTCTACCCGGGCGTCGACCTGGCCTGACGGCGAACGACAGGCGGCGGACGGCCTGCAGAAGACAGCCGACAGCGAACAGATGACAGATTTCGAAATCTGTCATCTGTTCGCTGAAAGTCGTCGGCTGAAGGCCGTCAGCCGTCAGCCATCAGCTGCCGGCCGTGAGCTGCCGGCCGTGAGCGGGCCTCAGGTCACCGCAGCCGGACCAACGAGGCCCAGACGTCATCGCCGACCTGGGTGCCGTCGGGCAGCGCCAGTCGGTCGACCTGGCGGAAGAAGTCGATTCCGGCGTCCCGCGACGAGTGCCCGCCCAGCGCGGGCACGACCCGGTCCCGGACGGCGGCGTACGCCTCGGTGTCGGTCGCCGCGGCCTCGAACCACGCGCAGATGGCGGTGACCGCCCGGGGCTCGAACTGCGGGTCCGCCAGGAGGTCCCGCAGGCCTTCGTCGATCTCGGTACGAGCCTTCTCGTTGGCCGTACCGAGCAGCCAGGGCCACGGGCCGTCGAACTGCCCCATCAGCGCCAGCATGGCGATCTTCCCGGATCGGGCGGCCTTCTTCTCGCGCCAGCGCAGCACCTCGGAGAGCAGCAGGTTCCGTCCCTCCTCCCGGTGGCCGAGACGACGGAAGATGGCCAGGACACTGCCGAGGAGGGACTGGTCCCTCGAAGTCGAGGCGACCCGGCGCAGCCGCGTCATCGCCTTGCGGTGCCCCCTGCCCCCCGGGTCCTCGGCGCTCAGGACGCGCTCCGCCACGTCGACCACCACGGACTGCGTCCCGTGGCGGCGGTCGTCGGCCCAGTCGTAGAGCCGGGCCCACGCGGCCCGCTCCATCCCCGCGTCCTCGAGCACGCGAGCCATGACGGCCGCGCACATGTCCGACCGCCCGGACTCGTGGGCGGTGTCGCGGATCTCGGTCAGAACCGTCGGCGCCCCGTGCCGGGCGGCCAGCGTGGTCAGGGCTGCGACGCTCTTGTCCGCCTCGCCCCGCTCGGCCGGGGCGGTCGCGATCAGCCACTCCAGCAGGACGGACCGCATGTCCTCGTAGTTGTCCCAGACGTACGTGAGGACGGCCTGGCCGTAGCCAGGACGACTGAGCGAGACGATGTCCTGGGAACTCACCGTCGCGTGCAGCGCGGTGAGCCGCTGCCGCAGTCCGCGTCCGGCGAAGACCTGACCGAGGTTCGTCGGAGCGTGCGTCCGGTCCTTCTTGGCGATCAACTCCTCCAAGGCGCGGGCGTCCCGCGAGATCCTGGCGGCCGGCGCGACCCGGTGGAGGGCGAGGGAGAGCAACAGGCAGCGGTCGGGCAGGGACAGCGCACCACCGCTGTCGCCGCCGTGTGCGAAGACGCCGTCCAACTCGGTGCGCCAGTCGCCGAGGGCGTTCTCGACGCTCGTGCGGAGTTCGGGATGGCAGGCGTCGTCGCCCGCCTCACCGGGCCGACCGAGTCCCTCCTCGATCCAGCCGGCCTCCTCCGGGTGGTCGCGCTTGAACTCCAGCCACTGTTCGGCCACGGCGCCGGCCGCGCGCACCGCCTCCACCGCGTTGCGCAGGGACGACAGATGGACCCGGGCGGTGTCCGACCGGAGGTACGGCACGAGCCAGGACATGCCGGCCGCCGTCAGATGGCGCGCCGCGACCGCGTACGGCTCCGGCGGGGAGCGGAGCTCAACCACCCGGACCCCGGGCGCGACGGGCCAGGTCCGCTGTTCGGTCCACAGATCCGCCGCGATGTTGAGGACCCAGAGCGATCGGGCCTGCCGCAGCATCGGGACGCTTCCGGCGACGTCGTCGAGGAACGTCGTCGACGGTCGGTCGGTCTGCGGGTCCTTGAGGTCCAACTGGTAGGCCCGTCCGGGATCCCGGCGGATCCTCGAGACCCTCGGGCGCGGTCCGTCCGGTTCGAGTTCGACGAGTTCCATCTCGTCCGGCGCGTGGCTCGCCAGCAGGTGGTGGACGAAGGTGGTCGAGCCGTAGCCGCGCGGGGCCACCACGATGATCACCCGTACCCCGGGGTCCGCCAGCGCGTCGACCAGCTGCGTTCGGACGGTGTTCCAGGTGGACGGGAGGGCGAACGTCCGGGATTCGAGCAGCTTGGTGCGGTCCAGCGTCCTGGCCTCGAGGAAGTCCTGACGGATCTCCTGGTACATCCTGTCGACCTGGCCGACGGCGATCCCGACGTCCGCCATGAACGTCAACGAGGGCGCAGCGCGCTCCGGCGTGACGGGTTTCCTGGTGGTACCGGCCGGACCGGTGCGGACCGGCGCGGGCAGGAAGGCCTGAATCCGCTCCAAGTCGTCCATGGTCATGCGAAGTTGACGCCCCCCATGTTCAGGGTCTCGACTGATCCGACGGCTGTGCCGACGTTGCCGTTGAAGGTGAGCTGCGGACCGGCCGTGGGGCTCGGTGCGGGCTCCACGGCAGGCTCCTCCCGGCCGAGGGCCGCCTTGACCGTCGCGGGCGCGAGCCGCGGTACGTGGACCCACGCGGCGCGCTGGAACCGCTTCTTCGGCACGGCCGCCGAGACGTCCAGGAAGTCCCGCTCGGACAGCGTGCGGGTGCGCCCGGCGGCGACGGCCCGCCGGTGGACCTCGTCCGAGACGATCGCCGCGACGAACGAGTCGTGTTCCGCGGCCACCCCGGCCGCGGCGCGGACCTCGTCACTGTCCACCAGACGGCACGCGTCGTTGACGGCATCGCCCCGGTGGTCGGGGGAGAGCGGGCCGAGGTGGACGCTCAGCCGGGTCCGCAGGACCGGCTCGTGGGCGCGTCGCTCCCGGTTGTGGCGGTGCAACGCGTCCTCCAGGAGCGCGATGCCCGGGTCGACCAGCCGCACGACCTTCGCGGCGGGCACGATCCTGATCCAGCCGTCCCCCGTATCGCTGCCCCGGCGTTCGTCGGCCCAGAGAGCGGCCAGGCCGATGCGGGTGAAGGTCTCGGCGACGGCGGCGTCCAGTGCGGCCCGAAGGCCGGGCATCGCGGTCTCCGGCACCTTGCTGTAGCCGACGATGTCGACCACGAGGATGGCGAGGTCGGGCGGGAGGTCGTCCCAGTCGACGGGGGCGGGGAGCATGTCTGTCTGTCCTCCTGGTGCGGGTGCGGGTGCGGGTGCGGGTGCGAGCGGGGCGCCGGGGCCGGAGTCCGCGCGCTCGGCAGCGATCATGCCTCCGAGCGGGCGGTCGGTGCTGCCCAACGGATGGCAGGACGGAAGTGAGCTGCGCCACTGCGCGGCCGACGTCCGCGGTCCTACCGCTCCGCGGCGTGCGCGCGCAGCGACGGCAAGTCGGTCACCGTCACACCGCCGCCCGGAGCCGTGGTCAGCCAGCCGTGCCGGCTCCACTCCGCCAAGACCTTGCCGACGGCGTTGCGCGAGGCGCCGATGAGCCTGGCGAGGTCCTCCTGCGGCAGCCGGATCCGGGACGGGCCGCCGGAGGCCGCCGGGCCGGAGAGCCGCATGAGGAGACCGGACAGCCGGAGCGCCACGGATCCGGTCGCGAGTTCCAGCCTGGTCTGGTCGGCCTCGCGGAGCCGGCTGTAGGAGTGCCTGAGCAAAGGTCGCAGCAGGCCGTGCGATTCGACGAAGTCCGTGAAGTCCACGGCCGGGACCACGCGAACCCGGCAGGGTTCGAGGGTCCGTACGGTCGCGCTGCGCACGCCCTCCGCCAACACCGACATCTCGCCGAGGAGTTCGCCGTCGCCGCGGACCGCGAGCAGCTGCTCACTGCCGAGCGGGCCGTCGGCGGTCACCATCACACTGCCGGTCTCCAGGAGCACGACGCAGGTGGCCGGTTCGTCCTGCCGCAGCAGGGTGGCGCGGGACGCGCGGTGGCGCACCGGCGCCAACTGTTGGAGGAGCGCCCACTTCTCGTCACTCAGGAACTCTCGGTGTGACTCCTGCACGTGGCGCCTCCGGTGGCCGGGTCCGCGGTCGGCGGACTGCCGGTTCGCCGGCCGGACACTGTGATCCGCTCAGTGTGCCGCAAGAACCAGAACCGCGGCCAGTGTGCCCAACACCAGCCCGCAGGACAGCAGATCGACCGCACGCCGAAGGAGGCGGTACTTCCGCAGGACCAGCCGGGAAAGCTCCACCAAACGCTGCGCGTGCGCCGTCGCGAGATCCCCGGAACTCCGCTCCGAGAATGACTCGACCAACTGTTCCGGCGTCAAACTGGCGAATTCCAGATAGGACAGGGCACGGTGGCCCTCGTGGCGGAGCTGGGGCCTGGCGGCCGCCAGCGACAGGGCGAGCGAGCCGACCAGGAGGGCGATGACGCCCAGGAGCGTCGCCTTGGCCAGCGGGGAGAGCGGAGGCAGCGTGCTGCTCAGCGCGGTCGCCATGGTGATGCCTCCGACGGCCGCGGCTCCGATGCCGGTGGCCTTGGCGTCGCTCCGTTGCAGCTCTGCCAGGACCTCCTGGGTGGACGACGCCAGCCGGCCCGGGGCCTGAGGGCCGGTCGGACCGGTGGCAAGGGGGCGGATCGCTCGCATGACGGGGCCTTCCCTCGGTTGACGGGTCTCGGTGGCCCCAGTGTCCGCGCGATCCGCGTTCCGTACTGCCCAGTGGATGGCCGATCCGCCGAGACGTGGGTCACCCTCCCATGCCGGGAAGGGCCCGTCGGTGCGCGGCGAACGGACGGCGACGCACAGCTGACGACGAACAGAGAACAGCGAACGGCGAACAGCGAACGGCGAACAGATGGCAGATTTCAAAATCTGTCATCTGTTCGCCGAAGGCCGTCAGTCCCGCTAGTACTGCAGGGACTTGTACTGGAGGAACTCCTCCAGCCCGTGGCGGCCCAGCTCCCGGCCGAGGCCCGAGCTCTTGTAGCCGCCGAAGGGGGCGAGCGGGTTGAAGCGGCCGCCGTTGAGGTCGACCTGGCCGGTGTCGAGGCGGCGGGCGAAGACGGCGGCGGTGTCGGTGTCGCGGGCCCAGACGCCCCCGGACAGGCCGTACGGGGTGCCGTTGGCGAGTTCGGCGGCGTGGTCCTCGTCGCGGTAGCGCATGATCGCCAGGACGGGGCCGAAGACCTCCTCCTGGGCCACCGTCATCTCCGGGGTCACGTCGGCGAGCACCGTCGGGTGGACGTAGTAGCCCGCGGGCAGGTCGGCGACCGGCTCCGAACCGCCGACGACCAGCCGGGCGCCCTCGGCCAGCGCGCCGTCGATGTAGCCGCGAACCCGGGCCAGCTGCCTGGCGTTGACCAGCGGGCCCATCCGGGTCTGCGGGTCGGTCGGGTCGCCCGGCCGGTACTGGGCGGCGACCTCCGCGGCCCGGGCGACCGCCTCCTCGTACTGGTCCTGGTGAACCAGCAGCCGGGTCAGCGCGCTGCAGGTCTGGCCCGAGTTGGCGAAGACGTTGGCGACGTTCGCCTTGACCGCGCGGGCCAGGTCGGCACCGGGCAGCACCACGTTGGCCGACTTGCCGCCCAGCTCCAGGGAGACCCGCTTCAGCCCCCGGCCGGCCGTCTCGGCGACCTGCCGGCCGACGGCGGTGGAGCCGGTGAACGAGACCAGGTCCACCTCCCGGTGCCCGACGAGCGCCGCGCCCGCCACCGCGCCGGTGCCGGTCACCAGGTTGAAGGCGCCCGCCGGGAACCCGGCCTCGTGCACCAGCCGGGCGAACAGCCGGGCCACCAGCGGGGTGTCCTCGGCCGGCTTGAGGACCACCGGGCAGCCGGCCGCCAGCGCCGGGACGGCCTTGGCCACGATCTGGTGCAGCGGGTAGTTCCACGGCGTGATCGCCGCGACCACCCCGGCCGGCTCGGCGTGCACCACGGAGTTGCCGATCCGCTCCTCGAAGGGGTGCTCGGCGAGCAGGGACAGGTAGGAGGTCGCCACGGCGAGCGGCAGCCCTGCGTGCACGGCACCGGTGAAGCCGACCGGCGAGCCGAGCTCGGCGACGACCGTCTCGGTGATCTCGCCCTGCGCGGCGGCGATCCCGTCCCGCAGCCGGGTCAGCAGCGCCAGCCGCTCCTCGCGGGTGGTCGCGCCCCAGCCGCGGGCCGCCCGCCGGGCCGCCGTCACCGCCGCGTCGACGTCGATCACGCCGCCGGCCGGCACCGTGGCCAGCACCTGCTCGGTCGCCGGGTTCAGCACGGTGATGGACCCGGTGTCCCCGGAGGGCCGCCACTCGCCGTCGATGTACTGGTCGCCGTGCTCCGGATACTCCGCGTCCTGCCGCACCGATCGTCCCCTCATCAGCTCATCCACTCGACCCGCCTTGACTAGCAGCGCTAGTGGGAGGTCAGTCAATGCGGCGCGGGCGGCCGCGCGCAAGAGTCAATCCGGATCGGCGGACCGGACGGTTACCTCCGAGCGGACCGGACGGTTACCTCGGAGCGAACCGTGCGGTGTACTCGTCGAACGGCTCGATGCCCACCTCCGCCCGCCGCTCGTCCAGCCGCTCCGGCTCCTCGCACGGCCACGGCACCGGGCGGCCCTCCGCCACCGCGCCGATCTGCGTTCCGTAGCGCTGCTCCCGCCCCTCGTTGACCGCCAGCCGGTCCTCGAGGAAAGCCAGGTCGCGGGCGCTCGCCTCGCCCCGGGCGACGGCCTCGGCCATCAGCGCCGCCGCCCGCCGCTGGACGTCGAGCTGCCGGTCCGCGTGCTGCGCCACCAGCCAGGCCGCCCGGGCGGCCTCGGGGCCGACGGCCTGCTCGGTCGGCCAGCCGTGCGCCGTCATGATCTCCGCGAGCCGGTCCCCGTGCCGGACGGTGAGCCGCCGCCACGCCGCCTGCTCGGCCAGGTCGGGGCTGTTCGCGAACCGGGCGGCCGCGCCGTCCTCGGCCATCATCCCGGTCAGCTCCGCGGCCAGCCGCCCGGCCACTCCCTCGACCGCCCCCGCGCCTGTCCCCGCGCCTGCTCCCTCGACCGCCCGCGCGCCTGCCCCCTCGACAGGCTCCCCGCCCGGAGCCGCCCCCGCCTGGCCGTCCCGCCGCCGTACGTCCGCCATGCCGATCCGCTCCTCCGGCCCGGGCCCTCCCACCGAGGGCCGCCCGCCACCACGCTAGGCGCGGACATCGCGACGAAGATCATCCCCGAAGACGGTGACCCGGGGGTGCCGCCCGCGGCAGAATGGATCCACACCGGGAACGGAGCGCACCGCGCACCCTCCCCAGGGACGCCGAAGGGCCGGTCGGACGAATCCGACCGGCCCTTCACCGTGAGCCGGCGCGTTCATGCGCCCGCCCGTCTCCGCCTCAGACCCGCGAGGCCTCCGCGGCGTCGACCGGAGCGGCGCCCTCGGCCTGCGCGATCTCCTCGCGGACCGCGGCCAGCGAGGGGTTGGCCCAGGCGCTGGCGACGCCCCAGCGGTAGAACGCCAGCCCGATCGCGGCGACGATCAGCAGGTCCCAGCCCTCCGGCAGGTAGCCGTGCCCACCGAAGTCGGCGCTGCCCGCCCAGGAGACGCCGGCCATCACGAACAGGTACGCGACCATCCAGGCGCCCGCCTTCAGGTGCGGCTTCAGCTCGGCGAACGGCTTGCGCAGCTCGTACCAGGCCCAGATCGGCAGACCGGCGGCCATCAGCAGGATGACCTTGCCGGTGAGCGGCCAGCGGGCCCAGTAGAGCACCAGCGAGCCGAACACCATCGCGACCGGGGCGATCACCGGCATGGCGCGCAGCCGCACCGGCCGGGGCAGGTCGGGGGCCAGGCGGCGCAGCGCCATCACGGCGACCGGGCCGGTGATGTACGAGATCACGGTGGCCACCGAGACGATCTCGGCCAGCGAGCCCCAGCCGCGGAAGACGGCGAGGAACATGAAGGCGACCACCAGGTTGAGCACCAGCGCCGGGCGCGGGATGCCGGTCTTGGCGTCGACCCGGCCGAAGACCTTCGGCAGGTGGCCGTTCTCCTGCACGCCGTGGATCATGCGCGAGGTGGTGGCGGCGTAGATCATGCCGGTGCCGGAGGGCGAGATGAAGGCGTCCGCGTACAGCGTGATCGCCAGCCAGTTGAGGCCCCAGGCGATGGCCAGGTCGGCCAGCGGCGAGGTGTAGGCGAGGTTGCTCCAGCCGTTCGCCAGGTCGCCGCCCGGGATGGCGCCGAGGAAGGCGATCTGCAGCGCGACGTAGATCACCAGGGCGATCAGGATCGAGCCGATGACGGCCTTCGGCAGCGACTTGCCGGGGTTGCGGGCCTCGCCGGCCATGTTGAGCGGGGACTGGAAGCCGTTGAAGGCCCAGACGATCCCGGAGACCGCGACGGCGGTGAACACCGCGCTCCAGCCGTTCGGCGCGAAGCCGCCGTGGTCGGTGAAGTGCGAGGTGTCGAAGTGCGCGAAGAGCAGCGCGCCGGCGGTCAGCGTCGGCACGACGACCTTGAAGACGGTGATCGCGGTGTTGGTCTTGGCGAACAGCGTGATCGCGAACCAGTTGAGGGCGAAGTAGACGAGCAGCAGCACGCTGGCGAGTGCCACGCCGCTGAGGGTCAACTCCTTGCCGTCGTACAACCCCTTCGCCCAGCCGAAGTCCCAGGAGCTCATGTACTGGACGGAGGCGGTGGCCTCACCCGGGATGACCGAGACGATGGCGATCCAGTTGGCCCAGGCGGCCAGGTAGCCGGCCAGCGAGCCGTGCGAGTACTGGCCGTACCGGACCATGCCGCCGGCCTTGGGGAACATCGAGCCCAGCTCGCTGTAGGTGAGCGCGATGGTCAGCGCCACCGCGGCGCCGATCACCCAGGCGAGGATCGAGGCGGGTCCGGCGAGCTTGGCGGCCCGCTCGGCACCGAACAACCAGCCGGATCCGATGATCGATCCCAGCCCGACCGCGGTCAGGCTGATCGTGCCGAGCGATCGGCGGTAGTTCTGGTGTGATGCCGTCGACGATTCGGGCTCACTCAACGTATCGGTCCTCTCGCTCGTGGTTCATCGGGTGGTGTCGTGTTTTTGCGATTTTGAGCCGGTATTTCAGCAAACGGAGAGCAGCCTATGTCCGAAAACGGGCGAAAACCTCAGAGGAAGCTCAGACCGTCCGATTGTTGCCATCTCGTGTCCGGCTTCCCGGGTCGGTGCGGACCGGCGAGGAGACGGACGCCACAACGCCCGGAAGGGGGCGGCGGTGGCCGGGAATGATGATCGGGCCGGCCCGACGAAATGGGGCGGGCCGGAAAAACGAAATTCCCCGTGGAGCCTCTCGGCTTCCACGGGGAATTTCGGCTGTGTCCGAGGGGGGACTTGAACCCCCACGCCCGATAAAGGGCACTAGCACCTCAAGCTAGCGCGTCTGCCATTCCGCCACCCGGACCGGGTGTGTGCTTCGGGGGCTCTTTCCTCGCCCCCTCGGCGACAAAGAGAACATTACCAGGGTTCTGGAGTGCTCCTCACCAGCGCTTCCTCGGGGCCACCCCGCCGGACGCCCCGGTGGGGGGCAACGGGGGCCGCGACGCCCGCCCCGCCACCGCCCGCCCCGCCACCGCCCGCCCCGCCACGGTCCGCCCCGCATCACCCGCCCCACACCACCGGCCCCGCAGGACACCCGCCCCGCACGGCGCCCGCACAGGTTGGTACGCCCGGCCAACACGCTCGAATCCGGATCGAACCGGTGGTGTCCGCGAAGCAACCGGTCGACTCCCGTCCCGTCCGCGGTCGGTTGAGGCCGGAACCGATCCGACACGGGCAACTTGTCGACGGTGCCACGGCCGTGGCGGCGGCTCTCCTAGCCTCTGTGGACCGAGGGCGCCATGAAGCGGATCGCCTGATTCCCGGGTCGCGGACGAAGGGCGGCTGGACGTGGAGCAGATCAGCGGAGCGGCGAAGGCCGAACCGAGACGCGGTGGGCGGGCGGAGGGCTCCGGCGGGACCCGGGCCTCCGCGGGCCCCGCCGAGGGCGTGTGGCGCTTCCCTGCGCCCGCCACCGAGGCCTCGGTGCCGGTGACCCGGCACGCGGTGCGCGACCGCCTGCTGGCGCAGGGCCTGAACGGGGTGCGCTACCAGGAGCTGGTGGACGACCTGCTGCTGATCGTCTCGGAGCTGGTGAGCAACGCGGTGACGCACGCCGCCGAGCTGTCGCCCGAGGTGGTCACCGAGCTGTCGGTGCACCGGGCCTGGGTGCGCGTGTCGGTCGCGGACGGCGATCCGTACCGGCCGAAGGCGCTGGAGAACGACACCGGAAGCACCGGCGGGCGCGGCCTGCTGCTGGTGAAGAGCGTCACCCTGCAGGCCGGCGGGGTGTGCGACGTCGAACACACGGGGGAGGGCGGCAAGGTCATCTGGGCCTCGCTGCCCGTCCCCCCGGAGCCCGGACACTGACCGGCCGGACGGCGGACCAGGCCGCCGACCGGAGCGGCCGGGCCGTCCACCGCGGGGGCCGGGCCGTCCACCGCGGCGGCCCCAGCCGCCGGACGGCTACCGGACGACTACCAGTCCCTCCCGGCGATCTCCCGGATGCCCGGCAGCGCGGCCTCGAAGACCGTCTCGAACCAGACCGAGAACGGCCGCTCCGCCCGCAGCTCCCGCAGTTCCTGCGCGGTCACGAAGGCGACGTCGTCCACCTCCTCCGGGGCCGGCTCGACCGGAGCGGTGACCAGTCCCACGAACAGGTGGTTCCACTCCCGCTCGATCAGCCCGGACGCCTCGTCCGGCAGGTCGTAGCGGACGGTGCCCGCCTCGCACAGCAGCGCCGGTGCGACGCCCAGTTCCTCGGCGGTGCGCCGGGCGGCGGCGACGAACGGCGGCTCGTCCGGGTACGGGTGGCCGCAGCAGGTGTTCGACCAGACGCCGGGGGAGTGGTACTTGCCCAGTGCCCGGCGCTGGAGCAGCAGCCGGCCCTGGCGGTCGAACAGGAAGACCGAGAAGGCCCGGTGCAGCCGGCCCGGCTGCTGGTGGGCCCAGAGCTTCTCGCCGGTGCCGATGGTGACGCCCTCGTCGTCGACCAGTTCCAGCAGGATCTCGGCGCCGGCCGGGGCGGAGCCGGCGGCCCGGGCGTCGACCGTCACATCGGTCTCCACGTCGAGACCGGTGTCGATGTCGGCGGCGAAGTGCGTCGGGTCGGTCGGCAGACTCTGGGGCATGGGGCCTCTTTCGGGAGCGGGAGCAACGGGAGCATCGGGCGTCTCCGACGCACCGGGTGGTGTGCGGCGGACACAGCTTGGGCACCGGCGCCGACGTCGGGGTCCAGTCTGCCGTATGGGTGGCACTCGGCAGGGGTACCACGCACAACCGGACGGATCATGACCTGGAGGCGTCGGAAACCGGCCGGAGAAGGGCCCGGGAAGTCTCTGTAAGGGTCAGGGATTCGCAGAACCGTCCTATGTGCGTTCGGAGTCCGTTCGACCGTTCCGCGGCGTCCCTCAGCGCGCCCCGGGCGGGGCGCAGCGGTCCCCCGGCCGCCCCGCCACTGCTCCGTCCGCCGCCCCGCCCGCCCTCCTGCGGGCCGTCCGGCCTGCGGTCCGGGCCCGCGGGCGCGTTCTGGCCGGTCGCCCTGGTCGCCTACCATCACATACGACACGGTGCCCGGATCTGTGCCGGCACCGGCGCGCCGCCGCCCGGCCCGGTCGAACACCGGCTCGAGGACCAATGGCGCCGCCCTCCGGCACGGCCTTCCGGGCACAGCACGACGGATCAGGAGACCCGCATGATCGGCCTCGTTCTGGCAGCCGGCGCCGGCCGCCGACTGCGCCCGTACACCGACACCCTGCCCAAGGCGCTGGTGCCGGTCGACGGGGAGCGGACCGTCCTGGACCTCACGCTCGGCAACTTCGCCGAGGTCGGACTGAGCGACGCCGCGATCGTCGTCGGCTACCGCAAGGAGGCGGTGTACGACCGCAAGGACGCCCTGGAGAGCAAGTACGGCGTCAAGCTCCACCTGGTCGAGAACGACAAGGCCGAGGAGTGGAACAACGCGTACTCGCTCTGGTGCGCCCGCGAGCTGTTCGCCGAGGGCCTGCTGCTCGCCAACGGCGACACCGTCCACCCGGCCTCCGTCCAGCGCACCATGCTGGAGGGCAACCGGCGACTGACCGAGGCCGGCACCGCCCCCGGCATCCTGCTCGCCCTCGACACGGTCAAGAAGCTCGCCGACGAGGAGATGAAGGTCGTCGTCGACCCGGCCTCCGGGATGCGCCGGATCACCAAGCTGATGGAGCCGGCCGAGGCGACCGGCGAGTACATCGGCGTCACCGTGATCAACCCGTCCGCCGCCGCCGACCTCACCGACGCGCTGCGCGCCACCTACGAGCGCGACCCTCAGCTGTACTACGAGGACGGCTACCAGGAGATGGTGAACCGCGGCCTGCGGATCGACGTGCAGCCGATCGGCGAGGTCTCCTGGGTCGAGGTGGACAACCACGACGACCTGGCGAAGGCGCGGGAGATCGCGTGCCGGTACTGACCCGACTGGTCCCGTCGCCGCTGTTCGTCGAGATCCGCCCGGGCGCGCTGGACGCGCTCGGCGGCATCCTCGCGGACCAGCGGCTGTCGGCCTCGGGCCGGATCGCGGTCGCGATCAGCAACGGCTCCGGCTCGGCCATGCGCCGCCGCCTGGAGCCGGCCCTGCCCGGCGCCGACTGGTACAACGTGGACGACGGCAGCCTGGACAGCGCGGTGCGGCTGGCCGAGGCGATGCGCGGCGGGCACTACGACGCGATCGTCGGCCTCGGCGGCGGCAAGATCATCGACGCCGCCAAGTACGCCGCGGCCCGGGTCGGCCTGCCGCTGGTCGCGGTGGCCACCAACCTGGCCCACGACGGCATCTGCTCGCCGGTCTCCACCCTGGACAACGACGCCGGCCGCGGCTCCTACGGGGTGCCCAGCCCGATCGGCATCGTGGTCGACCTGGACGTGATCCGGCAGGCCCCGCAGCGCTTCGTGGCGGCCGGCGTGGGCGACGTCGTCTCCAACATCTCCGCGTGCGCGGACTGGGAGCTGTCACACGCGGTGACCGGCGAGCCGGTGGACGGGCTGGCCGTGGCGATGGCCCGCTCGGCGGGCGAGAACCTGCTGCGACATCCGGGGAGCACCCGGGACCAGGACCTCCTGACGGCGCTGGCCGAGGCCCTGGTACTGTCCGGCATCGCGATGAACATCGCGGGCAGCACCCGGCCCTCGTCGGGTGCCTGCCACGAGATCTCGCATGCCCTGGACGTGCTGTACCCCAAGCGGTCCGCCCAGCACGGCGAGCAGGTCGGCCTCGGCGCCGCCTTCGCCAGCTTCCTGCGGGGCGAGCGCGAGCTGACCGGTCTGATCGTGGAGCGCCTGGCGAGCCACGGACTGCCGGTGACCGCCGCTCAGATCGGCTTCAGCGAGGCGGAGTTCACCGAAGCGGTGCACTACGCTCCGAACACCCGACCGGGGCGCTTCACCATCCTCGAACACCTCGACCTCTCCCCTTCCGCAATCAGGGACGCGTACGCCGACTATGTCCAAGCCGTCAACAGCTGACCCCTCCACCGCGGGCGCCGGGCGTCCCCCGGTGGACCTGACCCGCCGGCCCTCGATCGAGGAGCTGCGCGCGGTGATCCACCCGGAGGGCATGCTCCAGCGCCGCAGCGCCGAGCACTGGGCCGGACGCCTGTACATGCGGAAGATCTCGCTGCGGATCACCCGCGTGCTGTCCACCATGACGGCGATCACGCCCAACGGCCTGACGTACCTGATGATGTTCACCGGCATCCTGGCCGGTGCCGCGCTGGTCGTGCCGGGCGTCGCGGGCGCCGTCCTGGGCGCCCTGCTGATCCAGGTCTACCTGCTGCTGGACTGCGTGGACGGCGAGGTGGCCCGCTGGCGCCGGCAGACCTCGCTCACCGGCGTCTACCTGGACCGGGTCGGCCACTACATGTCCGAGGCGGCGCTGCTGACCGGCCTCGGCCTGCGTGCCACCGACCTGCTGCACCGCGAGGGGGCCGGCTCGCACTGGGAGTGGGCCTTCCTCGGCACGCTGGCCGCGCTCGGCGCGATCCTGATCAAGTCCGAGACCGACCTGGTGGACGTGGCCCGGGCCCGCAGCGGCCTGACGGCCGTCGAGGACAGCGCCTCGGTGCCGCGCTCGTCCTCCGTCGCCAAGGCCCGCCGGGCGGCCTCCTTCCTGAAGTTCCACCGCCTGGTCGGCGCGGTCGAGGCCTCGCTGTTCATCCTGGCCGCCGGCGTCGCCGACGCCGTGCACGGCGGACTCCTCTTCACCCGGCTCGCGGTGGTCGTCCTGGCGGCGATCGCGATGCTCCAGACCGTGCTGCACCTGCTGAGCATCGTCCTCTCCAGCAGGCTCCGGTGAACGCGCGGACGGCCGCGGACGACTTCCGCCTCGGCGCCGTGATCATCACCATGGGCAACCGGCCCGCCGAGCTCAACGCCCTGATCGAAGCCGTCCGCGCCCAGGAGGGCCCGGCGGTCGAGCTGGCCGTGGTCGGCCAGGGCGTGACGCTGCCCCCGCTGCCGGAGGGCGTGCGCAGCGTCGAGCTGCCGGAGAACCTCGGCATCCCGGGCGGGCGCAACGTCGGCATCGAGCTGTTCGGCCGGGACGGCGCGGAGGTCGACGCCGTCCTCTTCCTGGACGACGACGGGAACCTGCCGCGCACCGACTCGGCCCGCCTGCTGCGCGAGGCCTTCACCGCCGATCCGGAGCTGGGCATCGTCTCCTTCCGGATCGCCGACCCGGACACCGGGGTCACCCAGCGCCGCCACGTCCCCCGGCTGCGCGCCAGCGACCCGCTGCGCTCGTCCCGGGTGACGACGTTCCTGGGCGGCGCGAGCGCGGTGCGCTGCAAGGTGTTCGAGCAGGCCGGGCAGCTGCCCGCCGAGTTCTTCTACGCCCACGAGGAGACCGACCTCGCGTGGCGCGCGCTGGACGCCGGCTGGGCCATCGACTACCGGGCGGACGTGGTTCTGCACCATCCCACGACCTCGCCCGCCCGTCACGCGAGCTACTTCCACAACGTGGCCCGCAACCGGGTCTGGCTCGCGAGGCGGAACCTTCCGGCCCTGTTGGTGCCTCTCTATCTGGGAACCTGGTTCCTGCTGACCCTGGCCCGCCGCCCCTCCCCGGAGGCGCTGAAGGCCTGGTGGGGCGGATTCCGGGCGGGCTGGCGCGAACCCTGTGGTCCGCGGCGGCCCATGCGGTGGCGTACCGTCTGGCGACTGACCAGGCTGGGCCGACCACCGATCATCTGATCGCATCTGATGACATATGCATCGAATGATCGATCGCTGCGGCCGGTGTCCCCACACCGGCCGGCTCTCCCGAGACCCCAGTGGATCCCCATCGGTGCAGACCGGCGGACCCCGCCGACCGGCCGCCCCGACCGATCCCGCGTGAAGGACGAATGTGTCGACAGTGAGTGAACCCGTCAGCCTCTCGGCCCCCAGGGGGGCGGACGCGGGCCTGACCCCCAAGCAGCTTGCGGACAAGTACGGTCTGAAGGTGAGCGGCGCCCGTCCCGGCCTGTTCGCCTACTCCAAGCAGCTCTGGGCCCGGCGCCACTTCATCTGGGCCTTCGCCACCGCCCGCCTGGTGGCCCAGTACACCAACGCCAAGCTCGGCCAGCTGTGGCAGGTGGTGACCCCGCTGCTCAACTGCGCGGTGTTCTACCTGGTCTTCGGCGTGATCCTGGCGGGCAAGCAGGGCTTCCCGGACAACACCTACATCGCCTGGCTCTGCATCGGCGTGTTCGTCTTCCAGTTCACCCAGAACGCGGTGCAGACCGGCACCCGGGCGATCTCCGACAGCCTCGGGCTGATCCGGGCGCTGCACTTCCCCCGGGCCAGCCTCCCGATCGCCTTCACCGTGATCCAGCTCCAGCAGCTGCTGATCTCCATGGTGGTCCTGGTCGTCACCGTGCTCGCCGCCGGCGTCACCCCGGGCCGGACCTGGCTGCTGATCATCCCGGCGCTGCTCCTGCAGACGCTCTTCAACACCGGCATCTCCCTGGTGATGGCCCGGATCGGCTCCAAGACCAGCGACATCTCCCAGCTCATCCCGTTCGTGATGCGCGCCTGGATGTTCCTGTCCGGTGTGATGTTCAGCATCCAGGACAAGATCACCCACTGGCCGCACTACATCCAGACGCTGATGTCGGCGAACCCGGCGTCGGTCTACATGGACCTGCTGCGGCACGCCTTCGCGCCGGTCATCTACAACCCGCACCAGCCGGTGCACCAGACCCTCCCGCCGCACCAGTGGGCGTACGGCATCGCCTGGGGCGTGGGCATGTTCGTCGTCGGATACGTCTTCTTCTGGAAGGCAGAGGAGGAGTACGGCCGTGGCTGACATCGACCTGAGCACGAGCGCCGCCGTTGCGGACGCGGACGTGGCCCGCGAGCCCACCGTCGTCGTCGACGACGTGCACATCGTCTACAAGGTGCACGGCGCCGGCTCCGGCAAGGGCAGCGCCACCTCGGCGCTGAGCCGCATCATCAGCCGCAAGCGCGCCTCCGGCGTGCGCGAGGTGCACGCGGTCAGGGGCATCAGCTTCACCGCGTACAAGGGCGAGGCGATCGGTCTGATCGGCTCCAACGGCTCCGGCAAGTCGACCATGCTGGCCGCCATCGCGGGCCTGCTGCCGACGGAGAAGGGCGGCATCTACACCAACGGCCAGCCCTCGCTGCTGGGCGTCAACGCCGCGCTGATGAACGAGCTCACCGGTGAGCGCAACGTCATCCTCGGCTGCCTGGCGATGGGCATGACCCCGGCCCAGGTGAAGGCGCGCTACCAGGACATCGTCGACTTCTCGGGCATCAACGACAAGGGCGACTTCATCTCCCTGCCGATGCGCACCTACTCCTCCGGCATGGGCGCCCGGCTGCGCTTCTCGATCGCCGCCGCCAAGACCCACGACGTGCTGCTGATCGACGAGGCCCTCGCCACCGGCGACCAGGCCTTCCAGCAGCGCAGCAAGCGGCGGATCGACGAGCTGCGCGCGTCCGCCGGTACGGTCTTCCTGGTCAGCCACGACAACAACTCGATCCGCGAGGTCTGCGAGCGGACCATATGGATCGAGGCCGGCGAGCTGGTCATGGACGGGCCGACCGAGGAGGTCGTCCAGCGCTACGAGCGCGGCGAGCGGCCGTAGCTCCGGCACTCCCGCAGGGGCCGGTCCCGGATCCTCCGGGGCCGGCCCTTCGTCCTGCGCGCCCCTCGCGCGCCCTCGTGCGCGCCGGGCGGCCCGCCGCCGCGGCGCGAGCGCCCCGTGCCCCGGGCGGGGCGGTCTTCTCCCGCGCGGCCCGGCGTGTCAGCCTGGTGGTGTCGGGGACGGTGTGCCCTGCGTGACGCCCGCGCTCGGACGCGTGTCCGAGTCGGGCCGGTCCTGCCACGCGGTGTAGAACGGGGGAGTGACAGCAGTGTCGGCTTCGGCCCAGCTCAGAGATACGCCGGTGAACGGTTCCGCGGGAGACACCCTCGACAAGGCGGGCGCGGAGAACTTCCCCGTCGCCCCGTTCTTCCTGCCCGCGGCCTGGCGCGACGACCTGATGGCGGTGTACGGCTTCGCCCGCCTGGTCGACGACGCCGGCGACGGCGACCTGGCCGACCCGGCCGCCACCGCCCGCCTGCTCGGGGTCGAGCAGACGCCCCCGGCCACCCCTTCGGACCACTCCGCCCCGCCCACCGCGCAGGAGACCGCCTTCCGGCTCGCCCTGCTCGACGGGCTGGAGCAGGAGCTCGACCGGGTGTTCGAGGCGGCCCTGCGCGCCGCCGGCGGCTCCGCGGCCGCCACGGACCGCCCCCGTCACCCCCTGCTGAGCGCGCTCGTCCCGCTGGTGGACCGGCACGGCCTGACCCCCGAGCCGTTCCGCCGTCTGATCGAGGCCAACCGGGTGGACCAGACCACCTCCCGCTACGCCACCTTCGAGGACCTGCTCGGCTACTGCACCCTGTCCGCCGACCCGGTCGGCCGCCTCGTGCTGGCCATCGCCGGCGTCGCCACCCCCGAGCGGACCGAGCTGTCGGACGCCGTGTGCAGCGGCCTCCAGGTGGTCGAACACATCCAGGACGTGGCCGAGGACCTGGCCCACGGCCGGATCTACCTGCCCGCCGAGGACCTGGCCCGCTTCGGCGTCACCGAGGAGGACCTGGCCGCCCCCCGCGCCTCCGGCGCGGTCCGCGAGCTGATCGCCTTCGAGGCCGAGCGGGCCCGCACCCTGCTCGACCGCGGCGCACCATTGGTAGGTACGGTTCGGGGGAGGCTTCGACTGCTCCTCGCGGGATTCACCGCAGGCGGCTACGCGGCCCTGGCGGCCGTCGAGGACGCCGGGTACGACGTACTCGCCCGGCAGGCGAGGCCGGACAAGCGCCGCCTCGCAGCGAAGGCGGCGGCCATCTTCGCGAAGGGAAGGTGAACGCCCGCGTGGCGGCATCACCACTGGCGTCGGCCCAGGTCATGGCGGCGTACCGGTACTGCGAGGCAGTCACCGGACTGCAGGCGCGCAACTTCAGCTACGGCATCCGGCTGCTGCCCGAACCCAAGCGGCTGGCCATGTCGGCCCTGTACGCCCTGGCCCGCCGGGTGGACGACATCGGCGACGGCGACCTTCCGGACGACCGCAAGGCCGAGGCGCTGCTGCGCACCCGGGAACTGGTGGACGAGGTCCGCTCCGGGGTGGTCGCCGAGGACGACACCGACCCGATCAAGGTCGCCCTGGCCGACGCGGCCCGGCGCTTCCCGATCCCGCTCGGCGGCTTCGACGAGCTGATCGACGGCGTCGAGATGGACCTCAAGGGCGCCGAGTACCAGACCTACGAGGAGCTGAAGGTCTACTGCCGCTGCGTGGCGGGCGCGATCGGCCGGCTCTCGCTGGGCGTCTACGGCTGCGACGACCCCGAGCTCGGGGCGCGCCACGCGGACACCCTGGGCCTGGCGCTGCAGCTCACCAACATCCTGCGCGACCTGCGCGAGGACGCCCTCAACGGCCGTACCTACCTGCCGAGCGAGGACCTGGTCCGGTTCGGCTGCGAGCAGGGCTTCGCCCTGCCCGAGCCGCCGGTCGGCGCGGACTTCACCGGCCTGGTGGCCTTCGAGGCCGCCCGCGCCCAGGCGGCCTTCGAGGAGGGCCTGCGGCTGCTGCCGATGCTCGACCGCCGCAGCCGCGCCTGCACCGCCGCGATGGCCGGGATCTACCACCGCCTGCTCGGCCGGATCGCCGCCGATCCGGAGTCCGTGCTGCGCGGCCGGGTCTCGCTGCCGGGCTGGGAGAAGGCGTACGTGGCGCTTTCCGGGCTCGCCGGGGGGCGTTCTTGATTCTCGCGAGAGTTCTGTCACGCTGTGTCAGCGCGGATCCACCTGCGGATAGTTTTGTGTTGAACGAACGAGGACCGGCTTCAGCGACCGCCCGCGGGCGGTCCACCGACTGCGAGGGGGAGGACCGATGACCGGGCGAGCCGATGCCGCGCGCCCGGCCGCGGTCGTGGTCGGCGGCGGGCTGGCCGGGATCACCACCGCACTGCGCCTCGCCGAGGCGGGCCACCGGGTCACCCTCGCCGAGGCACGGCCCCGGCTCGGCGGACTGGCCTTCTCCTTCCGGCGCGGCGAGCTGACCGTCGACAACGGCCAGCACGTCTACCTGCGCTGCTGCACCGCCTACCGCGGCCTGCTGGAGCGCCTCGGCGCCACCCGGCTGGTCCACCTCCAGGACCGCCTCGACATCCCGGTGCTCTCCGTCTCCGGGCCGCCGGCCGCCCCCGTGCGTACCCTCGGCCGGCTGCGCCGGGCCGGCCTGCCCGTCCCGCTGCACCTGGCCGGAAGCCTGGCCCGCTACCCGCACCTGTCCCCGGCCGACCGCGCCCGGGTGGTCCGCGGCGCGCTCGCCCTGCGGGGCCTGGACCTCGCCGACCCGGCGCTGGACGAGGTCTCCTTCGGCGAGTGGCTGCGCCGCAACGGGCAGAACGCCGCCACCCAGGCCGCCCTGTGGGACCTGGTCGGCGTCGCCACCCTGAACGCCCGGGCCGACCGGGTGTCGCTGGCGCTCGCCGGGATGGTCTTCAAGACCGGCCTGCTCTCCGACCCGGGCGCCTCGGACATCGGCGTCGCCGCCGTCCCGCTCGGCACGATCCACCACGACCGGGCGCTCGCCGAGCTGGAGCGGGCCGGCGTCCGGGTGCTGCTGCGGGCCCGGGTGGCCGAGCTGAAGCCGGCCGTCCCGCAGCACGCCGTCCGGCTGGAGGGCGGGGAACTGCTCACCGCCGACACCGTCGTGCTGGCCGGCGCCCAGGACAGCGCGGCCGCGCTGCTGCCGCCGAACGCGGTCCCCGGGCAGGAGCGGCTGGCCGGCTTCGGCACCGCGCCGATCCTCAACGTGCACGTGATCTACGACCGCAAGGTGCTGCGCCGGCCGTTCTTCGCCGCGCTCGGTTCCCCGGTCCAGTGGGTCTTCGACCGCACCGCGCACTCCGGTCTGGCCGCCACCGCGCTGGGCCACGCCCACCCGGGCGCCCAGTACCTGGCGCTGTCCCAGTCCGCCGCGCAGGACGAGATCGACCTGCCGGTCGCCGAACTGCGCCGGCGCTACCTGCCCGAGCTGGGCCGGCTGCTGCCGGCCGCGGCCCGCGCCGAGGTGCTGGACTTCTTCGTCACCCGGGAACGCACCGCGACCTTCGACCCGGCCCCGGGCAACGGGTCGCTGCGCCCCTGCGCCCGCACCGACGTCCCCGGTCTGCTGCTGGCCGGCTCGTGGACGGCCACCGGCTGGCCCGCGACCATGGAGGGGGCCGTGCGCAGCGGCCACGCCGCGGCCGACGCCGCGCTGGCCGCGGCCGGCACCCGGGTGCCGGTGGACCGCGGCGACGGGAGGTGGCCCAGGTGACGGCGGGCCCCGACACCGGAGAGCCCGCCAGAACCGACGGGCGTACCGTCGAGCGCATCGGCGCAACCACCGGCAACGGCCCGTACGGCCGCCCCGGTACCACTGGCACTGGCACTCGGTTCGACACCAGCCGCGCCGACAGCACCCGGCCGCTCCGTGCGGTCCGGCACCACGAGGGAGAGGGAACGCACGTGGAGTCACGCACCGGCTTCGCCGTCGGAGGCACGGCGCACGCCGAACCGGTCTCGGTGCCGGAGCTGCTCGCCCGCAGCCGTACGCTCTGCACCCCGCCGCTACGGGCCGCCGTCGCCCGTTTGGCCGCACCCATGGACACCGTCGCCGCCTACCACTTCGGCTGGATCGACCGCGACGGCACCCCGGTGACGGGGGACGGCGGCAAGGCCGTGCGCCCGGCGCTGGCGCTGCTGTCCGCCCGGGCCGCGGGCGCGCCGGCCGAGGTGGGGGTGCCCGGCGGGGTCGCGGTTGAACTGGTGCACAACTTCTCCCTCCTGCATGATGATCTGATGGACGGTGACGAGACCCGACGGCACCGGGCCACTGCCTGGACGGTCTTCGGGCCGGCCCAGGCGATCCTGGTCGGCGACGCCCTGGCGACGCTCGGCACGGAGGTGCTGCTCGACGCCGCGGTGACCGGCGGCACGAGCGCCACCGACGCCGCGCGGGCCGTGCGGCTGCTCACCACGGCGACCCGCCGGCTGATCGACGGCCAGGCGATGGACGTCGCCTTCGAACAGCGCGACAGCGTCACGGTCGCCGAGTGCCTGGAGATGGAGGGCGGCAAGACGGCGGCACTGCTGGCCGCCGCCTCGGCGATCGGCGCCGTCCTGGCCGGCGCCGACGACAAGGTCTCCGACGCGCTCCAGCGCTACGGCCACCACCTGGGCCTGGCCTTCCAGGCGGTGGACGACCTGCTCGGCATCTGGGGCGCCACCGAGGTCACCGGCAAGCCGCACTGGGGGGACCTGCGCCAGCGCAAGAAGTCCCTGCCGGTGGCCGCCGCGCTGGCCGAGGGCGGAGCGGCCTCGCGCCGGCTCGCCGAGCAGCTGGCCGACCCGAAGGGACGTGGAGAGGAGAGCGAGCCCGAGCTCGCCGCCCGGGCCGCGCTGATCGAGGAGGCCGGCGGCCGTGCCTGGACCCAGGAGGAGGCCCGCCGCCAGCACACGACTGCCCTCGCCGCCCTGGACGAGGTGCCCATGACCGACGAGGTGCGGGAGCACTTCGTCGCACTCGCCGAATTCGTGGTGGTACGAGAGAGGTGACGTTACGTTGACAGCAACCGCGGACGGCCGGCTCGACCCTGAGTACGATTCCGAGCCGGTCGCGGTGGGCGACCGCCCCCCGACCCTGCTGGGTACGGGGCGGTGGCAGCCCGAGGACACCGACCAGCTACGGCCGGCCGGTGAGGCGGAGCTCCGACCGGCCGACGCGCGGGAGGCCCTGGCCCGCGCCACCACCCACCTGCTCTCCCTGCAGTCGTCCGAGGGCTGGTGGAAGGGTGACCTGGAGACCAACGTCACCATGGACGCCGAGGACTTACTGCTCCGCCAGTTCCTGGGGATCCGCACCGAGGAGCAGACCCGCGCCACCGCCGAGTGGATCCGCTCCCAGCAGCGCGAGGACGGCACCTGGTCCACCTTCCACGGCGGGCCGCCCGAACTGTCCACCACCGTCGAGGCCTACGTCGCCCTCAAACTGGCCGGCGACGACCCGGACGCCCCGCACATGCTGGCCGCCGCGCGCTACGTCCGCTCCGCCGGGGGCATCGCGGCCTCCCGGGTGTTCACCCGGATCTGGCTCGCCCTGTTCGGCTGGTGGCCCTGGGAGCGGCTGCCCGAGATGCCGCCCGAGATCATCTTCCTGCCCAAGTGGCTGCCGCTGAACATCTACGCCTTCGGCTGCTGGGCCCGCCAGACGATCGTCCCGCTGACCGTCGTCTCCTCCCACCGCCCGGTCCGCCCGGCCCCCTTCGCGCTCACCGAACTGCACACCGACCCGGACGACCCGTGCCCCCACCGGCCGCTCGCCCCCGCCACCACCTGGGACGGCCTCTTCGAGCGCCTCGACAAGGTGCTGCACGCCTACCACCGCCGGGCCTTCCGCCCGCTGCGCCGACTGGCCGTCTCGCAGGCCTGCCGCTGGATCGTCGAACGCCAGGAGGCCGACGGCTGCTGGGGCGGCATCCAGCCGCCCGCCGTCTACTCGCTGATCGCCCTGCACCTGGAGGGCTACGAGCTGGAGCACCCGGTGATGAAGGCCGGGCTCTCCTCCTTCGACCGCTTCACCGTGCACACCGAGGACGGCAAGCGCTGGCTGGAGGCCTGCCAGTCCCCGGTCTGGGACACCTGCCTGGCCACCATCGCCCTGGTCGACGCAGGGGTGCCGGCCGACCACCCGGCGCTGGTCTCCGCCGTCGACTGGATGCTCGGCGAGGAGATCCGCAAGCCCGGCGACTGGGCCGTCCAGCGGCCCGCGCTCGCCCCCGGCGGCTGGGCCTTCGAGTTCGAGAACGACACCTACCCCGACATCGACGACACCGCCGAGGTGGTGCTCGCGCTGCGCCGGGTCGCCCACCCCGACCAGGGCAAGGTCGACGCGGCGATGGACCGGGGCGTGCTGTGGAACCTCGGCATGCAGTCCAAGAACGGCGCCTGGGGCGCCTTCGACGTGGACAACACCAGCACGCTGCCCAACAAGCTGCCGTTCTGCGACTTCGGCGAGGTGGTCGACCCGCCGTCCGCCGACGTCACCGCGCACGTGGTGGAGATGCTCGCCGAGACCGGCCGCGCCCGCGACCCCCGGACCCGGCGCGGCATCGAGTGGCTGCTGCGCAACCAGGAGGCGGACGGCTCCTGGTTCGGCCGCTGGGGCACCAACTACATCTACGGCACCGGCTCGGTGCTGCCCGCGCTGGTCGCGGCCGGCGTCCCCGACGAGCACCCGGCGATCCGCCGGGCGGTGCGCTGGCTGGAGGACCGGCAGAACACCGACGGCGGCTGGGGCGAGGACATGCGCTCCTACGACGACCCGGCGCGCTGGGCCGGGCGCGGCGACTCCACCGCCTCGCAGACCGCCTGGGCGCTGATGGCGCTGCTCGCGGCCGGCGAGGGGCCGCGGGAGCGGGCCAACCCGGCGGTGGAGCGCGGCGTGGAGTGGCTGGTGCGCACCCAGCTGCCCGAGGGCACCTGGGACGAGCCGCAGTTCACCGGCACCGGCTTCCCGTGGGACTTCTCCATCAACTACCACCTGTACCGGCTGGTGTTCCCGGTCACCGCGCTCGGCCGCTACCTCCACGGCACCCCGGGCACGAGCCGGGCCGACGGGGCCCCGGCGATCGGAGCGGCGCGGTGACCACCGCGCCCCTGCTGGTGCTGTGCGCCCTGGGCCCCGAGGTCTGGGCCCTGCGCGGCGGTGACTGGCGGGGCGCGGCCGGCGGGCCCCCGGTGCTGGTGCGCACCGGGGTCGGCCGGCGGCGCGCCGGGCTAGCCGTCCGGCGGCTGCTCGGCTCCGCCCCCACCGGCTACGGCGCCGTGGTGGTGGCCGGCTTCGGCGCGGCGCTCGGCCCCGGCGTGCTGCCCGGCGACGTGGTCGCCGCCGACGGCGTGCGCGACGCCGAGGGCCACCTGTACCCGCTCGACTCCGGGGCGGAGCTCACCCGGGCGCTGAAGGAGCGCGGGCTGACCGTGCACACCGGGGTCCACCACACCGCCGACCACGTGGTGCGCGGCATCGAGCGGCGGGCGCTGCACGTCCAGGGCGCGCTCGCGGTCGACATGGAGGCCGCCGCCGTCCTGGCCGCGCTGTGCGAGGTGCGGCCCGCGCTGCCGACGGCCGTCCTGCGGGTGGTGGTGGACACGCCCGAGCACGAACTGCTGCGGCCCGGCACCCTCCCGGCCGGGGTGCGCGCCTGGCGGACCCTGCGGGCGACGGTACCCGCCCTCGTCGACTGGTACCGGCACGAGCGCGCGCCGGGCTCCGTACGCCTGAACGGCTCCACAGCTTCGAACGGCTCAATGGGTTCGAACGGTTCGACAGATCTGAACGGCTCCACAGACCTGAACCACCCCACATCCTCGACGCTCCCCCAGGAGGCGAGCTAGCCATGGCCATGCCGTTGCGCCAGACCGTGCGGGTCGGCACCTACCTCATGCAGCAGAAGCTGCTCAAGCGCCGGGACAAGTTCCCGCTGATCGTGGAGCTGGAGCCGCTCTTCGCCTGCAACCTCGCCTGCGAGGGCTGCGGCAAGATCCAGCACCCGGCGGGCGTGCTGAAGCAGCGGATGCCCGTCGCCCAGGCGGTCGGCGCGGTCCTGGAGTCAGGTGCCCCGATGGTCTCGATCGCCGGCGGCGAGCCGCTGATGCACCCGCAGATCGACGAGATCGTCCGGCAGCTGGTCGAACGCCGCAAGTACGTGTTCCTCTGCACCAACGCGCTGCTGCTGCGCAAGAAGATCGACAAGTTCAAGCCGTCGCCGTACTTCACCTTCGCCGTGCACATCGACGGCATGCGCGAACGGCACGACGAATCGGTGGCCAAGGAGGGCACCTTCGACGAGGCGGTGGCCGCGATCAAGGAGGCCAAGCGGCGGGGCTTCAGGGTCACCACCAACAGCACCTTCTTCAACACCGACACCCCGCAGACCGTCATCGAGGTGCTGGACTACCTCAACGACGAGCTCAAGGTGGACGAGATGATGATCTCGCCCGCCTACGCCTACGAGAAGGCCCCCGACCAGGAGCACTTCCTCGGCGTCGAGCAGACCAGGGAGCTCTTCCGCAAGGCCTTCGCCGGCGGCAACCGCAACCGCTGGCGGCTCAACCACAGCCCGCTCTTCCTGGACTTCCTGGAGGGCAAGGCCGACTTCGAGTGCACCCCCTGGGGCATCCCCAACTACTCGCTGTTCGGCTGGCAGCGGCCCTGCTACCTGATGGCCGACGGCTACGTGCCGACCTACCGCGAGCTGGTCGAGAAGACCGACTGGAGCAAGTACGGCCGCGGCAGGGACCCGCGCTGCGAGAACTGCATGGCCCACTGCGGCTACGAGCCGACCGCCGTCCTCGCGACGATGGGCTCGCTCCAGCAGTCGCTGCGCGCCATCACCGAGACCGTCAGCGGCAACAAGGGCCGCTGAGCGGGGAGTTGACCCCAAGGTCGGCGCTCCGGCCCGGGCCCCGCGCCCGGGCCGGCTCCGGCCCCGAACCAGGTCCGCCCCCGAACCAGGTCCGCCCCCGAACCAGGTCCGGCCCCGAGCCCGGGCCGGGTGGAGGCACCACCGCACCGCTCCGAGTCGTGAGGTGTACCCATGTCACTGCTCTCCCGCGTCACGTCCCCGGCCGAGCTGCGCAAGCTCCCGGCGGTTGAACTCCCGCTGCTCGCCGACGAGATCCGCGACTTCCTGATCGACGCCGTCACCCGCACCGGCGGCCACCTCGGGCCCAACCTCGGAGTGGTGGAGCTCACCATCGCGCTGCACCGGGTCTTCGACTCGCCGTACGACCGGATCGTCTTCGACACCGGCCACCAGAGCTACGTCCACAAACTGCTCACCGGCCGCCAGGACTTCAGCCGGCTGCGGATGCGCGGCGGGCTCTCCGGGTACCCCTCGCGGGGCGAGTCCGAGCACGACCTGGTCGAGAACTCGCACGCCTCCACCGCGCTCTCCTACGCCGACGGCCTGGCCAAGGCCGCCCGACTGCTCGGCCAGCACGACCGGCACACCGTCGCCGTGATCGGCGACGGCGCGCTCACCGGCGGACTCGCCTGGGAGGCGCTCAACAACATCGCCGAGGCGCGCGACCGGCCGCTGGTCATCGTCGTCAACGACAACGAGCGCTCCT
This sequence comes from Kitasatospora sp. NPDC001095, assembly GCF_053598615.1. Taxonomy (NCBI): domain Bacteria; kingdom Bacillati; phylum Actinomycetota; class Actinomycetes; order Kitasatosporales; family Streptomycetaceae; genus Kitasatospora; species Kitasatospora sp. NPDC001095. Next base: position 58,492 of record NZ_JBSFKQ010000006.1, on the reverse strand, counting down.
ACGCCAGGACCATAGGCGGCCTCGCCAACCACCTGGCCACCCTGCGCACCACCCAGGGCTACGAGCGCTTCCTCGCCCTCGGCAAGGAGGCCCTGCAGCGCACCCCGCTGGTCGGCCAGCCGATCTTCGACGCGCTGCACGGCGCCAAGAAGGGCTTCAAGGACGCCTTCGCCCCACAGGGCATGTTCGAAGACCTCGGCCTCAAGTACCTCGGACCGATCGACGGCCACGACCTGGGCGCGGTCGAACAGGCGCTGCGCCAGGCCCGCAACTTCGGCGGGCCGGTCATCGTGCACTGCCTGACCGTCAAGGGGCGCGGCTACCGGCCGGCCGAGCAGGACGAGGCCGACCGCTTCCACGCCGTCAACCCGATCGACCCGTACACCTGCCTGCCGGTCTCGCCCAGCGGCGGCGTCTCCTGGACCTCGGTGTTCGGGGACGAGCTGCTCACCCTCGGCGCCGAGCGGCCGGACCTGGTGGCGATCACCGCGGCCATGCTCCAGCCGGTGGGCCTGGCCCCGTTCGCCAAGGCCTACCCGGAGCGGACCTTCGACGTCGGGATCGCCGAGCAGCACGCCGTCACCAGCGCGGCGGGGCTGGCCACCGGCGGGCTGCACCCGGTGGTCGCGGTGTACGCCACCTTCCTGAACCGGGCCTTCGACCAGGTGCTGATGGACGTCGCCCTGCACAGGCTGGGCGTCACCTTCGTCCTCGACCGCTCCGGGGTGACCGGGCCGGACGGCGCCTCCCACAACGGCATGTGGGACATGTCGATCCTCCAGGTCGTCCCCGGCCTGCGGCTCGCCGCGCCGCGCGACGCCGAACAGCTGCGCGCCCAGTTGCGCGAGGCCGTCGAGGTCAAGGACGCCCCGACCGTGGTGCGCTTCCCCAAGGGGAACATCGGGCCCGCGGTGCCGGCCGTCGAGCGGATCGGCGCGGTGGACGTGCTGCTGCGCACCGGGCGGGCGCCGGAGATCCTGCTGGTCGCGGTCGGCACCACCGCCCCCGCCTGCCTGGACGCGGCCCGGCTGCTGCTCGCCGAGGGCTTCACCGCGACCGTGGTCGACCCGCGCTGGGTCAAACCCGTCGACCCGGTGCTGCCCGAACTGGCCGCCGCCCACCGGCTGGTGGTCACCGTCGAGGACAACGGCCGGACCGGGGGCGTCGGCTCGGCCGTCGCCCAGGCGCTGCGCGACGCCGACGTGGACGTGCCGGTGCGGGTGCTCGGCCTGCCCCAGGAGTTCCTCGACCACGCCTCGCGCGGGGAGATCCTGGAGGAGGCCGGGCTGACCGGGACCGGGGTCGCCGCCCAGACCGCCGTCTTCGCCAAGAACCTGCTACCGACCCGAGGAGCGAACCCGCGCCATGCCGGCTGAACCAGACCGCCCCGCCTTCGACCTCGCCGCGCTGATCGCCGAACGCGGCGGCGAGCGCTACGAGCTGCACGGCCGCTACCTCAACCCGCAGCTGCCTCGGATGCTGCACACCATCGGCTTCGACAAGTACTACGAGCGCGCCCGGGGCCAGTACTTCTACGACGCCGAGGGCAACGAGTACCTCGACATGCTGGCCGGCTTCGGCATCTTCGCGCTCGGCCGCCACCATCCCGTGGTGCGCTCGGCCGTCCAACAGGTGATGGACCTCGACCTGCCCGACCTGGTCCGCTTCGACTGCTCGCCGCTGCCCGGGCTGCTGGCCGAGCGGCTGCTGTCGTACGCGCCCGGGCTGGACCGGGTGTTCTTCGGCAACAGCGGCACCGAGGCGGTGGAGACCGCGCTCAAGTTCGCCCGCTACGCCACCGGACGCCGGCGGATCCTCTACGCCGACCACGCCTTCCACGGGCTGACCACCGGCTCGCTCTCGGTCAACGGGGAGAGCGGCTTCCGCAAGGGCTTCGACCCGCTGCTGCCGGACACCGCCATCCCGCTCGGCGATCTCGGCGCGCTGGCCAAGGAGCTGAAGCGCGGCGACGTCGCGGGGCTGATCGTCGAGCCGATCCAGGGCAAGGGCGTCCAGGCGCCGCCGCCCGGCTGGCTGCGGGCCGCCCAGGCGCTGCTCCACGAGCACCGGGCACTGCTGATCTGCGACGAGGTGCAGACCGGCATCGGCCGCACCGGCGAGTTCTTCGCCTACCAGCACGAGGACGGCGTGCTGCCCGACCTGGTCTGCGCGGCCAAGGCGCTGTCCGGCGGGTACGTGCCGGTCGGGGCCACGCTCGGCAAGAGCTGGATCTTCGAGAAGGTGTACTCCTCGATGGACCGGGTGCTGGTGCACTCGGCCAGCTTCGGGTCCAACGCCCAGGCCATGGCGGCCGGGCTGGCGACCCTGGAGGTGATGCGCGACGAGCAGGTGGTGGAGAACGCACGCAAGGTCGGCGACCACTTCCGCGAACGGCTGGCCGCACTGGTCGACGAGTACGAGCTGCTCGCCGAGGTGCGCGGGCGCGGGCTGATGATCGGGATCGAGTTCGGCCGGCCCAAGTCGCTCAAGCTGCGCACCGGTTGGACCGCGCTCCAGACGGCGCGCAAGGGGCTGTTCGCGCAGATGGTGGTGGTGCCGCTGCTGCAGCGGCACCGCATCCTGACCCAGGTCTCCGGGGACCACCTGGAAGTGATCAAACTGATCCCGCCGCTGATCATCACCGAGCACGACGTGGACCGGTTCGTGGACGCATTCACCGCGATCATGGACGAGGCCCACCGGGGGAGCGGACTGATGTGGGACTTCGGGCGCACCCTGGTCAAGCAGGCCGTCGCCGGCCGCTGAGGCGGGGGCCGCGGGTGGCGCGGAGTGGGAAGCCGGCCCGGCGGACTTCCCACTCCGTGGGAGACACCGCGTCAGAGCTCGGTCCGGCGACGCCGGATGACCACCACGAGATCGACGACGGCGAACAGGGTGAGCAGGCCGCAGGCCACCGCGAACCCGGTGAGGGTGCCCCGGCTGGGTGCGCCGGAGGCGGGCGAGGCCGCCGCCCAGAGCGCGAAGCCCACCGTGGCCAGTGCGAACAGCGGCGTGAAGGTGAGCGAGAGCAGGTAGCGGAGCTTGAGGTCGCTGCGGGCGGTGGCCGGCTCGGTGCCGCTGCGCCACCGGCGCGGGATGGTGGTGCGCATGCCTTCACCTCCGGACCGCACGGTCGGGCTACGATTCCAGCGTACGTCCGAGGGACCAGCCGGGGAGGCGCCATGTCGGGTTCGGACGCGGATTCGGACGCGGGCTCGGACGCGGCGGGCTCGGGCGTAGGCGCGGGCCCGGGCGCGGGTTCCGGCTCGGGTGAGGTCGGTCCGGACGGCGAGGGGTACGCGGGGCTGCGGATCGAGCGGGCCCGGGAGCTGGCCCGGCGGCACGGCTGGGCTTCGGTCCGGGTACTGGAGCCGGGAGACCTGATGACCATGGAGTACCGGCACGGGCGGCTCAACCTCGCGGTGCGCGACGGGGTGGTCGAGCGCAGCTGGGAGGGATAGGTCCGGGGGCGCCGGGCCGGCTGCCGTCCGGGTCGGTGCGGGCCGCCCGGGCGCAGGTCGGTGCGGGTTCGGGCGGCTCGGGCGGTTCGGGTTCGGGGTGGCCGGGGTTCAGCCGGGCAGGTGGCGGTGGGCGAAGCGCCGGTGGAGCCGCTGTTCGGCGGCGGCGACCAGGGGTTCCAGCAGTGGCAGGGAGAGCAGGACGAGCAGTCCGGCGGCCCAGCCGGCCAGGACGTCGGTGACCCAGTGGGTGCCCAGGTAGACCGTGGTCAGGCCGATCGAGCAGGCGGTGGCGGCGGCGATCAGCGCGCCGGTGCGCCGCCAGCGGACGGCGAGGTAGGCGAGCACCCCCCAGGTGACCACCGCGTTGGCGGTGTGGCCGGAGGGGAAGATGGTGCCGCCGGAGAAGAGCTCGGGTGAGCCGACGTACTGGGCGTAGTGCGGGCCGAGCCGGCCGGTGACGATCTTGACCGCGCCGACGGTGACGTTGAGCAACAGCAGTGCGATGCCCATGACCAGCAGCGGGCGCACCCGGCCGAGGCGGTGGGCCCGCCAGCCGAGCCAGATGAAGGCGGCGATCGCCGAGGGGCCGCGCTGCCCGGCGACCACCCAGGTGTCGAGCAGCGGCTCCAGCCGGGGCCACCGCTCGTAGGGGCGCAGCAGCCGGACCGACCAGTCGAGGTCGACCAGCGCGGTGTTGAGCAGGACCCCGGCCAGCACCAGCAGGTAGCCGGCGAGGGTGACGGCGAGCAGGGCGGCCCGGCGGCGGCTCATCGGGGGCCAGCCGGGCTCGCGGGGCTCGGGGCCGACCGGGGCGAGGGGCCGCGAGGGGGTGGTGGGGCGTTCCCGGCGGCCGGTTTCCGCGGTGGGACGCCCCGGCCCCTGGCGCGGAATGGGAGCGGGGGTACTTCTGGATTGCACGGGGTGACCTTACCCAGCCGGACAGGGCTATTCCGGTGGTAATTGTCATTTTCCCGGGAAATCGACAATCGGGTCGAATCGGGGCGGCTCGGGGGGTGATTTCCGCTATTCCGGGATCGAATGTCAGTGTGGTCGTCGAATGCTTCTGCAAAAGCGCCGGTAAAGCAAGCGGAGTGGGAGGCCGGTGCGCCCGGCTTCCCACTCCGTGGTAACCCTGTGTAGGTTCCGTGCTCAGTCGAGGGGGCCGCCCGCGACGTAGATCACCTGGCCGGAGACGAAGCCGGCGTCCTCGCTCGCGAGGAACGAGATGGTGTGGGCGACGTCCTCAGGCCGACCGACCCGCTGGACCGGGATCTGGGAGGCCGCAGCCCGCTTGAAGTCTTCGAAGTCCATGCCGACCCGGGCGGCGGTGGCAGCTGTCATGTCCGTGGCGATGAAGCCCGGGGCGACCGCGTTGGCCGTGATGCCGAACTTGCCAAGCTCGATGGCCAAAGTCTTGGTGAAGCCCTGGAGACCGGCCTTGGCGGCCGAGTAGTTGGCCTGGCCGCGGTTGCCCTGGGCGGAGGAGGAGGACAGGTTGACGATGCGGCCGAAACCGGCGTCGACCATGTGCTTCTGCACCGCGCGGGTCATCAGGAAGGCGCCGCGGAGGTGAACGTTCATCACCGTGTCCCAGTCGGACTCGGACATCTTGAAGAGCAGGTTGTCGCGGAGCACGCCCGCGTTGTTCACCAGGACGACCGGGGCGCCGAGCTCGGCGGCCACCCGGTCGACGGCGGCCTGGACCTGCTCGGCGTCCGAGACGTCGGCGCCGACGGCCAGCGCCCGGCCGCCGGCGGCGGTGATCCGGTCGACGGTCTCCTTGCCCGCCGTCTCGTCCAGGTCCAGGACGGCGACCGCGTAGCCGTCGGCGGCCAGCCGGACGGCGGTGGCGGCGCCCAGACCGCGGGCGGCGCCGGTGACGACGGCGACCCGGGGGGCGGTGCTCTGCTCGGTCATGCTCGCTCTCGTCTCTCTCGGTTGCCTCCCGGGGAGAGCCCCCGGAGAGGGTGGCCACACCCTACCGGCGGGTAGGGGGCACGGCCAGGGTGGAGAGACGCAGGTGACGGTGGGTAAGGACCGACCGGTCGGCTTTCTGCTGAGAACGGGTTACTGCAAGGCCTTCGCAGCCCGTAAATATGCCAATGTTGCCGAACCTGCGTCTACTATCCGCCCCTGCCTGCCAGCAAGGGCCCGCCGTTTGTATAGTGTCCGCCAGCAGCCACCGGCTGCACGGCTGGAGCGCCCTCCCTCATAGCTGGACGCCCACTCGCCGTTACTGCCCCACCCGGGTGTCCCACACACACCGGGTGTGACATCGGGACGGATACATGGTGCTGGGGGAGATCCCGACAACCCGCGTGTCTGCGCGACTTCAGCAGTCGCCCGGACACCTCATTCGCGTGGCACAGCAGGTTCACACCCGCTTGTGGTCCGAACACGTCGGAGCCGATCTCACGGCTCCGCAGTTCGCCGTGCTGCTGGTCCTGGCCCTGGAGCCGGGTGCGGACCAGCGGACGGTCGGCGAGCGTGCCTCGCTGGACAAGGCCACGATGGCCGAGATGGTCGCGCGGCTGGTCCGCCGCGGCCTGGTGCTGCGCAGGCGCGACCCGGCCGACGGCCGGCGCAAGCTGCTGGCGCTCTCGCAGAGCGGAGCCCAGGCGGTGCGCGAGGCCACCGGTGGTGTGGTCCGCGTGCAGCGCGTCCTGTTCGAGCCGCTCACGGCGGAGGAACAGGTCGAGATCGTCCGGGTGATGGCCAAGATAGCCAGGCTGGAGCCCGCGGCGGTCGCCGTCATCACCGACGCGCGGCCGATACTGGACGCCCAACGGGCGATCGGCTACCTGATCAGGGTGAGCCAGCAGGTGCACACCAAGCTCTGGTCGGAGCACGTGGGCGTCGAGCTCACGGCTCCGCAGTACGCGGTGCTGGACGCGCTGGAGCTGGAACCGGGCGCCGACCAGCGCACGGTCGGCGAGCTCGCCTCGCTGGACAAGGCCACGATGGCCGAGATGGTCAGCCGGCTGGTGCGCCGCGGTCTGGTGCAGCGTCGGCGCGACCCCTCGGACGGACGGCGCAACCTGCTCTCGCTCTCACCGGCGGGACAGGACCTGCTGCACCGCTCGGCCGCCGGGGTGGCCGAGGTCCAGCGGCTGCTGCTGGCGCCGCTGGAGGAGGGCGAGCACGAGGCCGCGCTCGCGCTCGTCGCGAAGGCGGCCAGGCTCTAGGTCAAAACTTCGCCGCAGTAGCCAAAACGATTCGCCAAAACGCTGAGGGTCCATGTCATGGGCTTCGGCGGATCGGGGCACACCGAAGGCCGCCCACTCCCGTAGGGGTGCGGGCGGTCTTCGCGTGACTGGGCGTCAGGCGGTTCGGGGGCCCGGCTGCCGGGCCCCCGAACCGGGCGTCAGTTCCAGTCGAACTCCTGCGGGTCCGGGCCGATCCGCTTGCCGGTGGCCACGGCGGCGATCGCCGTGAGGTCCTCGGCGTCCAGCTCGAAGCCGGTGACGTCCAGGTTCTCGCGGATCCGGGACGGGGTGACCGACTTCGGGATGGCGATCACGCCGTTCTGGAGGTGCCAGCGCAGCACCACCTGGGCGACGGTGCGGCCGTGCTTCTCGGCGATCTTCGCCAGCGCGGGCTCGGCGAGCAGTTCCTTGCCCTGGCCCAGCGGGCTCCACGCCTCGGTGGCGATGCCGTGCTCGGCGTGGAAGGCGCGCAGCTCCGTCTGCGGGAAGTACGGGTGCAGCTCGACCTGGTTCAGGACCGGGGCGACGGTGGCCTCGTCGAGCAGGCGGGTCAGCTGCTCGGTGCCGAAGTTGGAGACGCCGATCGACCTGACCCGGCCGTCCGCCTTCAGCTGCTCGAACGCCTTCCAGATGTTCAGGTAGCTGTCGCCGTGCATCGGGCGCGGCCAGTGGATCAGGTAGAGGTCGAGCTGCTCGAGGCCGAGCTTGGCCAGCGAGGCGTCGAACTCGCGCAGCACCGCGTCGCGGCCCTGCTCGCCGGACCAGTCGCGGGTGCCCGAGTTCCACAGCTTGGTGGTGATGTAGAGGTCCTCGCGGGCCACGCCGCCCGCCAGTGCCTCGGCGATCGCCGCGCCGGTGCCGGCCTCGTTCTCGTAGATGGCCGCCGTGTCGATGGAGCGGTAGCCCGCCTCGATCGCGGCGCGGACGGCCGGGGTGGCCTCTGCGTCCGGGACCTGCCACACGCCGAAGCCGAGCTGCGGGATCTGCGCGCCGTCGTTGAGGGTGACGGTGGGGATGGTGCTCACGGGAAGGGGTGCCCTCCTGATTGTCCTGTGGTTCCAGTGGGGGCAACTGGTGCCCCGGTGTGATTGTTCCCGCGGAGCGGGCGAAACTTGAGTGAAGCTTTGCGAGGGTTTGCCCTGGGTGGCGGCCCCGCCGGTGGCGGGGCGGAGACCGCCCTGGTGGGGGACCGTCGGGGAGCCGTGAGGACCTCCGGGGGCGTGTGGGGGCTTGTGGACTCGCGTGCGGGGGGCGTGCGGAGACTGTGCGCGGGGGCGTGCGGCCCGGCGTGCAGGGGGCGTGCGGGCCATGGGGTGCGGCGGTGTGCGGGGTGTGGCGTGCGGGGGTTGCGCGGTCCGTGGGGTGCGGGGGCGCGGGGGTGGGAGGCCGCGGTGGAAAAACCTGTTGCGCGGATCACACGGAGCTTGGCAGGCTCGCGGCCATGACCTCCTGACTTCCGGGCCCTTCGTGCCCGTTCCATCTCCGTCCGGTGTCTCCTCCGGGCGCATCGCCGATGTCGCGCCGACGCCGTGCCGCCGCGCCGCGCATCATCCGTCCGTCGGCTCCGGCCGCCTGCCGTTCGGCCGCCGCCCGCGCTGCGCGCACGTCACCGAGGCGTTCCGTGCGCCCTGTTCCCCCGAACTCCCCGTACCCCGTGCGCCCGTGCACACCCGCACCCGCGCACCGCTCGCATCGGAGTGTCATGCTGCTCACCCCTCTGCCGCTGGCCGACCCCGGCAGTCCCGACCTCTCCTCACCCCTGGCCTTCCTGCGCTGGCTGCAGCGCAGCCAGTGGCGCGGGCAACTGCTCGCCACCCTCTGGGCGCTGATCGAGACGGGGTGCCAGGCCGCCCTGCCGGTACCGCTCGGGTTCGGCGTGCAGGCCGCCGTGGACGGCGACGCCGGCGGGATCTGGCGCTCCGGCGGGCTCCTGCTGCTGCTGGGCGCGGGTGCCTCGTTCGGGACGGTGCTGCTGCACCGTCAGGCGGTCTGGAACTGGATCCACGCGGCCACCCACGTCCGGCAGTTGGTGGCCCGGCAGGCCTCGCACCTGGGGGCCGGGCTGTCCCGCCGGATCGCCACCGGCGAGGTCGTCGCGGTCGGCAGCGGGGACGTCGAGCGGATCGGCTGGTACGTCGAGCTGGTCGCCCGGGTCCGGGCCGCGGTGATCGTCTGGCTGGCCGTGAGCGTGGCGGTGCTGACGGTCGATCCGGTGCTCGGGATCGGGGTGCTGCTCGGCGTCCCGGTGCTGGCGGCCTCCGTCTGGCCGCTGATCGGCCCGTTCGAGCGGCGCTACGAGCAGCAGCGCGCCCTCGGCGGCAAGGCCACCGAGCTGGCGGCCGACACCGTCGCGGGGCTGCGGGTGCTGCGCGGCATCGGCGGCGAGGAGCTGTTCCTGGAGCGGTACCGCGCCGCCTCCCAGAAGGTCCGCGCGGCGGCCGTCCGCTCGTCCCGGATCTGGTCGCTGATGCAGGCGCAGCAGGTGCTGCTGCCCGGGCTGTTCGTGGTCGGCGTCACCTGGTACGGCGCCCGGCTGGTGGCCGACGGCGAGCTCGCCGTCGGCACCCTGATCGCGGTGTACGGCGCGACGGCCTTCCTGGCCGCTCCGCTGCGCGTCCTGGGCGAGGCGGCGCACGCCTGGAGCGTGGCCCGGGTCTCCGCCGGGCGGGCCGTGCGGGTGCTCTCGCTGGCCCGGACCGCCGGCACCGCCGAGGCCTCGCTGGCCAGGCCGGACAAGGCGGACCTGCACGACCCGGCGAGCGGGCTGACCGCGCGGGCCGGCGAGCTGACCGCGGTGGTCTGCGGCGACCCGGACTTCGCCGGGTCGCTGGCCGAACGGCTGGGCGGGCACGTGCCGCTGGCCGAGGGCGAACGGGCGCAGGCCTCGGTGCGGCTCGGCGGCACGGAGCTGGACTCGGTGCCGCTGGCCGAGGCCAGGGCGGCGGTGCTGGTCCACGACAAGGAGCCGGTGCTGCTCTCCGGCACGCTGGCCGAGCTGTTCGACATCCCCTCCTCGGGGCGGGTCCCGGCAGCCGCGGCCCTGGCGGCGGCCCGGTCCGACGACGTGCTGGAAGCCCTGGTGGACGGCTCGCCCGAGTGCGGGGGCGACCCGATGCGCGCCCGGATCACCGAGCGCGGACGCTCGCTCTCCGGCGGGCAGCGCCAGCGGCTCGCGCTGGCCCGCGCCCTGCTGGCGGACCCGCCGGTGCTGGTGCTCGACGAGCCCACCAGCGCGGTGGACGCGCACACCGAGTCGCGGATCGCCACCGGGCTGCGGGACACCAGGGCGGGCCGCACCACCGTGGTGTTCGCGACCAGCCCGCTGCTGCTCGACCAGGCGGACCGGGTGGTGCTGCTGCAGGAGGGCCGGGCCGTCGCGGCCGGGCGGCACCGCGAGCTGATGCGGACCGAGCCGGCCTACCGGGCCGTGGTCACCCGCGAGGAGGAAACGGCCCGTCCGGTGGGTGGGGCCGTATGAGGACCGCCGTCAAAATCCCTGCCCCACACGCGAGGAGTACGTCATGAAGCCCCCCGTCCAGGAGGAACAGGGGCCCGTCGCCACCCTGCCGGTCGGTTCCCCGGCCGCCGTGCGCGAGTACCTGCTGCTGCTCGCGCGGCGGCACCGCGCCGGGTTCTCCGCCGTGGTGGTGCTGCACTCGACGGCCACCCTGGCCGGGCTGGTCGGGCCGTGGGTGCTCGGCCGCCTGGTCGAGTCGCTGGCCACCGGCACCGCCGGGTCCACCATCGCGGTGGCGGTCACCTGGTACCTGCTGGCACTGGTGGCCCAGGCGGCGTTCACCGGCTGGTCGCGGATGCGCGGCGCGGTGCTCGGCGAGCGGGTGCTGGCCGACCTGCGGGAGGACTTCCTGGTCCGCTCGGTGGCTCTGCCGACCGGTGTGCTGGAGCGGGCCGGCACCGGGGACCTGGTCTCCCGGGGCACCACCGACGTCGACCGGCTGGACAAGTCGGTACGCGAGGCGGTGCCCGAACTCGCCGTCGCCGTGGTGTCGTTGCTGCTGGTGCTCGGTGCGCTGCTGGTCACCTCGCCACTGCTCGCGCTGACCGCGCTGATCGGGCTGCCACTGCTGCTGGCCAGCTCCCGCTGGTACTTCCGGCGCGCGCCGCAGTCCTACCGCAGCGAGGCGGCCGGGTACGCGGCGGTGAGCAACGTGCTGGCCGAGACGGTCGACGCCGGGCGGACGGTAGAGGCGCTGCGGCTGGGCGACCAGCGGGTCCGGTTGACGGACCGCAAGCTGCGCGAGTGGCTGGCCTGGGAGCGGTACACCCTGTGGCTGCGCTCGGTCTGGTTCCCGACCATCGACGCGGTCTACACCACGGCGGTGCTCGCCACCCTGGTGCTCGGCGGACTGTTCACCCTCCGAGGCTGGATCACCGTGGGCCAGTTGACCACCGGCGTGCTCTATGCGCAGATGCTGACCGGTCCGGTGGACCTGATCCTGCGCTGGTACGACGAGCTCCAGATCGGCCAGGCCTCGCTGGCCCGGCTGGTCGGCGTGCGCGAGGTGCCCGAGCACGAGGGGGACGAGTCCGCCCGGCCGGACGGCCGTCGGGTCGAGGCCAGGGACGTCCGCTTCGGCTACCGCGAGGGCGCCGACGTCCTGCACGGGATCAGCCTGGACGTCGCCCCGGGCAGCCGGGTCGCGCTGGTAGGGCCGTCCGGGGCGGGCAAGTCCACCCTCGGCCGGCTGCTCGCCGGGATCTACGCCCCCGGCCGCGGCAGCGTGACCCTCGGCGGGGCGGCGCTGGCGCGGATGCCGGCCGAGCGGGTGCGCGCGGAGGTCGCGCTGGTGAACCAGGAGCACCACGTCTTCGTCGGCACCCTGCGGGACAACCTGCGGCTGGCCGCGCCCGACGCGGACGACACCGAGCTGCGGGCAGCGCTGGAAGCGGTGGACGCCGGGGCCTGGGTGGACGCCCTGCCGGAGGGGCTGGACACCGAGGTCGGCTCCGGCGGCACCTCGCTGACCCCGCCGCAGGCCCAGCAGCTGGCGCTGGCCCGGCTGGTGCTGGCCGATCCGCACACCCTGGTGCTGGACGAGGCCACCTCCCTGCTGGACCCGCGGGCCGCCCGCCACCTGGAGCGCTCGCTCTCCCGGGTGCTGGAGGGCCGGACGGTCATCGCCATCGCCCACCGGCTGCACACCGCGCACGACGCGGACGTGATCGCGGTGGTCGAGGACGGGCGGATCAGCGAGTACGGCAGCCATCCGGACCTGGTCGCGGCGGGCGGTCCGTACGCGGCGCTCTGGCGGTCCTGGCGGGACGAGCGGTAGCGGGAGGTCCGGGCCGGGGAGCTTCCGGGGAGCTTCCAAACCCGTACGGGGCTCGATTACCCCGTACGGGTTACTCCCCGGCCCGGAATGGCGCGTAATCGGGCAAATCGGCCGTACGGCCCGCAGACTGCTCCGGTGACCAAGATTTCAGACGGCTCGTCCCGCTCCTCCCGCGGTGAGATCGGTGGGATTCCCACGCGCTACATCGGGATCGGCGTCATCGTCGTCCTCGCCGTGTGGTTCCTGTTCGCCAACCTCGACAGGGTGCAGATCCAGTTCTGGGTCTTCACCGTCACCGCGCCGCTCTGGATCGCGCTGCTGGCCACGCTGATCGCGGGCGTCGTGCTGGGCTGGCTGTTGAAGGGGCGGCGCAGCAAGTGACCGCGGCCCCCGGGCCGGCCCCGACCGGCGCCTCGGCCTTCACCCCGCTGATCGAGGTGCGCGGGGTCAACAAGCACTTCGGGGACCTGCACGTCCTCCAGGACATCGACCTGACGGTCGGGCGCGGCGAGGTCGTCGTGGTCATCGGGCCGTCCGGATCCGGCAAGTCCACCCTCTGCCGGGCGATCAACCGGCTGGAGCCGATCGAGGACGGCACCATCCTGATCGACGGCGAGCCGCTGCCCGAGGAGGGCAAGGGCCTGGCCAGGCTGCGCGCCGAGGTCGGCATGGTGTTCCAGTCCTTCAACCTGTTCGCGCACAAGACCGTGCTGCAGAACGTCTCACTCGCGCAGATCAAGGTCCGCGGGCGGCCCAGGGCCGAAGCGGACGAGAAGTCCCGCGCGCTGCTGGAGCGGGTGGGCCTCGCCTCGCACGCCGCCAAGTACCCGGCGCAGCTCTCCGGCGGGCAGCAGCAGCGGGTCGCGATCGCCCGCGCGCTGGCGATGGAGCCCAAGGCGCTGCTGTTCGACGAGCCCACCTCGGCACTCGACCCCGAGATGATCAACGAGGTGCTGGACGTCATGCGCCAGCTCGCGAGCGAGGGCATGACGATGGTCGTGGTCACCCACGAGATGGGCTTCGCCCGGGCCTCCGCCAACCGGGTGGTGTTCATGGCCGACGGCCGGATCGTCGAGGACCGTGCCCCGGAGGACTTCTTCAGCGCTCCCGAGAGCGATCGCGCCCGGGACTTCCTGTCCAAGATCCTGAAGCACTGAGGCGGCGCCGTGAACCGTGAGACGACGCCCGCGGCTCGGCGCCTGACGACGTCCGTGGCTCGGCCTCTGACGACGTCGTCCGCGGCGCAGCCGGTCGCGAGGCCCGTGGCGACGTCGGTGACGAGGCCCGTGACGAGGCCGGTGGCGAGGCCCGCCGCGCGGGCGGGGAGGCGGGTGCTCGCCGCCGTCCTGCTGCTCACCGCGCTGCTGGCGGGTTGCGGCAAGCCCGGCACCCCGCCGCCCAAGGGCCCGCAACCCAGCGCGCTGCCCACCTACCAGGTGCAGGACGCCTCCGCGATCACCGGCTCGCCGACCCTGGACGCCGCCCGCAGCCGGGGTTACCTGGTGGTCGGTGCCAAGGAGGACCAGCCGTACCTGGGCCAGAAGAACCCGGCCACCGGCGAGTACTCCGGCTTCGACATCGAGATCGCCAAGATGGTCGGCGCCTCGCTGGGCTTCCCGCCCGACCGGATCCGGTTCAGGACCATCGCCTCTGCCAACCGCGAGACCGCCCTGCAGAACGGTCAGGTGGACTACTACGTCGGCACCTACACCATCAACGAGAACCGGAAGAAGCTGGTCGGCTTCGCCGGCCCGTACTTCATCGCCGGGCAGTCGCTGCTGGTGCGCAGGAACAACGACACCATCCACGGTCCGGAGGACCTGGACGGCAAGAAGGTCTGCTCGGCGGCCGGTTCGACGCCGTACCAGCGGATCCAGTCGCAGTTCCCGAAGGCCAAGCTGATCGGCTACGACACCTACTCGGCCTGCGTCGACAACCTGATCACCGACCAGGTCGAGGCGGTGACCACGGACAACGCGATCCTGCTCGGCTACGCGGCCAAGGTGCCCGACGAGCTCAAGGTGGTCGGACCGCTGTTCTCCACCGAGCCGTACGGGATCGGGGTGCCGAAGGAGGACACCGTGCTGCGCGGCGCGATCAACGACGCGCTGGAGCACCACATGCAGAACGGCGACTGGCAGAGGGCCTTCGAGGCGACCCTCGGCCTCTCCGGGGAGCCGGCGCCGACCCCGCCGCAGATCGACCGGTACTGAGAGGCCACGCCGTGAAGACGCTGACCGACAACTGGTCGACCTACTGGGAGGGCTTCCTCGGCACGCTCTCGCTGTTCGTGGTGAGCGCCGTGCTGGCGCTGGTGCTGGGCGTGCTGGTCGCGGGCTTCCGGGTCTCACCGGTCAAGCCGCTGCGGGTGTTCGGGACGCTGTGGGTGACGGTGCTGCGCAACACGCCGCTGACGCTGCTGTTCTTCATCGTGGTGCTGGGGCTGCCCCGGTTCAACATCACCCTGCCCTTCTACACCTTCGCGGTGCTGGCGCTGGGCTGCTACACCTCGGCCTTCGTCTGCGAGTCGATGCGCTCGGGCATCAACACGGTGCCGGTCGGGCAGGGCGAGGCGGCCCGCAGCCTCGGCATGAGCTTCGGGCAGACGATGGGCCAGGTGGTGCTGCCGCAGGCGTACCGCTCGGTGGTGGCACCACTCGGCAGTGTGATGATCGCACTGGCGAAGAACACGGCGATCGCCGGTTCGTTCAGCGTCACCGAACTGCTGGGCACCTACCGGACCATCAACGAGCTGGGCTACAGCATCGTCTGGACCTTCGTCTGGATCGCCGTCGGTTACCTGATCATCACCCTGGCCATCAGCGCCGTCTTCAACCTGCTGGAACGACGAGTGGCGGTGTCCCGATGACCGTTGAATCCTCGGCGCTGTACGACGTCCCCGGTCCGAAGGCGCTCGCCCGGCACCGGCTGTACGGCGGAATCGCGCTGCTGCTGATCGCGGCGCTGATCGGCTGGGTCGTCTACATGATGTTCCACACCCAGCAGTTCACGTACGAGAAGTGGATGGCCTTCGAGTACCGGGGCGTGCAGGAACTGCTGCTGCGCGGGCTCGGCAACACCCTCAAGGCCTTCGGCTGGACGGTGCTGTTCGCGCTGCCCTTCGGCGCGCTGTTCGCGGCCGGGCGGCTCTCCGACCACCGGGTGGTGCGCTGGTTCGCCACCCTGGTGGTGGAGTTCTTCCGGGCCATGCCGGTGCTGGTGATGATCTTCTTCGTCTTCGTCGCGCTCAAGGTGCAGCCGCTCTGGGCGCTGGTGGCCGGCCTGGTGCTCTACAACGGCTCCGTGCTGGCCGAGGTGTTCCGGGCCGGCGTGCTCGCCGTGCCCAAGGGGCAGCGGGAGGCGGCGTACGCGCTCGGCATGCGCAAGACCCAGGTGATGTCCTACGTCCTGGTGCCGCAGGCCAACCGGGCGATGCTGCCGGCCATCATCAGCCAGCTGGTGGTCGCGCTCAAGGACACCTCGCTGGGGTTCCTGATCACCTACGAGGAGTTCCTGCACGCGGGCAAGCTGATCGCCACCAACCTGGACTACGACCTGCCGTTCATCCCGGTGGTCATGGTGATCGCGCCGATCTACATCGGCATGTGCCTGCTGCTCTCCTGGCTCGCCCGCTTCGTGGAGCGGCGCAGCCGGCGCAGCCCGAGCGTGCGCGGCGGGGCGCCGGTGGTCGAGGCCGGGGTGGCGATGGGGCTGCCGCCCTCGGTGCAGCAGTGACGGTGCGGTACTGAGAACGGGTGAGGTACCGAGAAGGTGAGGTACCGAGAAGGAGCGGTCCTGAGCAGGCCGGTTCGGGGCTGAACCATAGGTGCGGGTGGGGTCGGGGTCGATACCTCCAAATTCCTCTTATGATTCTCGGGCGCCCGGACGCGGCTGAAGCACGGCTGCGGCACAGCCGGGGCACGGCCGAAGTGCGGTATCGGCACGGCCGGAATGTGGTCGACGCGTGGCCGGAGCGGGCTGCCGAAGGTGACGAGCGGGTGGGAGGGATCATGGAGCCGGTGTTCGATTCGCGGCACATCAGGACGTTCCACGAGGTCGTCCGGGCCGGCTCCTACTCGGCCGCCGCCCGCGAACTCGGCTACACCCAGCCCGCCGTCACCCAGCAGATGAAGGCGCTCGAACGCACCGTCGGCGTTCCGCTCTTCACCCGGGCGGGGCGCGGACTGCGGCTCACCGAGGCCGGCGAGGCGCTCTCCCGGCACGCCGAGCTGATCCTCGGCAGCATGTCGGCCGCCCAGCAGCAGCTCGCCGCGCTCGCCCGGCTGCGCGCCGGGCGGGTGCGGGTCTGCGCCTTCCCCAGCGCCAACGCCACCCTGATACCCCAGGCGATGGCCCGGCTGCTGGCCGAGCACCCCGGCGTGCGGGTGGAACTGCTGGAGGCCGAGCCGCCGGACTCCGTCCAGCGACTGCTGCGCGGGGAGTGCGACATCGCGCTGGCCTTCCGCTACCCGGGCGGGGCCACCGAGGTGCCGGAGGGCCTGGACGAGATCCCGCTGATGGAGGACCTGCTCACGGTGCTGCTGCCGGTCGGGCACCCGCTCGGCCGCCGGCACGCCGTACGGCTGGCCGACCTCGGCGGCGAACGCTGGATCGCCGGCTGTCCGCGCTGCCGGGCCAACCTGCTGCACGTCTGCGCGGAGGAGGGTTTCGCGCCGGACATCGTGTTCTCCACCGACGACAACCTCGCGGTGCAGTCGCTCGTCGCCGCCGGGGTCGGGATCGCGCTGATGCCGGCGCTGGTGCTCTCCTTCATGTGCCACCGCAAGGTCACCGGGCGGGCCGCCGAACCGCACCTGCGGCGGCAGGTGAGCGCGTACGTGCTGCGCGAGCACCGCCGGATCCCGGCCACCGGACTGGTGCTGGACCACCTGCGGCAGGCGGCGGCGAGCCGGGTCGGGTGCTGAGCAGTCCGACCGACACATAAGCGTTGATGGGGAGGTTGCTTACAAACCCTCCTTGGACGTGATGGGTCGATCCATTCGAACCTGTGGGGATGACACCCTCAGCCACGGTCGGCAGCGGCCGACTCACCGAGCGGATGACCGCGCTGATCAGTGAGATCCGCGCCGTCGTGGACCGCGGGCTCCCGCCGGAGCTCACCGCCTACCTGGTCGGCGAACGCCTCGCCCCGCACCTGCACGCCGACCCGGACGGGCCGGACGCGCTGCTCACCGCCGCCCAGCGCGAGGGCGACCCGCAGCGCTACCGCCAGCACGTCCTGCACGCCGAGGAGGACGGCAGCTTCTCCGTCGTCGCCCTGGTCTGGCTGCCCGGACAGCAGACCCCGATCCACGACCACGTCTCCTGGTGCGTGGCCGGCGTCCACCAGGGACAGGAGAGCGAGACCCGCTACCGGCTGGTCTCCGAAGGCCCCACCGCCCGACTGGTCGAGACCGAGCACGTGGCCGGCCCGGCCGGCACCGTGGCCGCCTTCGCCCCGCCCGGCGACATCCACCTGGTGCGCAACTCCTGTAGCAGCACGGCGATCTCCATCCACGTCTACGGCGCGGACGTCTCACGGCTCGGCACCAGCATCCGGCGGGTCTACCGGCTGCCCGCCGACCGGCAGCAGTGAGCGCGGCGTGGCACTGACTCTTCGGCAGACGCTCCGGCACCGCGCCGCCCGTACCCGTTCGCTGCCCCCGACGCGCGGGGACGCCCCCGGGCTGCTGCTCGCGGCGCTCGGAGTGGCCGCCGCTCTGGGCGTCCACGCGCTGGTACCGGCCGTGCCCGAGCTCACCGCCGCCGTCGTGCTCGGCATGGTGGCGGCGCACCTGCCGGGATTGCGCCCGGTGGTCCGCGGGATCGCCCGGCCCGGGCTGTCCACGGCCGGGAAGCGGCTGATGCGGCTCGGGATCGTCCTGCTCGGGCTCAAGCTCAGCCTGGACGACGTGCTCGGCCTCGGCTGGGCCACCGTCGCCATGGTGCTCGCCGTCGTCGCGGCCACCTTCGCGGGAACGCTCTGGCTGGGCCGGCGGCTCGGCCTGCCGGGGGACCAGCCGCTGCTGGTCGCCACCGGCTACTCGATCTGCGGGGCCTCGGCGATCGGCGCGGTCAGCCAGGCGGCGGGCAGCGAGGAGGAGGACGTCGCGGCCTCGGTGGCGCTGGTCACCCTGTGCGGGACGCTGGCGATCGCCGTGCTGCCACTGCTCCAGCATCCGCTCGGGCTCGGCGAGTTGGAGTTCGGGCGCTGGGTCGGGGCGAGCGTGCACGACGTCGGGCAGGTGGTCGCCACCGCTCAGACCGGCGGGCCGGGGGCGCTGCGGGAGGCGGTGCTGGTCAAGCTGATGCGCGTGGTGCTGCTGGCGCCGCTGGTCGCGGGGGTCGCCGTGGCGGTGCGGCGGAACCTGCGGGCGGCGCGGGTGGCGGCCTCGGTTTCGGTTTCGGCGGAGGTTCCGGTGGGGGCCTCGGTGGGTGCCCCGGCGGGGGCTTCCGCGGTCGGCGGGGCGCGCGACGGGGCGGGCGACGGCGCGGGCGGGAAGTCGGGTGAGAAGTCGGGTGGGAAGTCAGTGAAGGCCGGCAGCCGTCCGCCGATCGTGCCGCTGTTCGTGGCGGGGTTCCTCGCGATGATCGTCCTGCGGACCACCGGAGTACTGCCCGAGCGGGCGCTCGGCCTGGCCGCGGACGCCCAGGAACTGCTGCTGGCCGCCGCGCTGTTCGGTCTCGGCAGCGCGGTCCACCTGCCGACCATGGCCCGCACCGGCGGGCGGATCGCCCTGCTCGGGCTCGGATCCTGGGTGGTCGTCGCGGGCGTCTCGTACGCGGGGGTGCTGGTCACGAACTGACGGGCCCGGATGCGGACTCGGCTATTGTCGGGCGGGTGACCGCCCCGCCCCGTAACGGGTCGGCCCCGCAGCCGAGTTCGACCCGAGTCCGCCAAGGAGGACGGATGACCACCGCACTGCCCGAACGCGACGGCCACGAGGCCGTTGTCACGCTCGACCGGCGGGAGGGCCCGTACGGCGAGGTGGTGCTCCGGCAACGCGGTCGGGACTTCGAGATCATCGCCAACGGCTGCTTCCTGATGGACACCGCCGATGGGCGCTCGGAGCGGCTGCTCATCCAGGCGGCGCTGGACGAGCTGGACCGTACGGGCCGCGCGGCCGAGCGCCCGTCGGTGCTGATCGGGGGCCTCGGGGTCGGCTTCTCGCTGGCGTACGCGGCGGCCGAGCCGCGCTGGGGGCGGATCGCCGTCGTCGAGCGGGAGACCGCGATCATCGACTGGCACCGGACCGGCCCGCTCGGCGCCTTCTCGGACGGCGCCCTGGACGACGAGCGGGTCGAGGTGTTCCACACCGATCTGCTGGAGTACCTCGCGGCGGCGGACGGCGAGCGCTACGACGCGCTGTGCCTGGACATCGACAACGGACCGGACTGGACCGTCACCGAATCCAACGACGGGCTGTACGGCGCGGATGGACTCGCGGTGCTGTGGCACCGCCTGCGGTCGGGCGGGGTGCTGGCCGTGTGGAGCGCGCAGCCCTCGCCGGCCTTCGAGGAGGCGCTGTGGGCGGTGGGGTTCACGGATGTGATGACGCACGAGATTCCGGTGGCCCGGGGGGTGCCGGACGTGGTGCACCTGGCCCGGCGGGCGGCTTGAGGGCGGAGGACCACTGGTAGTAACGGATGACAGCTAACGGCTGACAGCCGACAGGTAACAGATTTCAGATTTCGTTCGCTGAAATCTGAACCTTGTCAGCTGTCGGCTGTCACGTGTCACCTGTCACCCGTTCGTCGCGGCGGCGCGCAGCGGCTCCTCCCGCACCAGCAGCTCCCCGTATCCCTCCGGCTCAGCCGAACGGGCGGTTCTCCGGTGCGGCGTTGGCTTCGTCCGTCTCGTCCGCCGGCTCCGGTTCGGCCGCCGACGCGTCCGCGAAGCCGTCCATGGCGAAGGGGTTGAAGTCCGGCGGCGGGACCATCACCGGGGTGCCCTTGCGCGGGGTGGGTTCCTGGCTGTCCGCGGGCTGCCCCGAACCCTGGTCCGTCGTTTCCGCCGCGGTGGGCGGGGACTGGGCCGGGATGACGGGCGGGGTCGTGGGCGGTGGCGGGACGGCCGGGCCCTGGGCGGGCAGCGTGGTGCCGAACGGATCGGGCTTCTGCTCGGCCGCGACCGTGGTGCCGAACGGGTCGGCGATCGGAGCGGCAGCGGAGGGCTGGGTGGCGGGCGGGTCGCTCGCCACGTCCGGGCTGCCGTCCATGGCGAAGGGGTTGAAGTCCGGCGGTGGGACCATCACCGGGGTGCCCTTCGGCCTGTCCGCGGCATCCTGCGCCGTCTCGTCCCCACCGGCAGCGGGGGCCTCCGCCACCGGCGCGAAGGGGTTGAAGTCCGCGGGAGGCACCCGTACCGGCGTGCCACGCAGGTGCACGGGCTTCTCCGCCGACTCCTCCTCGACGCCGGCGGGTTCAGGAACGGGCGCAGGAACAGGCGCGGGCTCAGGCTCGGGAAGGGGAGCCGGAGCCGGAACAGGTGCCTGGGTCGGCACGGTTCCCACCGCGGTCGGCACGCCGTCCCAGCCGAACTGGATGCTCTTCAGCAGCTCCGCGAACGCCTCCGTGTACAGCTCCCAGTCCTCCGGCCGCGCCGTGGACAGCTGGGCGCACAGCACCGTCCCACCGTCCGGCAGCGGGACGAAGGCCTGGACGGCCGAGGTGACCACCCAGCGTCGCTGCCCGTCGGCGGCCAGCGGGCCTGGCACCGGGACGGTCCGGCCCTCGACCAGGACGGCGGCCGGCCCGGCCGGCAGCAGGACGGTCCACACCTCGGCGTGCCGCCGGACGGTGGCCAGCTCGGTGGCGAGCGCGGTGATCGGCAGCGGGTGCCGGGCGAGCGAGACGACGAGGGTGGCGTCCGAGTAGCGGCCGTCCAGCTCCAGGGCGCAGACGCCGGCGTAGACGACGCCCGCGTCGCGGATCAGGTCGGCCAGGGTGGCGGAGATCACCGCGAAGTCGCGCCGGGGCTCCGGGCCGGTGGCGCTGAACAGTTCCTCGGCGACCTCGGCCAGGTGCCGGGCCAGTTCGTCGGCGGCCGCCACGGTGGCCGGGGCGGCGCCGCCGGTCCGGTCCGTGCCGTCGGGCAGCGGGGGCACCGCCCGGGCGGAGACGCCGGGCGGACCGTCCGGGGAGGTCAGCGAGTGGAAGCCGGGCGGTACGACCAGCCGGACCTCGGCGCCCGCGCCGGTGGGCAGTTCGACCGGCTGACGGGTCTGCTGCCCGGCCGCCAGCGCGGCCAGCGCGGGGGCGAACGGCGGACGCAGCTTGGCGTCGGCGAACTCGCCGGTGACCGGGAGCTGGAACAGCGCGGCCGAGGTGGTGCCCCGGTCGGCGATGGCGCCGCGCACCGCGCCGCCGCCGTAGCGGGTCTGGAGCGCGGCGACCACCCGGTCGGTGAGCCGTGCGCCGGTGCCGGGACGGGCGGTGCCCGCGGTGGTCACCGTGCCGAGCCGGTCGACGGCGGTGTGCACCGGGCCGTTGGGGGCCAGCGGCAGGCCGAACAGCGCCTCGCCGGCCGGGTGTTCGCCCGTCCGCAGGGCGCTCAGCGAGGCCGCCGGGTGGCGAGAGGTGTGCTCGTCGAAGAGGGCGTCGGTGAGGGTGCCGAGGGTCGCGCAGACCTGCTCCGCTGCCGCGAAGGGGTTGGCCTCCACACTGAACTGGACGTCCTGGGTCAACTGGTGAGCCCCCCGCTCTGCTCCGTCTGCCGTCGGTGGTTCGAGTGGGACCGGGCGCGCCGCGGCGGCGTGCCGTCAGATCCCTGCTCATTCCTATCAGAGCCCACCGTCAGGACCGAACCGCAGGATGACCCGATGATCACGCGGACGGCCGTCGCGGCGACGACCTCGGCCCCTCCCCGGTAACCGACCCGTGACCGACCCGTGACCGACCCCGCGACCGACCCGGCGACGGCTCCGGTCACTCCGCGGCGGCTCCGGCGGCCTGCGCGGACCCGTCGTCGGGGGCGCCGGCGGCGAGCGCGGTGACCGCCTCGACGATCCCGGGCACGGCGAACAGTCCCGCGAGGTCCCGCACCAGGCGCCCGGTCGGGCCGTCCGGGCGCTCGTCGGCGAAGAAGGAGGCCAGTTCGGCGGCGAGAGCCGGCTCGCGGGCGGCGGTGAGGGTGAGCGCCGCGACGAACTCCTGCACCAGGTGCAGCTGGAGCTCCTCCAGCGGCACCGAGCGTTCGGCCAGCCACTCCAGCGAGGTGATCTCGGCGTTGGCGATCCAGGCCCGGACGGTCAGCCGCAGCCCGACACTCGGCGCCGGGATCGCCAGGTGGGCCAGGATCTGCTCCTGCGCGGCCCGGCGCACCTCGTCGATCACCGCCGAGGTGCCCGCGCTGGCCGCCACCGAGCCGCCGCGAAGCAGCGCGGCGAAGCCCGGCCCGTGGCTCTGCACGAAGTCCAGGTAGCGGCCCATCACGCGGTGCAGCCGCTCCGACAGCGGCCCTTCCATCGGCTCCTCGAACCGGGCCGACAGTTCCTTCCCGGCCCGCCGCAGCGACTCCTCGTACAGTGCCTGCTTGCCGGGGAAGTAGTGGTACACCAGCGGCCGGGAGGCGCCCGCGGCGGCGGCGATGTCGTCGATCGACACCTCCTCCGGCGGCCGCCGGGCGAACAGTTCCAGCGCCACGGCGATCAGTTGCTCCCGCCGCTCGTCCACGCTCAGCCGCCGGCGCGGCCGCTCGCCCGCCGGCCGGGCGGAGCCGCCGGCGCCGGCGGCTGCGGAGGTCCGTGCTGCGTGGTCGGCCGTCGGCGACGGCGTACGGGAGGCCATGCGCGCCACCCTAGTTCGTCGAGGGCCGTCCGGTGGAGCCAGGGGCCCGGCGCGACCGGCCCGGGCACGGCTCCCGAGTCCCGCGGTCGCCGGGATCAGGCGGAGCGGAGGCCCAGATAGCGGCGGTAGGCCTCGACGCCGTCGGGGACGAACGGGTCACGGGTGAGGCGGTCGGCGAGTTCGGCGGGGGTGAGCCAGGCGTGCCAGGCGACCTCGGACTCCTGGGGGGAGACCGGGCCGTCCCACTCGGCCTCGTACATGTCGCACCACCAGGAGAGCCGGTCCTGGTCGAAGCCGTCCTGCTCGAACCGGTCCTGCTCGAAGAGGAACTTGAACAGCGGGCGCGGGGCGATGCCGTGGACGCCGAGCTCCTCCTCGGCCTCCCGGACGGCGGCCTCGGCGTAGGTCTCGCCGGAGCCGACCACGCCGCCGACGAACATGTCGTACGCGCCGGGGGCGAACAGCTTGGTGTCGGTGCGGCGGTGGACGAAGATCCGTCCGGCCGGGTCACGGACCAGGATGAAGACGCAGCGGTGGGTGAGCCCGCGCCGGTACACCTCGCCGCGCGCGGCGGTCCCGATCACGCGGTCGTGCTCGTCGACGACGTCCAGCAGTTCCTCGGCAGGGTTGGTCATGGGGGACAGGTTAGGGTTTCCGGGCTCGGTTCGAACGAGTTCGGTCGAAGACAGTCGAATGACATCGAGAACGAGCGTGAGCGGCACGGGAAACAACGGAACTGGTCGAGGGCGGCGCGCGGTGGTGGAGATCTGGGGCGAGACGGCCGAGGGGTTCGAGCCCGTACGGGCGGCCTTCGCCCGCAACTTCGCCGACTACGGCGAGCTCGGCGCGGCCTTCGCGCTGTACGTGCGCGGCCGCAAGGTGGTCGACCTGTGGGGCGGCGACGCCCGGCCCGAGGTCGGCGGCCGTCCGGCGCCCGCGGTGCCGTGGACGGCGGACACCGCACAGGTGCTGCGCTCGGTCACCAAGGGCCTGACCGCCACCACCGCGCTGCTGCTGGCCGAGCGCGGCCTGCTCGACCTGGACGCCCCGGTCGCCTCGTACTGGCCGGAGTTCGCGGCGGCCGGCAAGGGCCGGGTACCGGTGAGCTGGCTGCTCTCGCACCAGGCCGGAGTGCCCGCGCTGGACGTGCCGCTGCGGTTGGAGGACGTGCTCACCTGGGAGCGCGCGGCCGCCGCCGTCGCCGCGCAGGCGCCCGCCTGGGAGCCCGGCACCGCGCACGGCTACCACCCGTACACCTTCGGCTGGCTGGTCGGTGAGGTGGTGCGCCGGGTGAGCGGCCGGACGATAGGCCGGTACTTCGCCGAGGAGATCGCCCGGCCGCTGGGGCTGGACCTGTGGATCGGACTGCCGGCCGGCGCCGCGCCCAGGGTCGGCAAGCTGGTCGACCTGCCGGCCCCGGAGGCGGCCAGGACCGGGCCGAGCGGGCTGCGGCTGCGGCCCAAGCAGGCCGTCCGGGACGCCTACCAGGACCCGGCCTCGCTGACCGCCCGCTCCTTCGCCTCGGTGCTCCCCGGCGTGGACCTCAACGACCCGGCGGTGCAGGCCGCCGAGATCCCCGGCGCCGGCGGCATCGGCACGGCCCGGTCGCTGGCCCGGTTCTACGCGGCGCTGATCGGTGCGGCCGACCGCCCGGACGGCTCCGGCGCGCTGCTGCCGCCGCTGCTCGGCCCCGAGGTGCTGGCGCGCGCGGTCGGCCCGGCGGTGAGCGGTCCGGACCGGGTGCTGATCGTCAACTCCACCTTCGGCATGGGCTTCTGGCGGCACGGCCCGACCGCGCCGATGGCCTCCCCGGCGAGCTTCGGCCACCCGGGCCGGGGCGGGTCGCTCGGCTTCGCCGACCCCGACCTGGGGCTGGGCTTCGGCTACGTCACCAACGGCATGCAGCCGGGTGTCACCGGGGACGTCCGCTCGCGGAACCTGATCCGCGCGGTGCGGGGGTGCCTGGGGCTGGACCGGTAGGGCGCGTCGGACGGCCGGCGTCGGACGGTCGGCGTCGCGCGCCCGGCGTCGGGCGTCAGGCGGGACCCGTCGGGCGCGCCCCGGGCTCAGGCCTGGCCGGTCTCGAAGCGGCTGACCTTCCCGCCGTCCACGGTGAAGCGCCAGGCGGTGCGCATCTCGCCCCAGGTGTCGTTGGTGAAGTTGGCGACCAGCGTGCGGCCGCCGTCGGATTCGGTCTGGACGTCCATCCGACCGTGGGTGGTGAAGATCTCGCGGTCGATCCAGTCCGCCAGGTTCCGGTCGGAGCCGTCGTCGGACATGGTCGCGTCCTCGGCGAGCAGCCCGACGAAGGCCTCGCGGTCGCCCGCGTTGATCGCGGTGACGGCGGCGCGGACGACGGGGTCGCTGAGCTTGGCGGTGGCGATGGTCACGGGGACTCCCGGGAGGGTGAGGGGTTGGGGGAGTCCTGTCTACGGCGTTCGCGCGGGCTGTCCGGGCATGTCGGCGGCGCGTCGGTGAATCGGCCGCATTCCTGTGCTTTGATCCCCCTGAACAGGCGGTCCGCCCCGGAGCCCGCCACGGGGAGTGGCGAGGGAGCGGGAGGCCCCGGTGGGCCTCCCGCTCCGCTTTCCCGCCTGAGCGGTCCTCCCCGGTGCGCTGTTCCTCCCAGGCGTACGGGCCTGAGCGTTGTCGTACGAGCCTTCCGGGGTGTCCGGGCCCCGGCCTAGAAGAAGCCGACCGCGTCGGGGGAGTAGCTGACCAGCAGGTTCTTGGTCTGCTGGTAGTGCTCCAGGAGCGCCTTGTGGTTCTCCCGCCCGATGCCCGAGTTCTTGTAGCCGCCGAAGGCCGCATGGGCCGGGTAGGCGTGGTAGCAGTTCGTCCAGACCCGGCCCGCCTGGATGGCGCGCCCGGCCCGGTGGGCGGTGTTGAGGCTGCGGGTCCAGACGCCCGCGCCGAGCCCGTACTGGGTGTCGTTGGCGAGCGCGACGGCGTGGTCGAAGCCGTCGAAGCGGGTGACCGAGACCACCGGCCCGAAGATCTCCTCCTGGAAGACCCGCATCGAGTTGTCGCCCTCGAAGACCGTCGGCGTCACGTAGTAGCCGCCGGCCAGCGCGCCGCCGAGGTCGGCCCGCTCGCCGCCCACCAGGACCTTGGCGCCCTCGTCCCGGCCGATCTCGAAGTAGGAGAGGATCTTCTTCAGCTGCTCGACGCTGGCCTGGGCGCCGACCTGGGTCTCGGTGTCCAGCGGGTTGCCCTGGCGCATCGCGCGCACCCGCGCCAGTCCGTCGCCGAGCAGCCGCTCGTAGACCGGGGACTCGATCAGCGCGCGGCTGGGGCAGGTGCAGACCTCGCCCTGGTTGAGGGCGAACATCGCGAAGCCCTCGACGGCCTTGTCGTAGAAGGCGTCGTCGGCGGCGGCGACGTCCGAGAAGAACACGTTGGGGCTCTTGCCGCCGAGCTCCAGTGTGACCGGGATCAGGTTGTCGGCCGCGGAGCGGGCGATCAGCCGGCCGGTGGTGGTCTCGCCGGTGAAGGAGATCTTGCGGACCCGGGTGCTGGCGGACAGCGGGGCTCCGGCCTCCTCGCCGAAGCCGGTGACGATGTTGACCACGCCGGGCGGCAGCAGGTCGGCGGTCAGCTCGGCGAGCAGCAGCACCGAGGCCGGGGTCTGCTCGGCGGGCTTGAGGACGACCGTGTTGCCGGCCGCGAGCGCCGGGGCGAGCTTCCAGATCGCCATCAGGATCGGGAAGTTCCACGGGATGATCTGGCCGACCACGCCCAGCGGCTCGTGGAAGTGGTACGCCACGGTGTCCTCGTCCAGCTGGGAGAGGCTGCCCTCCTGGGCGCGCAGCGCACCGGCGAAGTAGCGCAGGTGGTCGACGGCGAGCGGGAGGTCGGCGGCCAGCGTCTCGCGCACCGGCTTGCCGTTCTCCCAGCTCTCCGCGACGGCGAGCTGCTCCAGGTTCGCCTCCATCCGGTCGGCGATCCGCAGCAGGACCTGCGCGCGCTCGGCGGCCGGGGTGCGGCCCCAGGAGGGGGCGGCGGCGTGGGCCGCGTCCAGGGCGGCCTCGATGTCCTCGGCGGTGCCGCGGGCGACCTCGGTGAACACCTCGCCGGTGACCGGGGTCGGGTTGTCGAAGTACTCGCCGCGCAGCGGGGGCGTCCATCCGCCGCCGATCCAGTGCTCGTACCGGGACCGGTAGGCGACGATGCTGCCGGGGGTGCCGGGGGGTTGGTAGACCGTCATGCTGGGTGTCTCCTCGCTGCGTCGGGCACCGCCCGGTGCGGCTCGGGCCACGGGCGGTGCGCCGGGCCGCCCGGCAGGGGCGGTCCGGCGGAGGGTACGGACACGCAATGGGACCGGCGCTCCGTCGGGGGCGCCCGTCGCGGAGCACGATAGCCGCCGGGCACCCGACGCGGCTACGGTCCGTGCGCCGGGCGGGTACGGAGGGTGCGCCTTCCGGTCGCTCTCGGGGGTGCGCGGGCGGGAGGGGCCGGCACGGATCACCGGGACGTCCCGGAACGGGATCATCGCGGCTGCCCGGGGAGGGATCACCGCCGCTGCCCGGAGAGGGATCACTGCGGCTGTCCCGGAACGGATCACTGCGGGGGCGCGTGTTCCGGTCGCGCCCCCGCATGCGCTGTCGCGCGCCGCCGCGTGAAGGCGGGGCCGCCCTCATGGCGTGCCGCCGCACGCCGCCGTGCGTCGGGGGACCGCCCCCGTGGCGTGCCGCCGCACGCCTCCGCGTGGCCGGGGCAGCACCCTCGGGGCGCGCCACCGCACGCCCGTCGGACGGCTCCGGGCGCGTGGCGGTCACACCGCCTGGTACCGGCCGGTGCGGGCCTCCCAGCTGAGGTAGCCGGCCAGCCAGGTGAGCAGCCCGTCCGCGTACCGTTGGGCGATCGCCCCTTCGATCCGGGAGAGGCCCAACTCGCGGTGCACGTCCGGCAGTCTGTCGCGCAGCTCGGCGCAGCGGTCGACCATCAGCTGGGCCTCGGCGATGACCACGGCGCAGGCCTCCTCGGCCGAGCAGCGCCGCTCCCGCTGGACGATCATGACCAGGTTGTTCACGTCCCCGCGCGGCGCCTCCAGCGGGTACGAGCGCACGTCGTTGCTGAGTGACGGTATGTCGGCCGCCAGCTGGCGGAGTTGACGCAGCACCGGGTGGTGCAGGACGGCGGCCGGGACCTCGAACTGGCCCAGGCGCTCGACCATGTCGAAGATGGTCTCCATGGCCGCGGTGCCCCGTCGGAGCTCCAGGTAGCCGTCGCGGTCCGGTGGCCGGGTGGAGATCCGGCCGGCCGCCTCGGCCGGGTGGCTGGCCAGGTAGTACTCCCAGTTGTAGGCGGCGCGGGCCTGCCAGCGGGCCGGCATGCCCTGCACGCTGCGGTTCCACAGGTCGGCGAAGGCGGTCTCGACCGGGGACCCCTGGTCGGGGCGGGCGCCGTGCAGGACGGCGATCAGCCGCTCGCAGATCGGGGCCACCTCGGCGGGGCGGCGGCCGAGCGGGCCGTCGAACTGGTCGTCGAAGAGGAAGTAGAAACCCATCAGGTCGGCGGCCAGGGCGAGTTCGTCCGGACCGGCGTCCGGGTAGCCGAGCGCGGCGAGGTCCACCACCTCCCAGTGCGCGTAGCCGGGGTGGTCGACGTCGGGCAGCAGCGGATGGCGGATCAGCCAATCCCGGTGCAGTTCGGTGGCGCGCCGGCCGTGCGGACTGCGGCGGTGCGGGAACGGAATCTGAAGTGAAGTGTCGTCAGACATCGGACTCCCGGTGCAGCGGAGGGTGGGGGCGCTTCTTATTCGAGCACTGTCGGTGTGGGGAGTTGACGTGGAGGGGCGCGAGTGCTGGGGGCGGATTTCGCAAGATCATCTGCGCCTCGAAGGCCGTAGGGTATCTGATGCAATGATCGGACGTTAGGGATATTGGGCGATTGCCCTCGACGGTACGCCCGAACCCCCACCGTCCGCCCCAGCCTGCACGAATGCCCCACGGGAAGGTCCGTGCGGCGCTAACCTCGGCTCCACGCAGTGATGGAGCTGTGACGCGAGCGGGCGAGGCGGAGGCGCGAGGGTGACCGAGCAGGAGAACGCAATTGGGGCGGGTGCTGGTTCCGCCCCCGACGGCGACGTCACCGCGCCCCGGGTCCGGTTGCGAGACCGCGACGCCGAACTGCGCTCGGTGGAGGCCGCCGTCGACCGGCTCTGCCGCGGCTTCGCCGCCGGCGGCACCGAGATCGGTGACCTGCTCACCTTCTCCGGCCGCCCCGGCATCGGCAAGACCAGTCTGCTGCACGAGGTCCGGCGGCTCGCCAAGGTCCGCGACGGCGCCACCGTGCTGTTCGCCCGAGGCGGCGAACGGCAGTTCAAGGAGCCGTACCACGTGCTGCGCCAGCTGCTCCAGCCCGTGCTCACCGACCTGAAGCCCGACGTGTTCAGCCAGGTCATGGGCACCTGGGAGGAGGTCGTCGGGCCGGCCATGGGTCTGAAGCAGCCCAAGGTCGGTGCCCGCCGCCTCGACCCGCAGGGCGTGCGCGACGGCCTCGACTACGTCATCACCCAGCTCGCGCCGCGCCGCGCGCCGATGGTGATGATCGTCGACGACCTGCACTGGGCGGACGGGGAGTCACTCTCCTGGCTGACCAAGTTCGCCATCCGATCGAGTGAACTTCCTGTCCTGCTCGTCTTCGCCTTCCGGGAGGACGAGAACGACTGGCCCGCCGAGACCCAGGACTTCCGCCGGGACGTCCTCGCGCTCAAGGGTCGCAAGCACGAACTCAACCGGCTCTCCCTCAACTCCGTCACCGACATGATCCGCGCCGAGCTCGGCGACAAGGCCGAGGACGCCTTCTGCTACGAGTTCTGGAACGTCGTCAACGGCAACCCGTTCGAGGCCAACACCCTGCTCGACCAGGTCCGCGAGCAGGAGCTCGAACCCGTCGAGGAGAACTCCCGGCAGCTGCGCGAACTCGCCGTCGACGCCGCCGGGATGACCCTCAAGAGCTGGCTGGACCGGCTCGGCGCCAGCACCCTGCGCTTCGCCTGGGCCTGCGCGATGCTGGGTACCGACATCCGGGTCGACCTCGCCACCCGGATCTCCACCCTGAGCACCGAGGGCGCCCGCGAGGCCATCAAGCAACTGCGCAAGCAGCGCGTGCTGACCCAGACCCCCAACGGGAACCTGGAGTTCGTCCACCCGCTGATCGCCAGCTCCATCTACAACACCATGCCGGACGCCACCCGCCTCGGGATGCACGGCATCGCCGCCGCCGAGATCGAGAACGCCGGACTCGGCCTGCTCGCCGCCTCCCGCCACCTGGTCGAGACCCACTCCGGCGAGGGCGACGACCGGATCGTCAAGAAGCTCCGCCGCGCCGCCGTCGAACACCAGCTGATCGGCGCCCCCGAGGCCGCCCAGCGCTGTCTGCACCGCGCGCTCAACGAGCCGCCCGCCGACGAGATCAAGGCCGAGGTGCTGTACGAACTCGGCTGCTCCGCACTGCTCACCGACCCCGTCGCCACCGTCAACCAGCTCAAGCTGGCCCTCGACCCCGACGAGGTGCCGCTGCGCCCCGCACTGCGCGTGGACGCCACCTTCCGGCTCTCCGAGGTGCTCGCCCACGCCGGTGAGCTGGGCCAGGCCGCCGTGGTCTGCCAGGACGAGGCCGAGCGCACCGCCGACCCGGCCGCGCGCCAGCGGCTCCAGGCCGCCTCGTTCATGTGGCACGCCTTCCGCAAGTCCGAGGAGGACGGCCCCGGCCGCTCCGCCCGGCTCGGCGAGATGTGCCGCAACCTGGGCGGCCGGGAGGCGGCCGACCGGGCCGTGCTCGCCATGCGCGCCTGGGACCTCACCCTGTGCGGCGCCCCCTCCGCCGAGGCGCTCGCGCTCGCCGACGAGGTCCTCGACGTCGGCCGACTCCCCAAGGGCCTCGGCTGGACCGACACCACCTGGGGCTTCGAACTGCCCTCGATGCTCGGCCTGACGTACATCTACAACGACCGCATCGCCCAGGCCGAAAGGCTGGCCGCGGACGCCATCATCCAGTTCGAGATCGCCGGTTGGAGCGGTGCCCACCGGGGCTTCGCCTACTTCCTGATGGGCCTGGCCCGGTTCCGCCGCGGCCTGCTCGCCGAGGCCGAGGACTTCCTTCGCCGGGCGTACCGCATCTCCGAGCGGATCGGGGAGAAGCTTCCGCTGGCCTGGGACGCGATCGGTGTGCTGGTCGACACCCTGATCGCCCGCGGCCGGGTGGACGAGGCCTGGAACCTGGCCAACGAGTTCGGCTTCCACCCGCCGTACCACTCGACGGCCATGGTGCTGCCGGACGCCGCCTCGCTGTACGGCAAGCTGCTGGTCGCCAAGGAGAAGTACGCGGGCGCGGCCGCCGCGCTCACCGAGGCCGGCGCCCAACTGGAGGTCCGCGGCTGGCGCAACACCGTCTGGGCGCCCTGGGCCGGCCACCTCGCCATCGCGATCGCGCGCGACGAGCCCGAGCGGGCCCGCGAGTACGCCCAACAGGCGGTCATGGACGCCCGCGCCTTCGGCACCGCCTCGGCGATCGGCAGCGCGCTGCGCCTGCAGGCCAGGATCGAGGACGGCCAGGCGGCGGTCGAGCTGCTGGAGGACGCCGTGACGTACCTCGGGCAGTCCCCGGCCGGCTACGAGCACGCCGTCGCGCTGGTCGACCTGGGCGCCGCGCTGCGGCGGGTCGGACGGCTGGACGACGCCCAGGAGTACCTGTACCAGGGCATCGAACTGGCCCAGCACTGCTCCGCGGAGGGGTTGGTCGACCGGGCCCGGCGGGAGCTGGCCAACTACGGCCTGCGGCCCAACCGGCTGGGGCTGCGCGACTTCCGGGAGACCATCGACACGCTCAGCAGCGCGGAGTGGGAGGTCGCCAAGCGGGCCGTGCAGGGCGTGCCGCCGCAGCGGATCGCCGACGAGCTCGGGGTGCCGATCGGCCTGGTCAACCGTCGGCTGGCGGCGGTCTACCGCAAGGCGGGCAGCGGGCCGGACGGGCTGGCCTCGGCGCTCGGGCTGCCGCAGCAGCAGCGGGACGCGGGCTGGTTGGAGGACCTGGACGACTAGGAGTGGGTGGCGCGTGGCGGTCGGTGGCCGCAGGGTCTCGGGCGGCGGGGTCTCGAGCGGTGGTGCCTGACGGGCGCGTAGCCGGTGCCTGACGGGTGTCCAGCCGGTGCCTGCCGGGTGGCCAGGGGCCCAAGTGGTGGACGGCGGCGCGCGCGGCGGCGCGTGGGTGCGCGGAAGCGCCTGCGCCGCGCCTGCCGTCGCTAGGCTGACCGAGACGGGGCTGCCGCGGCGCCCCCTCGACGGACCCGGAACCGGGCGGCCGCGGTGCGACCGGGCCGCCAGTGAGGAGCAGGCCAATGGCGAGCGAGGCCACCAGCGTGCGGCAGGAACCCCTGGAGCCCTCGGGCGCCGGCGCCGCGATCGGCCGCTGGACGCTCACGGCCGGCCCGTACGAGGCGAGCGTGCTCACCCTCGGCGCGACGCTGCACACCCTCAGCGCACCGGACCGCGCCGGCCGCTCCGCCCAACTACTGCTGTCCACCGACCGGTTGGCCGAGATCCTCGGCCCGGCCCGGCACTACGGCACGGTGGTGGGCCGGTACGCCAACCGGATCGACCGCTCGTCGGTCACCATCGACGGCGAGGAGCACCAGCTCGCCGGGACCGGCGGCGGCATGACCATCCACGGCGGTCCGGACGGCTTCGCGCACCGGATGTGGGAGGCCGAGCAGGTCGAGGGCGGGGTGCGGCTGGCACTGCACAGCCCGGACGGGGACCAGGGCTTCCCGGGGGCGATGGACGTCACCGTCACGTACACCCTGGCCGCCTCCGGTGAGCTGGTGATCGCCTACCGCGCCGTCACCGGCAAGCCGACCGTCGTCAACCTGACCAACCACGCTTACTTCAACCTCTCGGGTGAAGGCAGCGGCGACGTCCTCGGCCACCTGCTCACCCTGGACGCCGACGCCTACACCCCGGCCGACGAGCGGCAGATCCCGTACGGCAGGACCGAGCCGGTGGCCGGCACGCCGTTCGACTTCACGCTGGCCACGCCGGTCGGCAAGTCGGTGCACGACGAGCACCCCCAGCTGACCGGGCCGGGGGGCTACGACCACAACTGGGTGCTGCGCGCCCGGCCGGCGGACGGCAGCCCGGCGCGGGCGGCGCGACTGGAGGACCCGGTCAGCGGCCGCACCCTGGAGGTGCTGACCACCGAGCCGGGCATCCAGGTCTACACGGCGAACAAGTTCCAGGGCACGGTCACCGGCGCGAGGGGCGTCCCGTACGGGCCGTTCGCCGGGATCGCGCTGGAGACCCAGCACTTCCCGGACTCCCCGCACCACCCGGCGTTCCCCAGTACGGAGCTGCGGCCGGGGGAGGAGTTCCGTTCGACGACCGTGCTCCGGCTGGGGACCGACCGGTAGGGCCGATCGGTGGGGGCCGATCGGTGAGTCGGGCCCTACCGGTCGACCGGTGGTTCGGTCCTACGGCCGCAGGTCCCGGCGCATGCAGAGCCGGGGCCAGCGGTCCAGACCGTGCTCGGCCTCCTTGCGGCGGATCTCGCGCAGGCCGGGGGTGAGTTCCTCCCCGGCCAGCGGGCGGAAGCCGCAGCGGGCGTAGTAGGGGGCGTTCCAGGGCACTTCGGCGAAGGTGGTGAGGGTGAGCGCGGGGGCGTCGGCGGTCTCGGCGAGGTGCTCGATCAGCGCCCGGCCGATGCCGCGGCGAGCGTGGTCGGGGTGTACGGAGACCTGTTCGATGTGGAGCGCGCCGTCCACCGGCTCGGCCAGCAGGTAGGCGGCGACGGTTCCGTCGGGGGCCTCGGCGACCAGGGCGACGCCCCGGTCCAGGTAGGGCGCCAGCTCCTGCGGCGCGGGGGGTTCGTCCTCGGCGATCTCGGGCATGCCGATCGCGGCGAAGGGTGCGCCGGCGGCCCGCTCCAGCTCGGTGAGCAGCGGAAGTTCGTCCCTGGTGACGGCTCTGATTCGCATGCGTCCAGTCTGCTGCAGGCCGTTTTCGGCCACGGACGGTGGTTTCGTCAGCCAGTCCACAGCGGGGCGAATCGGACGAATTCGGGCAATCGGTGCTGCCATCAACTACCGTGCGGCAACGTCAAGGACACGCGGGCGTAACGATCGCGGTTTCTTGCAGAAACTTGCTGCAAGGACTTTCCGTCCTTCTTGTGCCGCTGTTAACTTCCTTCCCGAGCCCGACGGCAGCAACGGTGCGGTCGGTACGAGGCAGCCACATTATGCGCCTGTCTCCGAACATCTCGGGCACCCCCACCCTCCAAGGAGTTCTCATGCGGCGTGGCATCGCGGCCTCTGCCCTCGTTGTGGCCCTCGCGGTCTCGATGGCTGCCTGTAGCAGCAGCGGCTCCAGCTCCGACGGCAAGGCCGACGGGCCGGTCACCCTCACGTACTGGGACACGTCGAACGCCACCAACGAGGCGCCGAACTACCAGGAGCTCGTCAAGAAGTTCGAGGCTGCGAACCCGAACATCAAGGTCGACTTCGTCAACGTCCCGTTCGACCAGGCGCAGAACAAGCTGCAGACCGCCATGGGGGCCAAGGGCGCTCCGGACGTGTTCCGCTCCGAGGTCGGCTGGACCGCCGCCTTCGCCAAGGCCGGCTACCTCGAGCCGCTGGACGGCACCCCGGCCGCCGCCGACACCTCCGCCTTCCAGCCGAGCCTGGTCCAGCAGGCCAAGTACGAGGGCAAGCTGTACGGTGTCCCGCTGGTGACCGACACCCTCGGCCTGATGTACAACAAGGAGCTGTTCGCCAAGGCGGGCATCACCGAGGCGCCGAAGACCTGGGACGAGCTGAAGACCGACGCCGCCGCCGTCAAGGACAAGGCGGGCGTGGACGGCTTCTGGCTGAAGGCCGCGGACGGCTACTACGCGCTGCCGTTCCTGTTCGGCGAGGGCACCGACACCGTCGACGCCGCCGGCAAGAAGATCACCATCACCTCGCCGGAGGCCGTCAAGGCCGTCGAGACCTACAAGACGATGTTCACCTCGCCCGGCACCGCCAAGGCCGACGTGACCACCGACGCCTACGCGCACATGATGGACGCCTTCAACAGCGGCAAGGTCGCGGCGATCATCCAGGGCCCCTGGGAGATCACCAACGTCTACAAGGGCTCGGCCTTCGCGGACAAGAGCAACCTCGGCATCGCCGCCGTCCCGGGCGGCTCCGCCGGCAAGGGCGGCGCCCCGACCGGTGGCCACAACATCTCCGTCTACGCGGGCGCCGACAAGGCCCACAAGGCCGCCGCGGAGAAGTTCGCCGCCTTCATGACCTCGGCCGAGAGCCAGGCGTTCATCGCGCAGAAGAACGCCACCCTGCCGACCCGCTCCGACGCCTTCACCGCCGACGTCAAGGCCGACCCGGGTATCGCCGGCTTCCAGGCCGTGCTGAGCAGCGCCAAGCCGCGCCCCGAACTGCCGGAGTACAGCTCGCTGCTGGCCTCGCTGAACACCAACCTGGGCAAGGTCGTCCAGGGCACGAGCACCCAGGACGCGCTGAACACCGTCGCCACCGACTACGCCAAGCTCCTGCCGGGCTTCGCCAAGTAGTCCCTGTGCCCGGCCCGCCGGCCGACGGGTGACCGTGAACGGGTGACCGTGAACGGGTGACCGTGGACGGGTGACGACGGACGCGGGACGGCGAACGAATAACAGAGAACAGATTTCATCATCTGTCAGTTGTCATCTGTTCGCTGTCCGTCGTCCGCTGTCTCCTGCCACCGCCACCGCCACCCGTCACCCCTCCGGCGGGCCGGGCCGTCGGCTCCCCCGAGAATCCCCCCGAGAAGGTGCAAACGATGTCAGTCGCCGTGCAGGGCGCCACCGACAAGGGCAGCCGGGAGCGCGAGCAGCGTCCGGGCCTGCTGGAACGCGTGAAGCGCTCCTACTCCAAGCACTGGTACGCCTACGCGATGATCGCGCCGGTCGTGCTGGTGCTCGGCGTGCTGGTGCTCTACCCGCTCGCCGAGGGCATCTGGCTCACGCTCACCGACGCCAACAGCCTCAACGTGGCCCGCAAGATCGGCGTCAACGAGATCCCGGCGAGCTACGAGTTCGTCGGCTTCCACAACTACGCCGACATCCTGTGGGGCCCCGGCTCGTACGACCGCTTCTGGTCGCACTTCGTCTGGACCATCGCCTGGACGGCGGTCTGCGTCTTCCTGCACTACACCCTCGGCCTCGGTCTCGCGCTGCTGCTCAACCAGAAGATGCGCGGCCGCGCCGCCTACCGGATGCTGCTCATCCTGCCCTGGGCCGTACCGACCTTCGTGACCGTCTTCTCCTGGCGCCTGATGCTCGCCGACGGCGGCGTCGTCAACGGCATCCTCTCCTTCCTGCACCTGCCCGAGCCGGGCTGGCTCACCGATCCGTGGGCGCAGAAGGCGGCCGCGATCATGGTGAACACCTGGGCCGGCGTGCCGTTCATGATGATCTCGCTGCTCGGCGGACTCCAGTCGATCCCTGCCGAGCTGTACGAGGCCGCCGAGATGGACGGCGCCAGCGCCTGGCAGCGCTTCCGGTACGTCACCCTGCCAGGGCTGCGCTCCGTCTCCTCCACGGTCGTGCTGCTCGGCGTGATCTGGACGTTCAACCAGTTCAACGTGATCTTCCTGCTGTTCGGCACCGGCGCCCCCGACGCCCAGCTGTTGGTCACCTGGGCGTACCGGCTCGGCTTCGGCCAGATCCCCCGGGACTACGCGCAGTCCGCCGCCTACGGCGTGATCCTGCTGTCCATCCTGATCGTCTTCACCGCCTTCTACCGGCGCTGGCTCGCTCGCAACGAGCAGGCCAACGGCTGAGGCCCCGGACCCAGTTGACCCACGAAGGCAGGTAACCCGATGAGCACCACCACCGAACTCCCGACCCGCGCGGGGGCCCCGGCCGCCCGGCCCGCCAAGGCCCGCCGCCGCGGCGAGCGCAGCCCGCTGGCCCGGGCGCTGTCCCACGGCACCCTGATCCTGGCCGGCCTGATCGCGCTGTTCCCGGTCGCGTGGATCCTGTTCGTCTCGCTCGGCCCGGACAAGACCGACTACCTCCACCCCGGCCAGATCTTCGACAAGCTGACGCTGTCGAACTACCAGCACGTGCTGGCCGACACCGACTTCTTCACCTGGTTCGGCAACGCCCTGCTGGTCTCCGGCATCACCACCGTGTTCGGCGTGATGCTCGCCGCCACCACCGGCTACGCCGTGTCCCGGATGAAGTTCCCCGGGCACAAGCCGCTGATGTGGTCGCTGCTGGTCACCCAGATGTTCCCGATCGCGGTGCTGATCGTGCCGATGTACACGATGCTCTCCGAACTCGGCCTGCTGGACAGCTACACCGGCCTGATCCTGGTCTACTCGACCACCACCGTGCCGTACTGCGCCTGGCTGCTGAAGGGCTACTTCGACACCATCCCGGTCGAGATCGACGAGGCCGGCCGGGTCGACGGGCTCAGCCCGTTCGGCACCTTCTGGCGCCTGGTGCTGCCGCTCGCCCGCCCGGGCCTGGCGGTGGCGGCCTTCTACTCCTTCCTCACCTACTGGGCCGAGGTGCCGTTCGCCTCCACGTTCATGCTCAGCTCCGACAAGTACACGTTGGCCGTGGGCCTTCAGACCTTCGTCAGCGAGCACGACGCCCAGTGGAACCTGATGGCCGCGACCGCCGTGCTGATCGCGATCCCCTCCGCGGCCTTCTTCTACCTGGTGCAGCGCCACCTGGTCACCGGACTGACCGCCGGTGCCTCCAAGTCGTAGCGCGCCGCCGCGTCGTCACGCGCCTCCACATCCCAGCGCCTTCCGCTCCTCTAGTCCCCAAGGGATACCGTCCATGACCCAGAACCTGGCCGACACCTCCCGGCCTGCCGCCGACACCGCTCACGAGGCGAACGTCAGCGCGTCCAGAGGCTGGTGGCGGGACGCGGTCATCTACCAGGTGTACCCGCGCAGCTTCGCCGACTCCAACGGCGACGGCATGGGCGACCTGCCCGGCATCCGCAGCCGCCTGCCCTACCTGCGCGACCTCGGGGTGGACGCGGTCTGGCTCTCGCCGTTCTACGCCTCGCCGCAGGCGGACGCCGGCTACGACGTCGCCGACTACCGCGCGGTGGACCCGATGTTCGGCACCCTGCTGGACGCCGACGCCCTCATCCGGGACGCCCACGACCTGGGCCTGCGGATCATCGTCGACCTCGTCCCCAACCACTCCTCGGACCAGCACGAGTGGTTCCAGCGCGCGCTGCGCGAGGGCCCCGGATCCCCGCTGCGGGAGCGCTACCACTTCCGCCCCGGCAAGGGCGAGCAGGGCGAACTGCCGCCCAACGACTGGGAGTCCATCTTCGGAGGCCCGGCCTGGACCCGCACCGAGAACCCGGACGGCACCCCCGGCGACTGGTACCTGCACCTGTTCGCCCCGGAACAGCCCGACTTCAACTGGGAGAACCCGGCCGTCGCCGACGAGTTCCGCTCGATCCTGCGGTTCTGGCTCGACATGGGCGTGGACGGCTTCCGCATCGACGTCGCCCACGGCCTGGTCAAGGCCCCCGGCCTGCCCGACCTCGGCGGCTCCGACCAGCTCAAGCTGCTCGGCAACGACGTCATGCCGTTCTTCGACCAGGACGGCGTGCACGAGATCTACCGCAGCTGGCGCAGGATCCTCGACGAGTACCCGGGCCAGCGGATCGGCGTCGCCGAGGCCTGGACCCCGACCGTCCAGCGCACCGCCAACTACGTCCGCCCGGACGAGCTGCACCAGGCCTTCAACTTCCAGTACCTGGGCACCGACTGGGACGCCACCGCGCTGCGCGAGGTGATCGACCTCTCGCTCGACTCGATGCGCCCGGTCGACGCCCCCACCACCTGGGTGCTGTCCAACCACGACGTCACCCGGCACGCCACCCGGTTCGCCAACGAGCCAGGCCTGGGCACCCAGATCCGCACCCCCGGCGACCGCGAACTCGGCCTGCGCCGCGCCCGCGCCGCCACCCTGCTGATGCTCGCGCTGCCCGGCTCGGCGTACGTCTACCAGGGCGAGGAGCTCGGCCTGCCGGACGTCACCGACCTGCCCGACGAGGTCCGCCAGGACCCGTCGTTCTTCCGCCAGGCCGGCCAGGACGGCTACCGCGACGGCTGCCGCGTCCCGATCCCGTGGTCCGGCACCGAGGCCCCGTACGGCTTCGGCCCGGTCGCCGGCGGACCGTCCTGGCTGCCGCAGCCGGCCGAGTGGGCCGGGCTGAGCGTCGAGGCGCAGACCGGCGACCCGACCTCCACCCTGGAGCTCTACCGCAGCGCGCTGGCCGTCCGCCGGGCCCAGCCCGACCTCGGCGCCGGCACCGGGGTCGAGTGGCTGGAGAGCCCCGAGGGCACCCTGGCGTTCCGCCGCGGCGCCTTCGTCTGCACCGTGAACACCACCGGCGAGCCGGTGCGGATCGCGGCCCCGGGCGCGCTGCTGCTCGCCTCGGCCGACGTCGTGGTGGACGGCGGCGAGACGGTGCTCGCACCGGACAGCACCGGCTGGTGGGCGGTCTGACGTGGTTGGAATAGGCTCTGGGACCGTGACTACGGCGCGACTCTCAGACATCGCGGCGCAGGCGGGGGTCAGCGAAGCCACC
Organism: Kitasatospora sp. NPDC001095; assembly: GCF_053598615.1. Taxonomy (NCBI): domain Bacteria; kingdom Bacillati; phylum Actinomycetota; class Actinomycetes; order Kitasatosporales; family Streptomycetaceae; genus Kitasatospora; species Kitasatospora sp. NPDC001095. The sequence goes on along the minus strand of NZ_JBSFKQ010000006.1, from coordinate 19,137 downwards.
GTCTCCCGCGTGCTCAACGGCAAGGCGAACGTTTCCGCCGCCACCCGGCAGACCGTTCTGGCGGCGCTGGACGTGCTCGGGTACGAGCGGCCGACCCGCCTGCGCCAGCGCAGCGCCGGGCTGATCGGTCTGATCACGCCGGAGCTGAGCAACCCGATCTTCCCGGCGCTGGCCCAGGTGATCGAGCAGGTGCTCAGCCGGCACGGCTACACCCCGGTGCTGTGCACCCAGACGCCGGGCGGGTCCACCGAGGACGAACTCGTGGACATGCTGGTGGACCGGGGAGTGGCGGGCATCGTCTTCGTCTCCGGACTGCACGCCGACAGCACCGCCGACCACGACCGCTACGCCCGGCTGGCCGGACGCGGGGTGCCGTTCGTGCTGATCAACGGCTACAGCGAGAAGATCGACGCGCCTTTCATCTCGCCGGACGACCGGGCCGCGATGTGGATGGCCGTCCAGCACCTGGCCGAACTCGGGCACGAGCGGATCGGGTTGGCCGTCGGGCAGCGCCGGTACGTGCCGGTGCTGCGCAAGATCGAGGGCTTCACGGCGGCGATGCGCGAGGTGCTCGGGCACAGCGGGGAGGCGGCCGAGAACCTCGTCCACCACACGCTGTTCAGCGTGGAGGGCGGGCACGCGGCGGCCGGCGCGCTGCTCGACAAGGGCTGCACGGCGATCGTCTGCGGGAGCGACATGATGGCGCTCGGGGCGATCCGGGCGGTGCGCCAGCGCGGGCTGTCGGTGCCGCAGGACGTGTCGGTGGTCGGGTTCGACGACTCGCCGCTGATCGCCTTCACCGAGCCGCCGCTGACCACGATCCGCCAGCCGGTCGAGGCGATGGCCACGGCGGCGGTCGACGCGCTGCTGGAGGAGGTCGGCGGAAACGCCGCCCAGCGGGGCGAGTTCATGTTCCAGCCGGAGCTGGTGATGCGCGGGTCCACGGGGGCCTGCGCGCGCTGAGCGCCGGCGGCCGCGGCCGACGTACGGGCCCTGGAGGGCGGTTGCCCTCCGGGGCCCTTCGGCGTGCGCGCGGCCGGTCGTGGCGGCCGTCGGTGGTCGTGGCGGCCGTCGGGTGGTCAGCCCTCCTGGGTGGTCGGCCCGTCGGCGGTCAGGCGGTGCCCGTCGGTCGCGTCGCCGGTCCGGGTCTCGGTGCGGCGGCCGCGGGCCAGGTAGTCGCGCAGGACCAGTTCGACGGCGTCCTGGGGGTTCTTGGTGCCGGAGAGCATCATCACGTCGATCGCGAGGTTCGCGTCGAGGGTGACGGTGACCTGGGCCATGTGGACTCCTCCTCGGGTGTCCTCGGGTGCAGAGCAGCAGCATGCCCGTTGGAGCGGGGATCCACCACGGGGATATGGCCGGAGGTACGTCGGAACCCCCGGGGAGAGCGACCAGACTCTCCCCGGGGGCGGTGGGTGGTCAGCGTTCGGGCGACAGCTGACAGATGATGAAATCTGTTACCTGTTACCTGAGGCCCGTCGGCTGTCCGACTGCGCGCCGTTCTCAGACCCGGCCGGCGAAGTCCGGGGCCCAGTTGGCGATGCTCTGCTCGCGGACGCCCGAGCTCGGGTTGGCGGCCTCGACGTACTTGCCGTTGCCGACGTAGATCGCGACGTGGTAGACGCCGGAGTCCTTGCCGTTGTTGGACCAGAACAGCAGGTCGCCCGGCTTGAGGCTGTCCAGCGAGACGTGGGTGCTGGCGGCGGCCTGGTCGGCGGCGACGCGCGGGACGGAGATGCCCGCGGCGCGCAGCGCGGCCTGGGTCAGACCGGAGCAGTCCCAGCCGCCGTTGCCGGTGCCACCGTAGACGTACGCCTGACCGATCTTCGACTCGGCGAAGGCGACCGCGGCGGCCATGCTGCCAGTGGCGGCCGGAGCCTGGGTCTGGGCCTGCGGCGCGGGCTTGGCGGCCGGCTTGGCGGCCGGGGCCGGGGTCTGCGCGGTCGGCTGGGCGTTCACGGCACCGCCGTTCGCGGACTGGCCGGACTTCTGGGAGCGGTCGGACCCGGTGGAGTCCGAGCCGGTCGCACCGCCGAAGGACAGCTGCTGGCCCGGGTAGATGGTGTCCGGGCCCTCGGTCAGGGTGCCGCGGTTGAGCTCGTACAGCCGCTGCCAGCCGCCCCGCACATTGTGCTGGTCGGCGATCGAGGACAGCCAGTCGCCCTCGACCACGGTGTAGTCGCCGCCCTGGGCCTGCTGCTGACGCTTCTGGACCCAGTCGCCGCGGTTGCCGGAGGCGGTGGAGCCGGCGGTGGCCTGCGCGCCGTCCTGGGCGGGCGCGGCGGGCTTCGTGGCGGGGGCCTGGGGCGTCGCGGCCGGAGTGGCCGGCTTGGCGCTCTGGACGGGCGCGGCGGGCTTGGAAGGGGTCGAGCCCGTGGCCGAGCCCGCCGAGGTGTCGACGGCGGCCGGGGTGCCGCCCTTGGCCAGGCCGGCCTTGACGGAGCAGACGGGCCAGGCACCCGGGCCCTGCGAGGCGAGGACCTTCTCGGCGATCGCGATCTGCTGGTCCTTGGTGGCCAGGTCGGCGCGCGTCGCGTAGGCGGTGCCGCCGAAGGCGGACCAGGTGCTGGAGGTGAACTGGAGGCCGCCGTAGAAGCCGTTGCCGGTGTTGATGCTCCAGTTGCCGCCGCTCTCGCACTGGGCGACCTTGTCCCAGGTGGCGACGGAGGCGGCCGAGGCGGTGCCCGGGGTGAGGCAGGGGACGGTGAGGCCGACGCCCGCGACGCCGAGGGCGGCGATCACGCGGCGGGTTCGGCCGGGCAGGCTGGTGCCGTTGGTGGGCAGCATGAAGACGGAGTCCTCTCCCACGCCTGCGAGGTGAGCTGTCGGATTCGGGCTGGAGTTGCCCGGCCGCGCCGGTGGGCGCGGCTTCACCCCTAGCCCTGGACCGTTCCGCAGACCGGTCCGGGGCGACTTACCTGTGGGTCCCCCGCTCCTGCCGTGGTGCGTTTTCGCGCTGCCAGGACATCCGACGGCAGGACTCGGCGTTGCGGATGAACCGGGTTCGTGTGGTCACGAACGGGGAGCACGTTAATCAGACTCAAGTTCAAACTGCAAACCACTGTGATGCGCATCACGGTTTAGTGGGAACTGCCAAAATTGCCGCCATCCATGATCGTAAATGATCGTTTTCGGGCAATGTCGTTGCTGGAGTCGACAACTGGCTCCACCTCAGAGCTGATGTGACACCGCGCCGAGTCGCGGAGCCGGCGCACCCTGGCGGTGGGGGAGTGGGCGCGATTCGAACACCTGGGCCTGCGCTCCCTATTCCCTTTCAAATGCCACCAGAACGGACATTCCGCGCTATTTTTCGCGTCATCGTCGTCATTGCCGTCCGCATCCGGGCGGGAGGGTGACGCGGGAGGGGCGATCCGGGAGGGACGACGCGCGGGCGGTGGGAGGGATAGAGCGAAGGGCCCGGAACGCAAGCCGTTCCGGGCCCTTCGGAGCGCGCCGAGCGGCGCGCGGAGTCGAACTACTGCCCGGCGGGCGCCTCGGCGGCCGCGTGGGCGCCGCGAGCACCCTCCACGACCCCCTCGGCCTCGGCGGCGGCCGCCGCCTCCGCCTCGGCCCGCGCCAGGTCCTCCGGGGACGGCGTGGGCAGCGCGGCCAGGTACGTGGAGGCGATCAGCTGGCCGACCGACGGGTACGAGCCCAGCGGCGCGGCCGACGGGCAGCCGGTCTCCTCGGCGGCGGTGGCGAGCAGCTCGGAGTCCGCCTCCGGGCCGATCACCAGCGGGGCCAGCGCCGGGCGCTGCGAGCCGGTCTCCTTGAGGTGGTTGACGGCCGCGGCCACCGAGCCGGGCACGTCGAGCGCGGCGGCGACGACCGGCACGGCCAGTCGGGCGGCCAGCAGCACGCCGGTGATGCCGGCCGCGGCGGCAGCGTCCTCGCCGCCGACGGTGGTCAGCACCACGCCGTCCGCGGCGGTCGCGATGGCGAACAGCCGGGCGCGGTCGGCCCGGGCCAGCCCGGCCTCGGACAGCCGGACGTGCACGGCCTCGGCCAGCAGCGGGTGCGGGCCCAGCGGGTCGGTGACGGGCGCGCCGTACTCGGCGGCGAGCGCGTGAAGCTCGGTCAGGAAGGTGTGCGGGCCGGGCACCAGCGGCACCAGGACGGGCATCGGCAGCCCGGCCTCGGCGGCCAGGGTCAGCAGCTCGGCCACGGTGCGGTCCTCGCCGTCCGCGCCCTCGGTGCCGTCACCCGGGAGGTAGCCGACCGCGGTCTGGACGCCGTTCTGCTCGGTGCGGACGATCGAGAGCAGCTCCTCGACGACCGAGCGGGACTCGGGCCCGGCGGTCGCGGGCACGGCGAGCACCAGGGCCGGGGCGCCGGCCGGGATCTCGGGGCGCTCGGGACGACGGTGGCGCCCCCGCGCACGGGAGCCTGGAGTGCGGACGGGCAGTGGCGCGCCCGGGATGGCTGCGGTGCTCATGCCGGAGATCGTAGGACATCTGCCCGTCAGGCTTGCAGTCGGCTGCCGTGCGGGATTCACGCGAGCGCGGTGCGGACCCGGCGCGTCCTCGGCGCCGGTCCGGGCGTTTTGCCTACAATCCGGACATTCTTCGCCCAACCCCCGTACGGTCGCCGGTGATTGCCTCGACGTGATCCGAGGGGCGGGCGTTGCACCCGGGGCGCGTGAGATGTCTCACAGCACGGGGGTGGTTTGACTGAGGGTCACGGGCGTGCGACTCCCGGCATTCGAAGATCAACATTCGGCGGGGAAGTGCTCACGGCCGGTTATCGCGAACCCGGCGATTCCATCGGCTATGTCCGTTTACGTACCGTCAGGAGAAGGGTCCGTGAAGAGTTCGCGCCTGCGAATAAAAGGCCTCGTGCACCTGCAATGTCTCGTGCTGATGCACGTGCACTGCAGCTATCATCGCGTCAAGTGAGGCGTTGTGCCGGACCGGTACGGGGCCGGTCCGTTCGTTTCGGCGGTGCCGGGGGCGCCGCGCTGGACGACAACTCCGGAGCTCTTCGGGAGACTTCTATGCACGACTCGCAGGACACGCACGGTTCGTACGACACCTACAACGGGATGGCCGCCGCCGATCTCCAGGGGGTGGTCTGGCAGAAGAGTCTGCACAGCAACTCCCAGGGCAATTGCGTCGAATTCGCGGCCCTGCCGGGCGGCGACGTGGCGATGCGCAACTCGCGCTTCCCGGACGGACCGGCCCTCATCTACACCCGGGCCGAGATCGCCGCCCTGCTGCTGGGGGCGAAGGACGGGGAGTTCGACCACCTGGCGGTCTGACCGGCCGCCGTGCTCCACCATCGGGGGGCCGTCGTGGGTGCCGACACCACGACGGCCTTTGTCTTTTCCTTCTCCGGGCGCCCCCTTCTCCGGAAGGCCCCTTCTGCGAACGACCCCCTCTGCGGAGGCCTCGTCCGGCGGCGTCCCAAGGGGCCGTGCGGCCGTCCCGTCGCCCCGGGCCGCTCACTGGTCGGCGGCACCGGAAGGTCTCGGCGGGGCCTGGTGGAAGGGCCCGGGGTGTGGTCCTCCCGGGGCTTCCGCGACCGGCCACACGCCGTCAGGCGCAGGGGCCCGTCCCGGGTGGCGGGGTCCGTCCCGGGTGCACGGATCCGTTCCGCCTGCGCGGCCCGTCCTAGGCCGAGCGCCGATGCCGTCCGCCGACCTCGACGGGCCCGTCGAGCGGTGAGCGGCCGCCGAGCCCGGGGTGTCCGTCCAGCGGGCAGCCGCCGACCGTCTCCGCCTCGAACATCGCCCAGACCACCTTGCCGCTGCCCAGCGGGTGCCAGCCCCAGGAGCGGCTGAACGACTCCACCAGGTGCAGCCCGCGGCCCGACTCGGCGACGAAGTCGGCCTCCCGGGCGACCGGGCCGATGCTGCTCGGATCGCTCACCGCGCAGACCACCTGGGGTGCGCGGTGCACGAGGCTTATTCGGATCGGGAGCCGGCCGTCCGCGGTCGGCTGTATGGGAAAGTCGTACTCGCCCTGGGCGCCGCCCGACGGGTCGGGCCGTGCGCCGATCGCATGCCGGAGCGCGTTGGTCACGAGTTCCGAGGCCACCAGCGCGACGTCGTCGAACAGCTCCGTCAGGCCCCAGCGCTGGAGCGTGGTCCGAGCGAAGTCGCGCGCGGTTCTGACGGCTTCGAAACGAGGAGCGAGCGTGCAGGTGACCACAAGGGGGTCAACCGCCAAGGCCGTACCGGTGCTCATGAAGAGCTCCTCCCATAAGGGGGCGGACACGGCTGGACCCGCCGGGGTCATGCCGGTCACCTCCGACTCGCTCGGCCGCTCGGCCGCCCCCTCGACCAGGCGCGCGCGCACTCGAACGCCCGATGACGCGGGGGACGCCGTCGGGTCGGTGCACGGAGTCGCGCGTGGGGTCGACGCGGAGCCCGCGGGATTGCCAGGGATGTGCAGGTGCACGTGCACCATGGTGGTGTGCGCTCACTGCAGATGCAAGAGTCGATTCACGTGCAGTCGCACTATTGGCATATGCAAGCGCCGAATGCACGTGCATCCTGGTGTGTGGAGCGTAGAACTGATAGGAACATCCGTCAGTATCGGCACCGTGAGCGCTCAACTGATGGCAGACTGTGCGCTGTTTGCCCTAGGTGGAGGTTTCGACCGCATGACCACAGTTCAGCCGGGCGGCGGCTCGATGGTCCGCCGGATCCTCCTCGGCTCGCAGCTGCGCCGCCTGCGCGAGGCGCGCGGCATCACCCGCGAGGACGCGGGCTACGCGATCCGGGCCTCCGAGTCCAAGATCAGCCGCATGGAACTCGGCCGCGTCAGCTTCAAGGAGCGTGACGTCGCCGACCTGCTCAGCCTGTACGGCGTGGACGACGGCATCGAGCGGGAAGCCCTGCTCGGCCTCGTCCGCGAGGCCAACAAGTCCGGCTGGTGGCACAGCTTCAACGACGTGCTGCCGGGCTGGTTCCAGACCTACGTCGGCCTGGAGGAGGCCGCCCAGCTGATCCGCACCTACGAGGTGCAGTTCATCCCCGGGCTGCTCCAGTCCGAGGAGTACGCACGGGCGGTTTTCGGCCAGAGTCGGCCGGTCATCAGCGAGGAGGAGGTCGAACGGCGGGTCAGCCTCCGGCTGCGCCGCCAGAAGCTGCTGGCCGAGGGCGCCAGCCCGCGCCTGTGGGCGGTCATCGACGAGGCCGCGCTGCGCCGGCCGGTCGGCGGGCCCAAGGTGATGCGCGGTCAGGTGCAGTACCTGATCGACGTCGCCGAGCAGGCCAACGTGGTGATCCAGGTCATGCCGTTCCGGTTCGGCGCGCACGCGGGCGAGTCCGGGGCGTTCACGATCCTGCGCTTCCCGGAGCAGGACCTCGCGGACGTGGTCTACCTGGAGCAGCTCACCAGTGCCCTCTACCTGGACAAGCGCGACGACGTCGACGCCTACATCCAGGTCATGGAACGGCTCTGCGTGGACAGTCTCACGCCGGAGCGCACGATCGACCTGCTCGCCTCGATCCTGAAGGAACGCTGAGTCGCTGCCGTCCGGGGCCTGTGAACCCCCTCTCCCACGAGGCCCCCGGCAGTCGGTCGCCAGGCCGCCCACCCGCGGTCAGCTGCGGGCCGGCGGCCGTTCGCGTTCCGGCGGCGACGGCTGCGGCGGGCGGCCCAGCTCCCAGGGCAGGTCGTAGCGGCGGAAGAGGTCGGCCCGGATCGGTGCCAGCGGGATCTCGGCGCCCGGCAGCAGCACCCCGATGCAACCGCCCATCAGCGCGCTGCGCAGTACCGCGTGCTCGGCGACCGGGTCGGGTGCGCCCCAGTCCCGCAGCAGCCCCTGGAGGATCGCGCCGAGCTGTTGCTGCTCGGGGTCCTGGACGAAGGCGCCGGTGTCCGGGTCGAGGATCAGTGCCAGGTGGGAGCGCATCACCCGGGGGTGGTCCAGTGCCAGTCCGAGCACGGCGTCGATCGCCCGGGCCAGCCGGGCGTCGGGGGAGGAGTCGGGGGCCAGTTCCGCCAGCGCGCCCGCCAGCGCCTGGTGCATCATCCGGTGCGTCGCGGACTGCATCAGCAGCCGTTTTCCGTCGAAGTAGTAGGAGAGCAGCCCGCGGGCGAGCCCGGCCCGCTCGGCGATGTCGGTCAGCGTGGTGCCCGCGTAGCCGCGCTGGTCGACCAGCTCGACGGTGGCCCGCATGATGCGGCGGCGGGAGCGCTGCCGCATCTCCTCATTGACCGAATCCCCGCGAGGTGCCATCGTGTCTGCTCCGAACGTTCATTGGTTTCGAGCCAATATACTTGCGGAGCCGAAAGCCGCACCGAGGAACCGTGCCCCGAGGGGCGTGGTCCGGGCGGCCGCCACGAAGACGGCCGGCTCCACCGACACGGGGGTTTGGTGGAGCCGGCTCCATGGCCCCGCGGCCCGGATGCCGACCGCGCGGGGCCGGGGGGTCAGTGCCCGGTCAGGACTTCGGCCCTGGCCTCGGTCGACCCGACCGGTGCGCTCACGGGGTCAGGCGCGGTCACGGGGTTCGGCTTGGCCACGGTGTTCGGCTCGGTCACGGGAGTCGACGCGCGGCGCCGGTCGACCACGGCGCCCACCGCCGCGACCACCAGGCCGAGGAGTGCGACCGCCGTGACGAACAGCAGCGCCGGCCGGTAGCCGTCCAGCTGGGCCTGCGGACCGTCGCCGCCCGCGCTGCCGGCCGTGATCATCGCCGTCGCTCCGGCCAGCACCACCGCGGTGCCGACCTGGATGGCGGTGTTCACCAGGCCCGAGGCCAGGCCCTGCTCCTCGTCGGCCACGCCGGCGGTGGCGGCGATGTTCACCGAAGGGAAGGCGAACGCGAAGCCCACGCCGAGCAGCAGCATCGAGGGCAGCACCAGGCCCGGGTACGAGCTGTGCTCGTCCAGCCGCAGGAACAGCGCGAACGCGGCGACCAGCGAGAACACGCCGATCGGCAGCAGCCGCCCGGTGCCGAAGCGGTCCACGATCGGGCCCATGAAGGGGGCCGAGAGCGCGATGATGGCCCCGGCGGGGAGCAGCCCGAGGGCCATCTCCAGGGCCGACCAGCCGAGCAGGTGCTGGAGGTAGAGGGTGACCACGAACTGGAACCCGCCGTACGCGCCGGTCATCGCGAAGGCGACCACGTTGGCCCGGGCGACCGAGCCGTTGCGGAAGATGCCGAGCCGGACCAGCGGGTGCGCGGTGCGGCTCTCCACCCGGAGGAAGGCGGCGGCCAGCGCGGCGACGACGAGCAGCGAGCCCAGGGTGCGCGGGCTCAGCCAGCCGACGCCCTGGGCCTCGGTGACGGTGAAGACCAGCAGCAGAACGGTCGCGGTGCCGGTGATCGCGCCCAGCGCGTCGTAGCCGCCCTTGGCGCGCTCCTCGACCGGCCGGGGGAGCAGCCGGACGGCGAAGAGCAGGGCGAGCAGCGCGACCGGGACGGGCATCAGGAAGGTCCAGCGCCAGCCGACCGAGGTGAGCAGGCCGCTGAGCACCAGTCCGAGCGAGAAGCCGCTGGCGCCGCAGGTGGTGTAGATCGACAGCGCGCGGTTGCGGGCCGGGCCCTCCGCGAAGGTCGTGGTGATGATCGACAGGCCGGCCGGGGCGGTGAAGGCGGCGCTGACACCCTTGAGGAAGCGGGCCGCGATCAGCAGGCCGCCGTCGTCGACCAGGCCGCCGACGAGTGAGGCGGCGGCGAACACGCCCAGGGCCACCAGGAACACCCGGCGGCGGCCGAGCAGGTCGGCGGCGCGGCCGCCGAGCAGCAGCAGGCCGCCGTAGCCGAGTACGTAGCCGGAGACCACCCACTGCAGGGCGGAGGTGGACAGGTGCAGGTCGGCGCCGATGGACGGCAGGGCGACGCCCACCATGGAGACGTCCAGGGCGTCCAGGAACATGGCGGCGCAGAGCACGATCAGGGTGCCCCAGAGGCGGGGAGTCCAGTGCGGCCCGCTGGTTGACGGGGCGTCGGGTGACGTGACGGTCGCGGTGGTCATGGGGAGGACAGTACATGCACATGCATTGAATGCAAGAGCATTAAATGTAGCTGCAACAATTGCCTGTGCATGCTAAAGTGGTGGGGTGGCTGAACTCGACTCCCCGGCGGAGGCCGGTCTCGTCGCGCAGTGGCGCGAGCTGCTGGCCCGGCAGGCCGCCACGGCCTGCGCGCTCGACCGCGAGCTGGGCGACCGGTACGGGCTGGGCATGAGTGAGTTCGAGGTGCTGGAGCGCCTCGTCGAGGAGTGCGGTGGCGGCAGGCCCGCGGTGCGGGTGAGCGAGCTCGCCCACACCGTCCACCTGAGTCAGAGCGCGCTCTCCCGGCTGATCGCCCGCCTGGAGAAGGCCGGGCTGGTCACCAGGGCGATGTGCGAACGCGACCGGCGAGGTGTCCTGCTCGCCCTCACGGAGGGCGGTCGGGAGCGCTACGAGCAGGCCAGGCCGTTCCACCGCCGGGTGCTGGAGCAGACCCTCGGTGATGGGCCAGGCCCCTCCTGCGCGCCACCCCCTGCCGGTTGACTGTCCGTCAGGGGTGCTTCGCCGGGGCGGAGTCAGCCCCGCGGCCCCGCGGCGGCGCTCGGCGCCTCAGAGCAGTGAGTGAAGTCCCGGCGCCGCGGCCAGCAGGAGAACCACGGCGGGCGCGGCGAGTGCCGCCAGGGTGAGCCGCAGCCGGTGCGGGACGGAGAGCCGCGGACGGCCCGCGAGCAGCCGGTCCACCCGCTTCGGGGACTGCGCCAGGCCGGGCGGGCAGGAGCCGAACACCCCGCGGTCCAGGTTGAGTTCGGCCAGCGCGAGGGCGGTGGTGTGCCGGCCGTGTCGGCGGGCGGCCCGGTCGTCGGCGGCCAGCTCGACCAGCTCCGCGACCTGGTCCCGGAACGCCCTGAACACGCCGACCCCGGGGAAGCCGGAGGCGAGCGCCTGGGCGAACTGCTGGAGCCAGTGGTGCCGCGCCCGGACGTGGCCCCGCTCATGGCTCAGCACCGCCGCCAGCTCCCGGTCGGTCAGCTGCTGGAGGGCGCCGGTGGTGACCACCAGCCGGGAGTCCGGGCCGGGCAGCGACCACGCCTCCGGGCGGACGTTCTCCAGCACCACCAGCCGCTCCCGGCGGCTCCGCGCGGCCTCGATGGTGTCCGGCAACTCCGGGGAACGGGTCGACAGTTGGGCGTGCCGGCGATCGCGCAGCGCCTTGGCCGTACGGACCTCCCGGGTGAGCGCCAGCACCGTCTGCACCCCGCCCGCGGCCAGTACCGCGGCGCACAGCCGTCCCCAGCCCTCGCCGTCCTGGAGGGCGTATGCGGCTTCCACGCCGTGCGGTGCGCCCGCGAACACCAGCGCGCGCAGTTCCGGCAGGGCGGCGGAGGCGGCCAGCAGCAGGCCCAGCGCGCAGCAGAGCAGCACAGCCACCACCAGGCACTGCCACACCAGCAGGGCCAGCACCGGTTCGCGCTCCGCCCAGCGGGCTCGGGACAACAGCCGGGGCGCGACGGTCGAGAGCAGCAGGCCGAGCAGCAGCAGGCCGATCAGGGCAGGCATCGATGGGCTCCCCGAGTACGCACGGAACGCGACAACGCGCTCCCTGCCAACCTATGCGCTGGCGACGCCCGGTGGAACGGCTTTCGACGGGCCAGTGACCAACGCCACGCCCGCGCGGGGGTCTTGGGGTGTCGGCGACCGGGTCGGCGGGCGGGGCGGCGGGCCTGGTGCGCGGTCGTCACATGGTCAGGAGCATGGCGAACATGCCGATCCCCATGGTGAGTCGACAGGCCTGCGGCAGTCCGGCGGTGCCGACCGCGAGGGTGCCCGCCGGCGTGCGCAGCAGCCGGCTCCCGGTCCAGAGCGTGTAGCCGCCGAAGTAGAGGAGGAGCACGCCGGTCAGCACCGGAAGGCCCAGGGCGGCGGCGTGCCGGTGGCCGTGGCCTGAGGCGGTCGACATCGCGAGGCCCATGTACGTCATGGCGAGCGCGCCGACCGCGTGGTGCAGCCGGTGTGCCCGGCCGGCCGGGGCGTGGGCGGCGGCGAGCAGGAAGGCGGCGGCGGGGAGGCCGAAGAGTCCGGCCCAGACGGCGGGTGGGACGGTGGCGCCGGTGATGGCCATCGCGGCCATGCCGAGCCCCATCAGGGCCTCGGCGGCGTCGGACTCCCGGGCGAGCGGTCGGTGCGTGCCGCCCGGGGCACAGGGGGAGTGGCGAAGCCGGGTCAGGCAGGAGGTGCCGGCCCCGGCGGCGAGGAGGGCGAGGAGCCAGTTGACCAGGGTGGGTCCGTGCAACGGCGGCCTCCCGGGGCGGTGGGCGACGGGGGGCGAACAGACGACAGCGGACAGATGGCAGCCGACAGACGACAGCCGACGACGAACAGCGTTCAGCGAACAGATGATGAAATCTGTCAGCTGTCACTTGTCAGCTGTCATCCGTCGTCCGTCAGCTGTCGCCTGTTCGCCGACCCCCGTGCGCGGCGACGGACGTCCGGTCCACGATCACCGCACCCGGCAGCGCGCGACCAGAGCGCGTACGGGGGCGCACGGTAGTGCCCACCGTTGCGAAGGCCCCGGCCGCACACCTGCCGCACACCCGGCCGCACCCCAAGGCCGCCTCCGGCGCGAGGGGCGCTCAGCCCTGGAGCCGCCCCGAGGCGACCACCCGGCTGAGGAACCGCCGGGTCCGCTCCTCCTGCGGATCGCCGAACACCTGCTCCGGCGGCCCCTGTTCGAGCACCACCCCGCCGTCCAGGAAACAGACCTGGTCGGCGACCTCGCGGGCGAACCCCATCTCGTGGGTGGAGAGGACCATCGTCATCCCCTGGTCCTTGAGGTCCCGCACCACCGACAGCACCTCGCCGACCAGCACCGGGTCGAGCGCCGCGGTGATCTCGTCCAGGAGCAGCAGCCGCGGCCCGGTGGCCAGCGCGCGCACGATGGCGACGCGCTGCTGCTGCCCGCCCGAGAGCCGGTCCGGGTACTCCTTGGCCTTGGCCGCCAGCCCGAGCCGGTCGAGCAGTTCCAGCGCCCGCGTCTGCGCCTCGGCCCGGGCGACCCGGTGCACCCGGCGCGGCGCGAGCGTGATGTTCTCCAGCACCGTCAGATGGGGGAACAGGTTGTACGACTGGAACACCACGCCGATCCGGCGCCGCACGGCGTCCTCGTCCGTGCGCGGATCGGTGATCTCCTCGCCGTCCAGGAAGATCGCCCCGTCGTCGATCCCCTCCAGCAGGTTGACGCAGCGCATCAGCGTGGACTTGCCGGAGCCGGAGGCCCCGATCAGCGCCGTCACCGAGTGCTCGGCCACGGTGATGTCCACGTCGCGCAGCACCACCTGGCCGCCGAAGGTCTTGCGCACCGACTCCAGCCGGAGCACCTCGCTCGACGTCACACCGCACCTCCCTGTGTCTGGCGGCGGTTCATCCGGGCGGTCAGCCAGTCGGCGAACCGGGTCAGCGGAATGGTCAGCACGATGAACACCAGCCCCGCCACCAGGTACGGCGTGAAGTTGAACGACCGCGCCGCGATGATCTTCGCCGCGTACACCGCGTCGATCGCGCCGCCGATCGAGACCAGCCCGGTGTCCTTCTGGAGGCTCACCAGGTTGTTGAGCAGCGGCGGCACCACGCGCCGGACGGCCTGCGGCAGCACCACGTACCGCATCGCCTGCGCGTTGGTCAGCCCGAGCGACCGGGCCGCGGCCCGCTGGCTGGGGTGCACCGACTCGATGCCGGAGCGGAACACCTCCGACACGTACGCCGAGTACGTCAGCACCAGCGCCGCACCGCCCAGCAGCAGCGGATCGGTCGTCACCCCGGTCAGCCGCAGCGCCGGCACCCCGGTGATCATCACCAGCAGGCAGATGATCATCGGCAGCCCGAGGAAGAAGTCCACGTACGCGGTGGCCAGCAGCCGCACCGGCAGGAAGACCGGCCCGCGCAGCGTCCGCAGCACCGCCAGCAGCAGCCCGAACAGCAGGATCAGCGCCCCGCAGCCGAGCATCAGCTCAAGGTTCAGCCGCAGCCCCCGCAACACCTCGGGCAGCGCCTGGCGGGCGTAGTCGAGGTTGAAGAAGGTCCGCCGAGTCACCTCCCAGCCGGGGGAGTTGACGACCAGCAGGTACAGCACCACGGCCGTCACCAGGGTCGAGGCGGTGGCGATCAACGCCGAGCGGCGGGCCCGGGAACGCCGGTACGCCTCGTGCGCCAGCCGGCGCTCGGACGGGCGGTAGCCGTCCTCGACGGCCGGCGCCTTGGCGAGCTCCACCGAACCCGCGCCGCTCGAACCCGCGCCGCCGGAGGACTCCCCGCTCAGTTCGGGGGCCAGATCAGCGCTCACTTCAGCACCGGTGCCGAGACGGCGTCGGAGAGCCACTGCTTCTCCAGCTTCGCCAGCGTGCCGTCGGCGCGCAGCGCATCCACCGCCTGCGAGACGCAGCCGGTCAGCCTGGAGCCCTTGTCCAGCACCAGGCCGAACTGCTCGGCCTTCGCGGTCGCCTCGAACTGGCCGACCACCTGGGCCTCGGGCACCTCGGCGCCGGTGATGTAGAAGGCCGTCGGCAGGTCCACCACGAGGGCCTCGATCTGGCCGTTCTTGAGCGCGGCCTTGGCCAGGTCGTTGGAGTCGAAGACGGCCGGCTGGATGCTCGGCTTGATGGTGTCGGTGATGGTTTCCAGGCTCGTGGTGCCGACCTGTGCGCCCAGCTTGGTGCCCTTGAGGTCGGCGATGCTCTTCGCGCCCGCCGCCTTGGAGTTCTTCAGCGCGATGACGGTCTGGCGCACGTCGTAGTAGCCGGAGGAGAAGTCCACCGCCTGCTTGCGCTCGTCGCTGACGGACACCTGGTTGATGTCGAAGTCGAAGTCCTTGGCGCCCGGCGCGGTCGCCTTGTTGAACGGCGCGACCACCCAGCTGACCTTCTCCTTCGGGTAGCCGAGCTTCTCGGCGACCGCGTAGGCCACGGCGGACTCGAAGCCCTTGCCGTTCTCCGGCTTGTCCTCGGAGAACCACGGGTCGTACGCGGGCTTGTCGGTGCCGATGGTCAGCGTCCCGGCGGTGCGAGTCGCCAGCGCCCCCGGCGCGCAGCCCGCCGCGGAACCGGCCGCGCCCGAGGCACCGGAGGCGGCGTCGGACTTCGAGTCCTGCGGTGCGCAGGCGGTCAGCACGGCCGCGGCGGCGACCAGCGCGGCGACGGGCAGTACGGCGGACGGCTTGCGGAGGGTCATGACGGGGCTCCAGGGAAGGACCGGCGGGGGACGGGAAACGAGGAGGGCACGGGAAGGCGCGACGGGCGGCCCGCATCCCGGCGGGTCACTTCCCCCCGGTGGCGGCGCCGGAACACACGCGGCATGGTCGGCGTACGGGCGCGCGTCCGCGGCGCCCCCCGAGCCGGACCGGCGGCAGCCGGGTCGGCGGCAAACCGGTCAACAACAGCGGCGACAGCGGCAGCGCAGGCCGCGCGCGCGACGGCGACGGCAGACGTGCCGACCGTGGACGTGCCGACGGGAGGGCGCCCGGAAGGGGCCGTCGTGGCTTTCGACCACCGTGATCACCGCCGGGAGCATGCCGGGAGGTTCGCATCAGATCGGCACATCTGTCCAGAACATCCAGATCACAGTCCACATGCCGGACAACCCGCTTCCCGCCGAAGGTTTCGACGCCCGAGCGGCAGTGCACCGGAGTTTTGCCGGTCCTGCCCCCCTTGAACAGGAGAACCTTTCGTACTTATGGTGTGCTCGTTGAAATAACTCCTGTCGAAGTGAGTCCACGATGCAGAATCTTTCGCCAAGGCTCGCTGTGGCGGCCGACGCCCCGGTCTCGACCCTCGCCGGCCACCCGGCCTGGCTGCGCCTGAAGGAGGCCGTCGAGACGCTGCGCCCGCTCCAGTCGAAGGACGGCTCGATCGACCTGTCCGCCGTCCAGCGGCACACGGTCGACCCGCTGGTCGCCACCGTCCGCGCCGCCGTCGAGGAGCTCGCCCCGAACTTCCCGCACGACGCCGCCTACCTCGCCGCCGTCGACGCGGACCTCGCCAAGTGGGCCGACACCGGCTACCGCGAGCCCGACTTCCTGGACTCGCTGCTCGCCTTCCACCCCGCGGACCAGCGCGAGGACGGGCTCGAGCACCTGGTCGTCTTCCCGATGTACACCCAGAACGGCAACCCGGACCGCAACCTGGAAGCCGTCCTGCTGCGCGTCGTGTGGCCCGACTGGCTGGCCGAGCTGGAGCGCACCCGCTTCGACAACCCGATGTTCGTGCCGATCACCTTCACGGACTTCACCGCCGGCTACGACACCAACTCCGCCGTGCTCTTCCCCGAGACGGTCGCCGTGCGCAAGGCGCCGGAACGTTTCACCTGGGGTGGCATCTTCTGCGACCGCGAGGCGGCCCGCTTCCGCGCCGTCTCCACCAGCGCCGTCCAGCAGCTCGGCCTGGAGATCCCGGCAGACGCCGAGGGCCTGCTCGAGGACCAGCAGCGCGCGCAGGAGACCTTCGTCCTGTGGGACCTCATCCACGACCGCACCCACAGCCACGGCGACCTGCCGTTCGACCCCTTCATGATCAAGCAGCGCAGCCCGTTCTGGATGTACGGCCTGGAGGAGCTCCGCTGCGACCTCACCACCTTCAAGGAGGCGGTGCAGCTGGAGGCCGAGGGCAACCCGCACGCCCGCGACGTCCAGTACGCGGTCCTCTTCGACCGCCTGTTCCGCTTCCCGGTCTCCGGCGACCGGGTGCGCAACTACGACGGCATGGGCGGCCAGCTGCTCTTCGCCTACCTGCACAAGCACGACGCGCTGCGCTGGCGCGACAACCGCCTCAGCATCGACTGGGAGCGCGCCCAGCAGGTCACCAACGCGCTCTGCGCCGAGATCGAGACCCTCTACCGCGACGGCATCGACCGGCCCAAGTCGGCCCACTGGATCGCCGCCTACGAGCTGGTCTCCCGCTACCTCACCCCGCACCCGGCCTCCACCTGGGCGAAGGGCACCGAGGCCCTGCCGCTCGACATCACCGATGGCAAGGCCCTCAACAAGGCCCTGTGCGACGCCGTGCTCCCGGACGAGTTCCCGCTGAGCATGTTCTACGAGGCCCTCAACAAGAAGCTGAGCGGCGTCATCGCCGCCACCGCCGGCATCACCGGCGCCGGGATCCAGGGAGCCGCCGCGTGACCACCTCCACCAACGCCCCGCTGGCCGGCAAGGTCATCGCCGTCGCCGGAGCCAGTGGCCCGGCCGGCCGCGCGGTGCTGCGCCGTCTCACCGCCGACGGCGCCACCGTCATCGGCGCCGACATCGACGCCCAGCGGCTGGAGTCCGCCCTGGACGCCACCCGGGTGGCCGTCCGCGGAGCCAAGGTCAGCGGCCAGGTGATCGACCTGCTCGACCCGCAGGAGGTCCACGACTGGGCCGACCACCTCGAGTCCGAGCACGGCCACGTCGACGGCCTGTTCCACCTGGTCGGTGGCTGGCGCGGCAGCAAGACCTTCTTCGACACCCGGCTGGACGACTGGGACTTCCTGCACGACACCGTCGTGCGCACCCTCCAGCACACCTCGCTGGCCTTCCAGCCCGCGCTGGTCCGCAGCACCGCCGGCCGCTACGCCATGATCTCCGCCTCGGCCGCGCACAAGCCCACCGCCGGCGGCGCCGCCTACGCGGCCGCCAAGGCCGCCACCGAGGCGTGGACCCTCGCCATGGCCGACTCCTTCAAGAAGGAGACCACCGACCCCGACGGCGAGCCCACCGCGGCGGCTGCGATCCTGGTCATCAAGGCGCTGGTCAGCCCCGAGATGCGGGCCGAGAAGCCGGAGGCGAAGTTCGCCGGCTTCACCGACACCGCCGACCTCGCCGGACACCTCGCGGGCCTCTGGGACCGCCCCGCAGCAGAACTGAACGGACAGCACCTGTGGTTGACCCCACGATGACCGACCCCACCCGTACGGACGCGGTACGGCGGCACGACCCCGCCGTCCGGGGCTTCGCCAGCGACAACTACGCCGGCGTCCACCCGGAGATCCTCGCCGCGATCGCCCTCGCCAACGGCGGCCACCAGGTCGCCTACGGCGAGGACGACTACACGGAGCACCTCCAGGAGGTCTTCCGCCGCCACTTCGGCGAGAAGGCCGAGGCCTACCCCGTCTTCAACGGCACCGGTGCCAACGTGGTCGCCCTCCAGTCGCTGCTCCCGCGCTGGGGCGCGGTGGTCTGCGCCGAGACCGCCCACATCCACGTGGACGAGGGCGGCGCGCCGGAGAAGATGGGCGGCATCAAGCTGCTCACCGTCCCCACCCCGGACGGCAAGCTCACCCCCGAGCTGCTGGACCAGCAGGCCTGGGGCTTCGGCGACGAGCACCGCGCGCAGCCGCTCGCGGTCTCCATCACCCAGAGCACCGAGCTCGGCACCCTCTACACTGCCGACGAGATCCGCGCGATCACCGAGCACGCCCACCAGCTGGGCATGCTCGTCCACGTGGACGGCTCCCGCCTGGCCAACGCCGCCGCCTCGCTCGACCTGCCGCTGCGCGCCTTCACCACGGACGTGGGCGTCGACGTGCTCTCCTTCGGCGGGACGAAGAACGGCCTGCTGTTCGGCGAGGTCGTGGTGGTGCTCAACCCGGAGCGGGTGCGCAACATCAAGTACCTGCGCAAGACCTCGATGCAGCTCGCCTCGAAGATGCGCTTCGTCTCCGTCCAGTTCGAGGCGCTGCTCTCCGGCGACCTCTACCTCCGCAACGCCGGCCACGCCAACGCGATGGCCCGCCGCTTGGAGGCCGCGGTCCGGAAGATCGACGGCGTCGAGGTCGTCCGCCCGGTCCAGGCGAACGCGGTGTACGCGATCCTCCCGCGTGAGGTGAGCGAGCGACTCCAGAAGCGCTACCGCTTCTACTTCTGGAACGAGCACACCGGCGAGGTCCGCTGGATGTGCGCCTTCGACACCACGGAGGCCGACATCGACGCCTTCGCGGCGGCCGTCGTCGAGGAGATGGGCCGCGCCTGACGGCGCTCGAACGACGGATCGTCCCGTCCCGCGACAGCGGGGCGGGACGATTTGCATGTGGCGGGTCCGTCCCCGTACAGTTCCGGAGTCGCCGCGGGAGACCGGGGCGGCAAAGCGGAAAGCGAATCCGATGAATGAAACTCCGGTAAATGGAGCGGAAAGCGTCTGATAAGCTGGAAACACGAAAGAACGAAGCCCGGAGGGTCCGCTGGAAGGCGGTCCGAAGGAAGCGTCC